>DASSYJ010000029.1:0-64086 GCA_035703305.1 Ornithinibacter sp. | reverse complement strand
GGCGACGCCGTTGCCCGTGCCGAGCAGCTGCTGCCCGGCGACGTCAACCAGCGGCTGCACTACCTCTCGGTCCCCCCCAAGGCCGCCCTGGCCGCGGTGCGCACCATCCTCGAAGCCGGTCTCGTCCAGCGCAGCCGGGTCGTCATGGAGAAGCCGTTCGGCACTGACTACGCCTCGGCCGTCGCGCTCAACGCGCAGCTGCACGAGGTGTTCGACGAGGAGCAGATCTTCCGCATCGACCACTTCCTCGGCAAGGAGGCCGCCCAGAACATCCTCGCCTTCCGCTTCGCCAACGGCCTCTTCGAGCCGATCTGGCACCGCAACAACATCTCCCACATCGAGATCGACGTCCCCGAGACGCTCGGCCTGACCCAGCGTGCGGACTTCTTCGAGGCGACCGGCGCCTACCGCGACATGGTCGTGACGCACCTGTTCCAGATCCTCGCGTTCACCGCGATGGAGCCGCCGACCTCGCTCGAACCCGCGGCGATCGCCCGGGAGAAGAACAAGGTGTTCCGCTCCATGCAGCCGATCTCGCCGAGCGACGTCGTGCGCGGTCAGTACGCCGGCTACACCGAGGAGCCGGGCGTCGCGGGGGACTCCGAGACCGAGACCTTCGTGGCCCTCAAGTGCTACGTCGACAACTGGCGGTGGGCGGGCGTCCCGTTCTACCTGCGCACCGGGAAGCGGATGGCCGAGGGGGCGCGGATCATCTCGATCGCCTTCCGCGAGCCCCCGCAGTCGATGTTCCCCCCGGGGTCGGGCGTCGGCGACAACGGCCCCGACCACCTGACGTTCGACCTCGCCGACAAGTCGCGGATGTCCCTCTCCTTCTACGGCAAGCGACCCGGCCCGGGGTTCCGGCTCGACAAGCTGTCGATGCAGTTCTCCATGCAGGAGACGTCGTGGGCCGGCGCGGTCCTCGAGGCCTACGAGCGGCTCATCTACGACGCGGCCCGTGGCGACCGCACGCTCTTCACGTCCGCCTCGGGCATCGAGCGCCTGTGGGAGATCTCCCAGCCCCTCCTCGACAGCCCGCCGCCGGTGCGTCCCTACGCGCAGGGCACGTGGGGCCCGAACCAGATCCACCAGCTCATCGCCCCGTTCACCTGGCGGCTCCCCTTCGAGCGGACCTGGCGCGAGCGCAAGTTCTGACCCCCGCCCCACCTCAACTTTCCCGCCCGATGCCAGGAGCTTCACCTGCGCCCCGGAACGGATCCCTTGCGAAGGTGAAGGTTGCTGGATCGGGCGGGAAAGTTGAGGCGGGGGTCAGGAGGCGGGCGAGGCGGCGGACGGTTGCCGACCGGACTCGGTCCGCACGATGAGGGCCCGCGGCTGAACCTCGACGTCGACGTGGGTGGCCTCGCCGATGATGTCCCCGTCGAGCTCGATCTTCTGCTCGTGGTCGACCCGCACGCCGACCGACTGGCAGCGGTAGCGGTCCAGGGTCTGGGTGCTCCGCTCGCTCTTGCTCAGCACGCGCGCGGCCACCCCGACCCACGCCGCGAGGCCCTTCGGGGCGATGACGACGACGTCGAGCATCCCGTCGTCGGGCACCGCGTCGGGCATGAGGTTGATGCCGCCGGTGAGCTTGCCGCAGTTGCCGATGAGCACCGTGCGGGCCCGCACCGTCGACGTCGCGCCGCCGTCGAGGGTCAGGTGGGCCTTGAAACGCTCGACGAGGAGGTGCTTGAGGCCGGCGGGGACGTAGGCCGTCCACCCGATCTTCGCCTTGAGCTTCTCGGAGGTGTTGTCCATGATCGCGGCATCGAGGCCCAGCCCGGCCATGACGAGGAAGACGTGGCGGCGGGGCCCTGCCGACGACCCCTCGCCGACGTGCTCCTCGAGGTTGGCCTCGTCGGGGTTGAGCGTCATCCACCCCACGTCGATGTGCCGGTTGCGACCCGTGAGCGCGACGCTGACCGCCTTGGCGAGGTCGTCGGTCGGCAGCTCGAGGTTGCGCGCGAGCAGGTTGCCGGTGCCGCCCGGCAGCAGCCCCATGGGCACCCCGGACCCGACCATCTCCTGGGCGACCGCGCGCACCGTGCCGTCGCCGCCGAAGGCACAGATGACGTCGACACCGGCCTCGAGCGCCGTCCGCGTCTGGCCGAAGCCGACGTCGTGCTCCTCGGTCTCGATGAAGAGCGGCTCGTCCCAGCCCTGGTCCGCGCAGACCGCGGCGATGCGCCCACGGACGTCGCCCTCCCCCTCGAGCTTGGTGGGGTTGACGACGACGCCTAGGCGCTTGCGGGGAGGCACGGGGGTCTCCTCCTCCTCACGACGGAAGGTGCTGCGGGCCGGACGTGTGCTCGCGTGCCGGCCCTTGGAGCGGGACGAGAGGTAGAGCCAGATCCCTCCGGCCACCACGACGAGAACGGCCGCCAGTGCCACCCATGGCCACCATCCGTCCGACACAGAGTGGAAGGTACAGCACGGAGGCCCCCGCCCAGCGACCTGCGTAGTCTTCGGCTCATGACGACCTCGCCGGAGCACCAGCCCGCCGACGGCGGTGCCGAGCCCGACGGCATCGTCCCGGACGGCAAGGACTGGACCTGGACCCTCCGCCGGCGCTGTCCGGAGTGCGGCTTCGAGGCGGCAGCGGTGCCGGCGGCCGACATCGCGAGGCGCGTCACGGCATACACCGGTCCCTGGCCGGAGCGGCTCGACCGTCCCGACGCGACCACCCGCCCGGACCCCGGCACGTGGTCCCCGCTGGAGTACGCGTGCCACGTGCGCGACGTGTGCCGGCTCTTCGAGGAGCGGCTCGGGATGGTGCTCGGCCAGGACCGGCCGACCTTCGCCAACTGGGACCAGGACGCCACCGCCGTGGCCGACCGCTACGGCGAGCAGGATCCGGCCGTCGTCGGGCGCGAGGTGCTGGCGGCGGCGTCCGGGCTCGCGGGGGCGTATGCCGGGGTGCCGGCCGACGCGTGGAGCCGCACCGGCCTGCGCTCGGACGGCTCGGAGTTCACGGCGCTCACCCTGGGGCAGTACGGCCTCCACGACCTGGCCCACCACCTGTGGGACGTCGGGGTCGACATCCCGTGAGCCCCGAGCTCGTCTACCTCCTGCTCGGGGGGTCGCTGCTGCTCGCCGCCGTGCTGCCCCAGGCCCTGCACCGGTGGGCCCTGTCGGCGCCGATCGTGCTCGTCGCCACCGGGATGGTCGTCGGGCTGCTCCCGATGGCCGGGGACGTCGAGCTCGACCCCGTCGCGGTGCGCCCGGTCGTCGAGCACCTCACCGAGGTGAGCGTGCTCGTCGCTCTCATGGGCGTCGGGCTGGCGCTCGACCGGCCCCTGCGGTGGCGCAGCCGGGAGTCCTGGCGCGCGTGGTCACCGGCCTGGCGGCTGCTCGGCATCGCCATGCCCCTGACGATCGGTGCAGTCGCGCTCCTCGCCTGGGGGCCGCTGGGCGTCGCCCTCCCCGCCGCGGTGCTCCTCGGCGCGGCGCTCGCCCCGACCGACCCCGTGCTCGCCTCCGACGTCCAGGTCGAGGGCCCGACGCTCGAGGGCGACGAGGAGGAGATCGACGAGACCGACGAGGTCCGGTTCGCGCTGACGAGCGAGGCGGGGCTCAACGACGGGCTGGCCTTCCCCTTCGTCTACGCCGCGATCTTCCTCGCCTCGGTCGGGCCGGCCTCCGAGTGGCTCCTCGGCTGGCTCGCCTGGGAGCTCGTCGGCAAGGTCGTCGTCGGGGTGCTCGCCGGTGTCGTGGTCGGGTGGGGCCTCGTGCGGCTTGCCTTCCGCGCCCCGGCCCGCTCGCTCCGGCTCGCGGAGGTGGGGGAGCCCCTGCTCGCGCTCTCCGCCCTGCTCCTCGCCTACGGCGCCGCCGAGCTCACGGGTGGCTACGGCTTCCTCGCCGTCTTCGCGTGCGCCCTCACGGTGCGCTCGTTCGAGCGCGACCACGAGTACCACCGCCACATGCACGACGTCATCAGCCGCCTCGAGGTCCTGCTCACCCTCGTCGTGCTCCTGGGCCTCGGCTTCGCGATCACCAACGGGCTCCTGGCCCACCTCGACCGGCGCGGGGTGGTCGTGGCGGTCGTGCTGGTCCTCGTCATCCGGCCCGTCGCCGGCTACCTCTCGTTCCTCGGCCACCGCACGCAGGTCGGCACCTCGGGCCTCGACCACCGCGAGCGCCTGGCCGTCGCCTTCTTCGGCGTCCGCGGCGTGGGCTCGATCTACTACGTCGCGTATGCCGCGGGGGCGGCGACGTTCCCCGAGGAGCGGTGGCTGTGGTCGACCGTCGGCTTCACGGTCGCGCTCTCCGTCGTGGTCCACGGCATCCTCGCCACCCCGGTCATGCGGCGCCTCGACGCCCAGCGCGTCGAGGCCGAGAGTGACGGCGCCACCGGCCGGAATGCCGGTGCGCCAGAGGCTCCCGGCACGTCACACTGACCGGTATGCCGTCCCCCTCCACCCTCCTGGCGTTCGCCGTGGCGTCGGCGGTCATCATCGCCATCCCGGGCCCCAGCGTGCTCTTCACGATCGGGCGGGCCCTCTCCGCCGGGCGTCGGGTGGCCCTGCTCACCGTCGTGGGGAACGCCCTCGGCATCCTCACCCAGATCTGCGGGCTGGCCGTGGGGCTCGGCCCGCTCATCGCGGCGAGCGCCACGGCATACACGGTCCTCAAGGTGGTCGGTGCGGGCTACCTCGTGTGGCTGGGCGTCCAGGCGATCCGGCACCGGCGGGCCCTCGCGGAGGCGTTCGAGGCGGGGGTGCCGCTGACGGCCCCGAGCCTGCACGCGGTGCGGGCGGGCTACGTCGTCGGCGTGACGAACCCCAAGACCGTCGTCTTCTTCGCGGCACTGCTGCCCCAGTTCGTCGTGCAGACCTCGCCCGTGCTGACCCAGCTCGTGGCGCTCGGAGCGGTGTTCGCCGCGCTCGCGGTCGTCATGGACGGCACCGTCGCCCTTGCCGCGAGCCGCGCCCGGGACTGGTTCGCGAGGTCGCCGAAGCGGATGGAGCGCGTCGGCGGGGTCGGCGGGCTCATGATGGTCGGCCTCGGGACCGGGTTGGTGCTCACGGGGCGGGCCGACTGACGCCGGAGCGGCGGGCCGACTGACGCCGGAGCGGCGGGGCCGACTGACCCGGGTCGCCCGGCGTCCCGACCCCCGGCCCGCCGGGCCGGTCACCACGCGCAGAACCCCCCGTCGACGAGCAGGTCGGTGCCGGTGACGAACGAGGCGCGCTCCCCGAGGAGGAACACGACCGGCTCGGCGACCTCCTCGACCTCTGCGAGCCGCCCTAGGGGTGTCTGGGACGCGAACCCCGCGTTGACCTCCGGAGGGTTGAGGCGGGTCATCTCGGTCAGCGTGTAGCCCGGGCTGACCGAGTTGACCCGGATACCGGCCGTGGCCCACTCGACCGCGAGGGCCTTGCTCAGGTGGATGACGGCCGCCTTGGCCGCGCCATACGCAGCGTGGGTGACCCCCCGGTTGACGATGTGCCCCGACATGGAGGCGATGTTGACGATCGAGCCCCCGCGGGCGGCCATGAGCTCGTGCTCGGCCTGGCACGCGTACATGACCCCGTCGAGGTCCACGTCGAGCACCCGGTTCCACTCCTCGGCGCTCATCCCGGCCGACGGCACGAGGCCGTCCACACCGGCGCAGTTCACGGCATACGACAGCGGTCCCAGGTCGCTCACCCGGGCGACCGCGGCCCTCACCGCGGGCTGGTCGCGCACGTCGACGCCGACGTGGTCCGACGGCACGCCGGAGACGCGGCACACCTCGTCGAAGGGGCCGTAGTCGGCGTCGGGCTGGTCGAGGCAGAGCACGCCGACGCCCTGGGCCGCGATGGCCCCCACGACGGCGAGCCCGATGCCGCGGGCGCCACCGGTGACGACGGCGGCACGGCCTGCGGTGAGGTCCTGCACGGCTCCTCCTCCGTGACGTGGCACTGCACCTCGCAGCGTAGGTGGTCAGCCCGACGCCGCGGGGCCGTCCGGCCGGCCTGTCGGGAGCCGCGCCCCGCGTCGATAAACTCCACGGGTGATCGACATCAAGCTCCTCCGCGAGGACCCCGACCTCGTCCGAGCCAGCCAGCGCGCCCGGGGTGAGGACGAGGCGATCGTCGACGCGATCCGGGCGGCCGACGAGCGTCGCCGCGGCTCCCTCACGGCCTACGAGCGGCTCCGCGCCGAGCAGAAGTCGATGGGCAAGGACGTCGCCCGGGCGCAGGGCGAGGAGAAGCAGGCCTTGTTGGCCCGCACGAAGGACGTTGCGGCACAGGTGAAGTCACTCCAGGCCGGTGCCGAGGAGGCGCAGGCGGAGCTCGAGGCCCTCCTGCGCACGGTCGGCAACGTCATCGAGCCCGAGGTGCCGAGCGGTGGTGAGGACGACTACGTCGTCGTCGAGACCGTCGGCGAGCCGCGCGACTTCGCCGCCGACGGCTTCGAGCCGCGCGACCACCTCGCCCTCGCCGAGGCCCTCGACGCGATCGACATGGAGCGCGGTGCGAAGGTCTCGGGAGCCCGCTTCTACTTCCTCAAGGGCGTCGGGGCCCGGCTCGAGATGGGCCTGCTCGGCCTCGCGATGCAGAAGGCCATCGCCGCCGGCTTCGTCCCGCTCATCACGCCCACCCTCGTCAAGGCCGAGGTGATGGCCGGCGCCGGGTTCCTCGACCACCACGCCGACGAGGTCTACCGGCTCGAGGCCGACGACCTCTACCTCACCGGCACGTCCGAGGTCGCCCTCGCCGGCTACCACGCCGACGAGGTCATCGACCTCTCCCACGGCCCGATCCGGTATGCCGGCCAGTCGACCTGCTACCGCCGGGAGGCCGGGTCCTACGGCAAGGACACCCGGGGCATCATCCGGGTGCACCAGTTCAACAAGATCGAGATGTTCGTCTACTGCCGCCCCGACGAGGCGGCCGCCGAGCACGAGCGGCTCCTCGAGTTCGAGAAGGACATGCTCGCGACGATCGAGGTGCCCTACCGCATCATCGACACGGCGGCAGGCGACCTCGGCGGCCCGGCGGCGCGCAAGTACGACTGCGAGGCATGGGTCCCCACCCAGGGCCGCTACCGCGAGCTGACCTCGACGTCGAACTGCACGACCTTCCAGGCCCGCCGCCTCAACACGAGGTTCAGGGGCGAGTCCGGAAACGAGGTCGCCGCAACCCTCAACGGCACCCTGGCGACGACGCGCTGGATCGTCGCGATGCTCGAGAACCACCAGCAGGCCGACGGCTCCGTCGTCGTCCCCGAGGCGCTGCGCCCGCACGTCGGGCTCGACGTGCTCACCCCGGTGCGCCGCACCCCATGACGACCCCGCACCTCGTCGCCCTCGACATCGACGGCACCACCGTCAACCACGAGGGAGAGCTCTCGAATGCAGTCCGCGACGTCGTCCAGCGGGTCGCCGACGCGGGGCACCACGTCACCATCGCGACCGGCCGGGCCATCATCGGCACGTTGCCGGTGCTCGACCGCCTCGGCCTCACCACGGGGTATGCCGTGTGCGCCAACGGCGCCGTGACGATCCGCCTCGACCCCGACCTCGCCGACGGCTACGAGGTCCTCGAAGCCGTGACGTTCGACCCGAGCCCGGCGCTGCGCGTGCTCCGCGAGCACTTCCCGTCGGCACTCGTGGCCGTCGAGGAGCTCGGCGTCGGCTTCAAGGTCACGGCACCCTTCCCCGACGGCGAGCTCGACGGCACGCCGCGGGTCGTGCCGTTCGAGGAGCTCATGGCCACCCCTGTGACCCGCCTGACCCTGCGTGACCCGACGACGACGAGCGAGGACTTCCTCGAGCGCACCGAGCGGATCGGCCTCCACGGCGTCGAGTACGCCGTCGGCTGGAGCGCCTGGCTCGACATCACGCCCGAGGGGGTCTCCAAGGGTGCCGCCCTCGAGGGCATCCGGCGCCGCCTCGCGGTCGAGCCGATGCACACGGTGGCCGTGGGGGACCAGCGCAACGACCTCGAGATGCTCCAGTGGGCCGCATGGGGTGTCGCGATGGGCAACGCCCCCGACGAGGTCAAGGCGGTCGCCGACGAGGTGACCGGCCACGTCGACGAGGACGGCCTCGTCCCGGTCCTCCGCGCCCTGCTCTGACGACGGTCAGAACCGGTCCGCACGGATCTCGTCATCTCGTCCCTGCAGGTGGGAAGGTGACCCGCATGGACACCACCGAGGCCACGAGCGTCGCCCGCGAGGCCGGAAACAGCCGAGTCGTCGAATGGGGCGCCCGCCTCGGGTACGTCGTGCTCGGCATCCTCCACCTCGTCATCGCATGGATAGCCGTCAAGATCGCGTGGAACATCGGGGCCGGCTCCAAGAGCGCCGACACCACCGGAGCCCTCAAGGAGATCGCGAGCTCCGGCACCGGGCCGTTCCTCCTCGGCGTCGCCGTCGTCGGGTTCGCGATGCTGGCCATCTGGCAGCTCATCGAGGCCGCGATCAGCCACGGCGAGGCCAAGGACCGCGGCAAGGCCGCTGCCAAGGGCCTCATGTATGCCGTGTTCGCCTGGACCTCGTTCAAGGTCGCCCAGGGGGGCGGGGGCTCGAACGAGAAGCAGACCGAGGACTTCACGGCCGGCCTCATGGGCAGCCCGGGTGGGCGCCTCCTCGTCGGTGTCCTCGGCCTCGTCGTCCTCGGGGTCGCGGGATACCACGTCTACAAGGGCTGGACGAAGAAGTTCCTCGAGGACCTCCGCGAGCACCCCGGCCAGTGGGCCGTCGTCGCGGGGCGCATCGGCTACATCGCCAAGGGCGTCGCCCTCGTCATCGTCGGCTTCTTCTTCCTCGTGGCGGCATGGCAGGCGAACCCCGAGAAGGCGCAGGGGCTCGACGGCGCGCTCAAGACCCTCAAGGACCAGGCGTTCGGCCCGTTCCTCCTGACGCTGGTCGCCGTGGGCATCGCGGCATACGGCGTCTACTCCTTCGCCCGCGCGCGCTACGCGCGGCTCTGAGCGCTCTCCGGGGTCGACGCCTGGCCGCCGCCCTCCGCTGCGGGCTCGCGACGCAGGTAGTTCCACGCCAGGAGCGCGCAGACGACGCCGTTGATGACACCCCACAGGACGTCCGTCGGGTGGTGCGCTCCGCGGTAGAGCCGGGCGAAGCCGACGAGGAGGGGCGCGACGATGCACACCGCGATGACGAGCCTTCGCACGACGACGTTGCGGATGCGAGTCGCCATGAGGGCGAACGTGACGTAGAGCGCCGTTGAGGCGCCGACGTGCCCACTGGGATAGCTCGAGGTCGGCGGTGCCGGGTCGAGGAGCTTGACGTCGGGCCGCTCGCGGCCGACGACCCACGCCGCGACGACGAAGATCGTCGCCTGCAGCCCGATCGCCGCCAGGGGGACGACCGCGAACCACCACTGCTTCGTCCTCCACCACACGATCGCCACGACGATGAGGCAGACGGCGATGACGTACTCGGTGTTACCGATGGTGGACATGACATGCGTGATGGTCTCGCCCGTCGGAGTCCGCCGGTCCTCCAGCCACCGGTTCACGGAGTTCTCCCGCTCGCCGAAGGCGTGGAGGGGACCCATGAGCAACAGCCCGAAGCCGACGATGACCGCGAAGAGCAGGATCCCGGGCAGGACCGCGCGCACGGCGAAGTCGCGCAGGGCAGAGAGGAACGTCGGACGGCTCTGGTCCTCGTCCCAGCGGGTGAGGAAGGGCATCAGGTCTCCTGGGGTTCGGTGGGGCGAGAGCGACCGGCGGGCAGGGCGCCCTCGCGGTCGTGGGGGGAGGGGGTGTCGTCGTCGTGCTGGCGCCGGGCACCCGTGTCAGGGTCGTCCGCAGCGGTCGGCTCGGGCGGGTTCCAGCCGGAGTAGCCGGCATACGACGCCAGTGCGAGCCCCACGCCGGTGAGCACCCCCACGGTGACGTCGCTCGGGTAGTGCACGCCGAGGAACACGCGGTCGAGGGCGGTCGGGACGACGACGAGCACCGCCGCGACGACCATCGCGACGCGAGCGGCCCGGGGCTTGACGACCGGCCAGAGCAGGATCACCACGGTCGTCGCCCAGGCCGCCGAGTTGAGGGCGTGCCCCGAGGGGAACGAGTAGCCCGGCGCCTCGGAGACGGGGTCCTCCACGACCGGCCGGGCGCGCTGGAAGACGTCCTTGGCGCCGAGCCCGATGCTCCACGCGAGCATCATCGTGCCGAAGGCCCACCAGGCACGGGTGCGCAGCCCCTTGACGAGCCACACCCACAGGCAGAGGAGGGTTCCCACGAGGTAGAGGCGGATGGGCTGGGTGAGCCACTGCCAGGTCACGAGGGTGTCGCGCAGCCCGGGACGCGGGCGGGTCACGCCCGTCGCCCGCGTGATGAGGTCGTCGTCGAGGGACATCAGCGGGTCCCACTTGCTGCGCACGAGGAACCCGACGCCGAAGAGCACGACGCCGACGACGAGCGCATAGACCCCGGCCCGCACCAGCCGGCGGGCGCGCGTGGGGGTCCTCTCTCGGGCCGGGGTGTCGCTCATCCGGCCTTTCTACCTCACCGCACGGCCCTCGATCGCTCCACGTGCCAGGCCGGTTCAACGCGCCTCGAGCATGGGATGCTGGGCCCGCCATGGCCGAGCTGCACGTCACCTCCGCGACGAACCCGCGCCTCAGGGCGGTGCTGGCGCTCCGTCGGCGCAGGGTCCGGGAGGAGCAGGGTCGCACGGTCGTCGACGGGTACGAGGAGCTCGGGCTCGCCCTCGACGCGGGGGTCGTGCCCGAGACCGTGCTGCACTGCCCCGAGCTGATGCTCGAGCCGGAGCGCCAGGGCGTGCTGCTCGACCGGTCGCGGGCACTCGGTGCGACGACGATCCGCCTGAGTCGGACGGCATTCGAGAAGGTCGCGTACCGCGAGGGCCCTGACGGCTTCCTCGCGGTCGTGCCCGTCGCCGGGGTCCCGCTCGACGAGCTCTCGCTGCCGCCCGACCCCCTCGTGCTCGTCTGCGAGGGGCTCGAGAAGCCGGGGAACCTCGGTGCGGTGCTGCGCACGGCGGATGCCGTGGGCGTGGCCGCCGTCGTCGCCGCCGACCCCGTCACCGACTGGGGCAACCCCAACGTCGTCCGCGCGAGCAAGGGCACGGTGTTCTCCGTGCCCGTCGCCTCGGCGGCGACGGAGCAGGTGCTCGGGTGGCTGCGGGGCAACGGCATCCGTCTCGTGGCGACGACCCCCGACACCGAGACGCTCCACACGGCGGTGGACTACCGGGGGCGGGTGGCCATCGCGGTCGGCACGGAGAAGGACGGGTTGACCGCGCGCGCCCTCGAGGCGGCCGACGAGCGGGTGCGCATCCCGATGGTCGGTCGGGTCAACTCCCTCAACGCGGCGACGGCCGCCGCCGTGGTCCTCTACGAGGCGGTTCGGCAGCGCGCAGACTGAGGCTCGTGGGGTCGCTCCGGGGTGGCACGGGGCGTGTCAAGAGCACCCCTTCCCATATGCGACGATGAACGGCATGCGAGTTGACCATGTCGTCTATGCGGCGGAGCACGATGGTCTCAGGGCCACGGCTCGGCGCCTCGCGGAGCAGATCGGTGTCGAGCCGGTCGACGGGGGAGTCCACCCGCGCTTCGGGACGCGCAACATCATCCTGCCGCTCGCGCACGAGCGCTACGTCGAGGTCGTCGAGGTCCTCGACCACCCCGCCAGCGACAAGGCACCCTTCGGGCAGGCCGTCCGGGCCCGCTCCGAGGCCGGCGGCGGCTGGCTCGGCTGGGTCGTCCAGGTCGACGACATCTCCGAGCAGGAGTCGCGCCTCGGCCGTGAGGCGGTCCTCGGCAACCGGCACCGCCCCGACGGCGTCGAGCTGCGCTGGAAGCAGCTCGGGGTCAAGGGCCTGCAGGCCGACCCGCAGCTGCCCTACTTCATCGAGTGGGAGGCGGGGGTGCCGCACCCCTCCGACGACGCGAACACCCAGGTCACCATCGACTCCCTGCAGATCGCGGGGGACCCCGACCGCGTGCGTGAGTGGCTCGGGCTCCCGGCCGACAACACCTCGTCGGTCATCGACTTCGAGTTCGTCTCCCCGCACGGCACCCCCGGCCTCATGGCCGTCACCTTCGACACCCCGCACGGCGAGGTCACGATCTGACACCCCCTCCGCCCGGTGGTCCGGCGGGGCCGACCCGCGCCACCGAGCCGACCAGCGGGCCGATGGGGTCGTCGAGGTCGGCGGGGTGGGTCCGGACGGTCACCGCAGGTGGTCGACGAGGTCGGGGGCGAGCCCGACGTAGGTCGCCGGGGTCATCGAGGTGAGGCGCTCCTCGACGTCCGCCGGGAGGCCGAGCCCGCGGACGAACTCCACGATGTCGTCCCGGCCGATGCGACGGCCACGGGTCAGCTCCTTGAGGCGCTCGTAGGGCTCCTCCATGCCCGGGACGCCGCGCGCCCCGAGGGCCCGCATCGCCGACTGGATCGGCTCGCCGAGCACCTCCCAGTTGGCGTCGAGGTCGGCGGCCATGGCCTCCGGGACGGCGTCGAGGCCGTCGAGGCCACGGGTCGCGTTGTCGATCGCGAGGACGCTGTGGCCGAACGCCGAGCCGATGTTGCGCTGCATCGAGGAGTCGGTGAGGTCGCGCTGGAGGCGGCTCTGCACGAGCGTCGCGGCGAGCACGTCGAAGAGGGCGTTGCTCACCTCGAGGTTCGCCTCGGCGTTCTCGAAGCGGATCGGGTTGACCTTGTGCGGCATGGTCGAGCTGCCCACGGTGCCCTGGCCCCGGACCTGCGCGAAGTAGCCCATCGAGATGTAGGTCCACACGTCGGTGCACATGTTGTGGAGCACCCGGTTGAAGCGGGCCAGGTCGGCGTAGAGCTCGGACTGCCAGTCGTGGCTCTCGATCTGGGTCGTCAGGGGGTTCCACGTGAGGCCGAGGTGCTCGACGAACCCCCGGCTGACGTCCTGCCAGTCCGCGCCGGGCACGGCGGCGACGTGCGCACCGTAGGTGCCGGTGGCGCCGTTCAGCTTGCCGAGGAACTCCGCGTCCTCGATCCGCAGGAGCTGTCGCTGGAGCCGCCACGCGAGCACGGCCAGCTCCTTGCCCATCGTCGTCGGGGTCGCCGGCTGGCCGTGGGTGTGGGCCAGCAGGGGGACGTCCCGCAGGTCGGACGCCATGGTGGCGAGCTTCTCGACGAGGGCGCTCGCGCGCGGCAGCCACACCTCGTGCACCGCACCCTTGACCAGCACGGCATACGACAGGTTGTTGACGTCCTCGCTCGTGCAGCAGAAGTGGATGAGCTCGGCGAGGCCGGTGTCCTCGGGCGCGGGGGCGATCCGGGTGAGGCGCTGCTTGAGGAAGTACTCGACCGCCTTGACGTCGTGCTGGGTGACCCGCTCGGTGGCGGCCATCTCCTCGATCTCCGCCGCGCCGAAGTCCGAGACCACGTGCCGCAGCGCCGCCTTCTCGTCGGCGGTGAGGCGTCGCACCCCCGGCACGACATCGTGGTCGGTGAGGTGGATGAGCCACTCGACCTCGACGTGCACGCGGGCCCGGTTGAGCGCCGGCTCGGACAGGTGGTCGACGAGGGGTGCGACGACCCCGCGGTAGCGACCGTCGAGCGCGCCGAGGGCGATCGGCGGGTCCGCCTCGGCGAGACGCGTCGTGGCGGCGAGGCCGGTCGCGTCGGCTGGGCGGGTCGCGTCGGCTGGGCGGGTCGCGTCGGCTGGGCTGGCCATGCGGCCATCCTCCCAGAGCACGCGGAGGCCGGATGCCGCCCGCCCGCCCCCGGATGGCCCCCCGACTCTGTCTGTGGGGCTGCGGCCGTCCGCGGCGTGTCGCGACGACCTGACAGACAAGGTCGGGGAGGTCAGGGGGTGGGGCGGCGGTCCAGCTCGCGGCGGACGTGCTCGACGATGCCCGGGAGCGCCGCCGTCACCTCGGCATACGTCTGGTCGTATGCCGGGTCGGTGCCGTACCAGGGGTCGTCCATCCCCAGCTCACCGGCCGCGACGGCGTCGGGGTCGAAGGAGCGGAAGAGGCGGATCTTGGCGCGGTCGGCCTCGTCGCGGGCGAGCCGCTCGAGCCGGTCGACGTGGACGTGGTCGACCGGCAGCACGAGGTCGACCTCGTCGAACCACGACCGCTCGAACCGGCGGGCCACGTGGTCGGACCACCCGGCGTCGACGTGGCCGTTGCGCCGCAGGACGGCCACCGTGCGCGGGTGCATGCCGCTGCCGAGCTCGTCGGCGGAGGTGCCAGCGGAGTCCACCACGACCCGGTCCCCGAGACCGGCCTCGTCGAACGCCTCACGCAGGAGGTACTCGCCCATGGGCGACCGGCAGATGTTCCCCCAGCACACGACGGTGACGCGGTACGGACGCTCCCTCATCGCCCCATCCTGCCTCGCGTCAGGTGATCGAGAACCACCCGGGTGCAGCGGCGAGGAACTCCGCACGCGGCATCCGGCCGGCGCCCTCGGGGACCGATCCCCACAGGGCGGCGCCGGTGACCCGGGGGAGGTCGGTGAGGTTCTCGGTCTCCGCGAGCCCGGGCTCGGCGGGCCACGAACCGACGACGACGCCGAGCAGCGGGATCCCACGAGCCGCCAGGGCCTCGGCCGTCAGGGCCGCCGTGTTGAGCGTGCCCAGCCCGGCGCTCGCCACGAGCACGGCGCCGCAGCTCACCCCCTTGTAGCGCAGGGCCGTCCCCACGTCGGCGAGCGTCCCGCCACGGGCGTCGAGGCGCACGAGCAGCCCGCCCGCCCCCTCGACGAGCACGACCGAGGTGACGGCGGCGAGCTCGGCGACCCGCCTCGCGTGCGCAGCCACGGGTGGCAGGGCCACCCCCTCCCGGCGGGCCGCGGCCTCCGGCGAGAGCGGGTCGCGGAGCCGGACCAGCTCGTGGACGGGGAGGTCGTCCCCCACGAGTCGACGAACGTCGTCGGCGTCACCGGCCTCGCCGGGCCCGAGGCCGGTCTGGGTGGGCTTGACGACGGCCACCGAGGTGCCCCGGTGCCTCACGAGGGCCGCGAGGGCGGCGGTGACCACGGTCTTCCCCACCTCGGTGCCGGTCCCGGTGACGAGGACGACCGACGGCAGCGAGCGAGGGTCAGACACGAGCGGCCACGACCGACGCGAGCACCTCGCAGGCGCGGTCGAGGTCGAGGTCGCTGTGGTTCGCGTGCGAGGTCAGGCGCAGCCGCGACGTGCCGTCGGGCGTCGACGGTGGCCGGAAGCAGCCGATCCGGATGCCGTCGGCCCGGGCTCGCTCCATCGCCTCCACCGCCTCGTGCGGGCCGGCCATCGGCACGGACATCACGGCACCCTCGGGCTCGTCGACCCCGCAGGCGCGGGCCAGCCGCGCGGCGTTCTCGTGGACGCGGTCGGTCAGCTCGGGGTGCTCGCGGAGCACCTGCAGGGCCGCCAGGGCCGCTCCGGCAGCGGCCGGCGCGAGGCCCGTGTCGTAGATGAAGGGCCGTGCGGTGTTGACGAGGTGCTCCCGCACGACGTGCGAGCCCAGCACCACCCCACCCTGGGAGGCGAAGGACTTCGACAGCGTGCCGGTGACGACGACGTGCTCGGCCCCGGACTGGCCCGCGGCGGACACCAGGCCCGAACCCCCCGGTCCGACGACCCCGAGGGCGTGCGCCTCGTCCAGGATGAGGAGCGCACCGATCTCCGCCGTGAGCGCGATGAGGTCCTCGACGGGGGCGGCGTCACCCTTGACCGAGTAGATCGACTCCGCGACGACGACGGCACGCGGGCTCTCGCGCCGGGCGAGCAGCTCGGCGACGTGGTCGAGGTCGTTGTGGCGCGAGACCGAGACGGCCGCACGCGAGAGCCGGCAGCCGTCGATGAGGCTGGCGTGGGCGTGCTCGTCGCTGACGATGAGGGTCCCCGCGTCGGCGAGCGTGGTGAGCGCGGCGAGGTTCGCGGCATACCCGCTGCTGAGCACGAGCGCAGCAGGCGCCCCCGTCAGCGTGGTCAGGGCGGCCTCCAGCTCCTCGTGGACGTCGAGGGTGCCGGTGACGAGTCGCGAGGCCCCGGCACCCGCGCCGTAGGTCTGTGCCGCGGCGACCGCCCCGGCGATGACGGTCGGGTGGGTGCGCAGCCCGAGGTAGTCGTTGCCCGCGAGGTCGAGGGCGTCGCCGGACTTCGTCGTCGAGAGGTGCCGGGTGAGCCCAGCGTCCGCACGGGTCGCGGCAGCCTCGCGGATCCAGTCGAGGGGGCTCGTCACGGCCCCGATCCTGCCACGACGACCTCCGAGCCGCTTCCGGAACACCTCGGGCCGAGCGGGAGGGGGCAGGATCGGGGGCAACACGACGCCCCCGACCCGAGGACCACCCCATGCCCAAGCCCCCGCTCCCCGCCGACGTCGCCGCGCTGTTCGCGCAGCCCAACCCCGCGGTCGTCGCGTTCCGAAGGCCGGGCGGTGCTCCGATGTCCGTCGCGACGTGGTACCTCGTCGAGGACGACGGCACCGTGCTGCTCAACATGGATGCCGGCCGCGCCCGCCTCGCGTGGATGCGCAAGCACCCCGAGGTGGCCCTGACGGCGCTCAAGCAGGACGAGTGGTACACCCACGTCAGCATCCGTGGCCCGATCGTGCGGTGGGAGGACGACCCGGAGCGCGCGCTCGCGGACATCGACCGCCTCTCGATGCACTACGGCGGGCAGCCCTACCGGGTGCGCGACCGGCCGCGGGTCAGCTGCTGGGTGCGCATCGAGCACTGGCACGGCTGGGGCGAGGCGAAGGCCGACTGAGGTCTGGCCACGACCGAGCCGTGTGAGGTGCCTTGCACCGTGGCCGAACGCGACGTGGTGACCCGCGGTCGCCGCCGCTGAGCCGGCCGGCGCGGCGCTCAGCCGTGCACGGCCGCCACGGCGCCGACGAGGGCCTCCGTGACGACGGCCAGGTCGGCGTCCGACGTCACGTAGGGCGGCATCGTGTAGACGAGGTCGCGGAACGGCCGCAGCCACACGCCTCGCGCGATGGCGGCAGCGGTCACCTCGGGCACGCGCACCGGCTCGCGCAGCTGCACGACGCCGACGGCTCCCAGCACCCGCACGTCCGCGACGGAGTCGAGGGATGCCGCGCGCTCCAGGCCCGCCGCCAGCCCCCGCTCGATCCGGGCCACCTCGGCCGGGGTGTCGCGCGCCACGAGCAGGTCGAGGTTGGCCGAGGCGACCGTGCAGGCGAGCGGGTTGCCCATGAACGTCGGACCGTGCATGAGGCCCCCGGCCTCGCCACGGCTCACGCCCTCGGCGACCTCGCGCGTGCAGAGCACGGCCGCGAGGGTGAGGTAGCCCCCCGTCAGCGCCTTGCCGACGCAGAGGATGTCGGGCGAGGTCGCCACGCGGTCGCCGGCCCAGAGCGGACCCGTGCGGTGGAACCCCGTCGCGATCTCGTCGTGGATGACGAGCGCCCCGTGCCCGCGGGCCAGCTCGTGGAGCACGCCCACGGCATACGGGCTCCACGTGTGCATCCCGCCGGCGCCCTGGAGCACCGGTTCCACGATGAGGGCGGCGACCTCGTCGGCGTGCGCGGCATACAGCTCCCGCGTCTCGCGCTCCCAGGCGACCATCTCCGCGTCGTCGGGCGCGCGGTCGACACCACCGGGCGGTCGGGGCGCGAAGACGTGTTCGGGCAGCAGCCCGCGGAAGAGCGCATGCAAGCCGCTGACCGGGTCGGTGACCGACATGGGCGACAACGTGTCCCCGTGGTAGCCGCCCCGCACGGTGAAGAACCTCGTGCGTGGGCGCCCGGCCGCGATGTGCCACTGGACGGCCATCTTCATCGCGACCTCGACGGACACCGAGCCCGAGTCGGCGAGGAAGACGTGCTCGAGCCCGTCGGGGGCGAGGCCGAGGAGGCGCCGGGCGAGCCCGACGGCGGGCTCGTGGGTCAGCCCGCCGAACATGACGTGCGACATGGAGCCGAGCTGCCGGCGGGCCGCCTCGTCGAGCTCGGGCACGGCATACCCGTGGATCGCGGACCACCACGACGACATGGCGTCCACGACCTCGCGCGGCTCACCGCCGCGGTCCCGCAGCCGCAGCCGGATGCCGTGCGCCGACTCCACGAGGTAGGGGTCCTGGGGGGTGAGCGCCGAGGAGTAGGGGTGCCACACGTGGGCGCGGTCGTAGGCCAGGAGCTCCTCGACGGAGTCGGAGTCGGGGGTGGTCGCGTCGGGGTTCATCGACCCCCATTGTGTCGGTGAGGCAGCCGTGTCGGTGAGGCAGCCGTGTCGGTCAGGCGGCGGAGCGCACGGCCCCGACGTGGCCGGTGAGGCGGGTGACGAGTGCGCGGAGCTCGGCGTCGATGCCCTGGTCGACGAGGCGGCCGTCGGCGAACGCCTGGAACGACGAGCCGACACCGACGGTGTCGTCGATGACGTCGGCACCGGCGACCCGGAGCACCCGGACGCCGTCCTCGCGGGCCCACTGCGCGGCCCGCGGCGCACCGCTGGCTCCGATGACGGCGGCGGGCTTGCCGGCGATGGCCGAGGCGCCGCGGGGGCGGGACGCCCAGTCGACCGCGTTCTTGACGGCGCTCGGCATCGAGCCGTTGTACTCGGGGGTGACGACGAGGAGCGCGTCGGCGTCCGCCACGGCCTCGCGCAGGCCACGGGCCACCTCGGGCAGCACGTCGTCGTGGTCGAGCTCCTCGGAGTAGTGCGGGAGGTCGGCCAGCCGGGCGAAGACGGTGCCGACGACACCGGTGGGCAGGTGGGCGATCGCGGCGTCGGCGAGCTGGCGGTTCGTGGAGCCGGGGCGCAGGCTGCCGACGAGGACGAGGACGTTCACGGGGTACTCCTGGGACTCTGGGGGCTGGTCGGGGGCGGTCGACGTCGACCAGATGATTGAACCGTCAACTACCAGCGGACATTCCCGATGGGCTCAGGACCAGGTCGGCTGCTCGACCGTCCCGTGCCGCACGCACGTCGCCGTCCACGCCCCGGGCGTGACCTGCACCTTCATCCGGCGCCGGCAGTGCACGCACCACCGGGGCGGCTCGAGCTCGGCCCGTCGGGCACACCGCGCGTGGTCACCGGCTGCGACCGGCTCCCCGCACTGCCCGCACCACTCGCCGGGCGCGGACGGGCGCCCGACCGGCTCGACGGCATACCCCTCGTCCGTCACCGGGCGCTCAGAACGTCTCGTTGAGCGCCTTGATCGGCATCTCGAGCTCATCGAGGAGGGCGAGGTCCTCGCGCGGGTCCCGGCCCAGGGTCGTGAGGTAGTTGCCGACGATGACGGCGTTGATGCCACCGAGCAGCCCCTCGCGGGTGCCGAGGTCGCCGAGCGTGAGCTCGCGGCCCCCGGCATACCTGAGGATGGTGCGTGGCAGTGCCAGCCGGAAGGCCGCGATCGTGCGCAGGGCGTCGCCGGTCTCCA
The DNA here is from genome assembly GCA_035703305.1 of Ornithinibacter sp. Lineage (GTDB taxonomy): Bacteria > Actinomycetota > Actinomycetes > Actinomycetales > Dermatophilaceae > Fodinibacter. Next base: position 44,790 of record DASSYJ010000029.1, on the reverse strand, counting down.
TCGGCTCGAGGTCGCCGAAGGGCGTCCCGGGCCGGGGGTTGAGGAAGTTGAGCGGCACCTCGTGCGGCTCGAGCTCGCCGAGCTGGGCCGCGAGCTCGGCGCGCTGCGCGAGGGTCTCACCCATGCCGACGAGCCCGCCGCAGCACAGCTCCATGCCCGACTCCTTGACCATGAGGCAGGTGTCCCAGCGCTCGTCGAAGGAGTGGGTCGTCACGACGTGGGGGAAGTACGAGCGCCCCGCCTCGAGGTTGTGGTTGTAGCGGTGCACCCCCATGTCGACGAGGTCGGCGACCTGCTCGCGCGACAGCATGCCGAGCGAGGCCGCGACGTTGATGTCGACGGCCGCGCGGATGGCCGCGACGCCCTCGCGCATCTGTTCCATGAGCCGCTCGTCCGGCCCGCGCACCGCCGCGACGATGCAGAACTCGCTCGCCCCGGTGGCCGCGGTCTGCTTCGCCGCCCGCACGAGCTCGGGGACGTTGAGCCACACCGACCGCACGGGCGAGGTGAACTGGCCCGACTGCGAGCAGAAGTGGCAGTCCTCGGGGCAGCCGCCGGTCTTGAGCGAGACGATCCCCTCGACCTCGACGCTCGGCCCCTGGTACCTCATGCGCACCTCGTGCGCGAGGGCGAGGAGGTCCTGGAGCCGGTCGTCGCCGGTGCGGAGCACCTCGAGCACCTGCTCCTCGGTGAGCGGCAGCCCGCGCTCGAGCACCTGCTCGCGCGCGACGTCGAGGATGTCGGTCCCGGTCACCTGTGCCGTCATGCCCACGATTGTTGCGTATGCCGGGAGCGCGCCGCCGAGCCGGCCGCCGCGGTGGTCGTCGCCGTGGTCAGCTGCCGTCGGCTACTGGAGGAACCCGCCGAGCATGCTCCCGGGGCTGTTCGACTGGTGCCCGCCCTGGAGCACCGACTCGCTGGGCTGGACGAGGACGTAGCCCTGGCCGCCGAACGCCATCTGGAGCAGCTCGCCGGTGCCACCGCGGATCATCGAGCCGAGGCCGCCGGTGTCCACCCGGATGTCCATCGAGACGCCGGCGGTCCACAGGACGACGGCCTGGGCGTCGGCGAACGTCGGCGACGACGCGACGTCGAGGGCGATGGGGTCGCCCTTGGTCGTGATCGCGACGTACCCGGTGCCCCGGAGGGCGACGTTGTAGAGGCCGCCGGTCATCGTGGCACCGCGCGCCTGGATGCGGTGGATGTCCCACTGGATCGAGTTCGAGAAGGCGAGGACGTTCGCGCCGTTGACCGAGATCGCGTCGTTGTCGAGGTACATCACCTGGATCTCGGAGGCCTCGTCGGCGACGAACAGCTCGCCCGAGCCGGAGCACTGCATCATCTTGACGCCCTCGCCGGTCGTGGCCGCCTTGAGCATCTTGCCGATCCCGCCCGAGCCCTTGTTCACGAACCGCACGTCGCCCTGGTAGGCCACCATCGAGCCGGTGCGCGCCCAGACCTCGCCGTAGCGCATGTCGATGCGCAGCAGCTTCTTGTTCTGGAGCGCGAAGGGGTCCGTGGACTCCTTCTCCTTGAACTCCTGGAACAGCGACCCGTGGATCGTCATGGTGCTCCCTCGTCGTCGTCGGGCCCGCGCGGGTGCGCGGGAGTGCCTCAGCCCGTCACGCTAGGCGCAACGAGCGTGCCGGTCATAGGGTTTCGCACGAGAGCCACCAACCCCAGGAGGTCCGTCGATGAGCTTCTTCGAGCGAGCCAAGGCAGCCGCCAGCGACCTGGCCGCCAAGGCCGACGTCGCGATGACCCAGGCCGGCATCAACACCCCGGGAGCGGGCGGTGGTGCGGACCGCGCGCTGCACGACCTCGGTGTCATCGCGTACCTCGAGGCCACCGGCCGCAGCGTCGACCCCGCCGACCGCGAGCGTGTGCTGGCCACCCTCCGCGAGCTCGAGTCCTCCGGACGTCTCGGGCCGCTGACGGTCGGTCCCGCGCCGGGCGCTCCGGGCGCCCCGCCACCCCCTCCGCCCCCGCCGGGATACGTCGGGGACGCGCAGTCCGCCCCACCTCCGCCCCCACCCCCGCCGCCTGCACCGCCCACGGCTCCCCCCGGGTCGACACCGCCGCCCCCGCCGCCGAGCTGGGCCTGACTCAGGTCCAGGCGAGGAGCAGGAGCAGCACCGGCAGCGTGCCGGCGAGCGCGGCATACCCGTAGGCGAGGGCCGTGAGCGCCGGGTGCGGCGGCCCGTCGGCGAGCAGCCGCAGCCGCACGGGGGCCGTGGTGCCGGCGCCGAGGGCCGCCTCCGGTGCCCGGCTGCCGGCCAGGGTGAGCAGCGCGCGGGCCGTGGCCACCTCGCCGCTGCGCCGCACGGCGGCCCGGTCGGCGAGCGCCTCGATGAGCAGGCGCACCTCGCTGAGCGCGGCGTCGGAGCGCAACGGGCCGGGCACGGCCTCGTGCACGACGGAGAAGAACTCGAGCAGCAGGTCGTGGCGGCCCCTGAGGTGGGCGTCCTCGTGGGCGACCACCGCCTCGAGCTGGTCGCCCGGGAGCGCGTCGAGCACCCCCTGGGAGAGGACGACCCGCGACTGGCGGCCGGGGATGCAGTACGCCGTCGGGGTGGGGTGCTGGAGCACGCGGACCCGGTCGTCGTGCTCATGGCTGGCGATGATGTCGACGAGCTGCCGGTGGTCCGCGCGCACCCGGCGCAACCGCGTCCCGACGTTGTGCCCCGCCCACAGCAGCCGCGCCAGCACGACCCCGCTCACGAGGATCGCGGGCACGACGAGCTCGAGGCGCGACGTGGCAGCCTCCCCGTGGAGGAACAGTGGCACGGCTGCCGGTGCCGCGGCCAGCGCGGCGAGCACACCGCCGAGGGTGACGGCCTGCCAGGCGACGAGCGCCGCCCGGGGAGCCCTCCGGAGGCGCTTCTGCCGGGCCATGAGGCCCGGGGCCACCCAGGTGAGCAGCACCGCGAGCCCGGCGAGGACGAACGGGATCACGGGCTCCATGGTGACAGGCCCGCGCGGCGGATCGGCAGTCGACCCTCAGGTGCTGCGGCGCCTCATCTTGCGGCGCAGCCCGCCGGGGGCCTCCTCCGTCGGGGTCGTGTCGGCCCTGGACTCGATCTCGGCGAGCGCTGCCTTGAGGTCCTCGAGCTCGTCGCTCGTGGCTCCGTCGAGGAAGTGCAGGAGGGCGGTGCGGCGGTCGGTGACGTCCATGTCGTCGAGCGTGCGCCGCATCGTCTGGGCCGTGAGCGCCTCCCTCGTGTCGGCCGGGAAGTAGCGCCACGCGCGTCCGTCGCGGTCGCGGGTCACGAGTCCCTTCTTGGCGAGGCGGTCGAGCACGGTCATCACCGTCGTGTAGGCGATCTGGCGCTCCCCCTCGAACCGGTCGTGGACCTCGCGGACGGTCGCCCCCCCGAAGGCCTTGCCGCCGGCGGTCGCGGCCTCCCAGAGGTGCTCCATGACGACCCGCTCGAGGTCGCCGAGTCGGGGTGCGGAGGTCGAGTGCGGCATGGCTACTCCTTCGGGGTTGACGCGAACGGGTGCGTCGCGCCGAGGTCGAGGACCGTGCTGAACCGGTCGAGGGCCTCTGGTCGGTGACTGACGAGGACGACGCTGCGGCCCTCGGTGGCCGACAGGACGTCGTCGAGGACGGCTGTCGCGGTGGCGTGGTCGAGGTGGGCGGTCGGCTCGTCGAGGAGGACGACGGGGCGGTCGGCGAGCGCCGCACGGGCGACCCCGAGCCGGGCGCGTTCTCCTCCGGAGAGGCCACGCCCTCCGGTCCCGAGGCGGGTGTCGAGCCCGTCGGGGAGCTCGGCGAGCCAGGTGCCCAGCCCTGCCCGCTCGAGGGCGAGGCTGACGGCGTCGTCGTCGGCGTCGGGACGGGCGAGCCGGAGGTTGCCCGCGACGCTCGTGGCGAACACGTGCGGCTCGTCGTCGACGACGGCCACCTGCCGGCGCACGTCGGCGACCGACAGCTCGCGCACGTCGACGCCGTCGAGGCTGTGCCGCCCCCGGCTCGGGTCGAGGTGGCGCGCGAGCACCGCGAGGAGCGTGCTCTTCCCGGAGCCGTTGGGGCCGACCACGGCGACCCGGTCGCCCGGCGCGAGGGACAGGCTCGTCGGCGCCAGCTGCTCGCCGTGCCCGGTCCACGACGCCGCGATGCCGTCGAGCTCGACCAGGGGGCCGTCGCCGAGGGGCGTTGCCGGGTCCCGGGGTGACGCCGGGTCGGCGACGGCCGGCTCCTGGTCGAGGAGGGTGTCGAGCCGGGCGCCACTGCCCTGCGCCCGGGCCAGCGAGCGCATGGTGTCGACGAGGGGGGCGAGCGCGTCCCCGACCGCCACGGGCACGACGACGAGCAGGGCCGCCACCGGTGCACCCGTCACCGCCGGGTCGACGAGGTAGGCAGCCGCGATGGTTGCCAGCGCGGTCGCCACGAGGAGCACCGCCGCGACGAGGGCCCTGCCGCGGCTCTGGCGCCGGACGGACCGGCGGAGCGCCACGTGGGCGTCGCGCAGCCAGGCCGCGGCCGTCGCCCCGGCGCCGACGGCCTGGAGCTCGCCGGCCTGTCGCGCGACGAGGTCGCTGACCCTGAGGACCTCCGCCCGGGCGCCGAGCAGCTCGTCGCGCGACCGCGACTCGAACCACCACGCCAGCCCGCACGAGGCGGCGACCGCGAGGAGCAGGCCGACGACGACGAGCCCCACGGTCGGGGCGAACCACGCGACGAGCAGCGCCGCGACGACCCCGGCCACGGCGCTCGACAGCACCGGCACGGTCACCCGCACCTGGGCGTCGACGACGTCGGTGAGGTCGTCGACGACCCCCGCCAGCACGCTCGACCGCGAGCGCCGCCCGAGGCGGGCCGGGGTGAGGGGGACGAGCGCGGCATACACGGCGGTCCGACGCTGCGCGAGGTCGTCGAGGGCGGCGTCGTGCGAGACGACCCGCTCGAGGTAGCGGAAGAAGGGTCGGGCGATGCCGAACGTGCGCACCGCCACGATCGCGGTGAGCAGGGTGAGGATCACCGGCTGCTCGCTCGCGCGGACGACGAGCCACCCCGACGTCGCCGTGAGGGCGATGCCGGATGCCGTCGCCGCACCTCCCAGCAGCCCACCCTGGATCGTCGCGGCCGTGGGTCGGAGCAGGCTCGTCGGGTGGGTGCTCATGCCGCCACCTCCGCGCCCTCGCGAGTCAGGACGACGTGCCGGTCGGCGCGCTCGACGAGCTCGGGGCGGTGCGTCACGACCAGGACGGTCCGGCGCTCGGCGAGGTCGGCGAGCACGTCGTGCACGAGGGATGCCGCGTCGGCGTCGAGGTGCGCGGTGGGCTCGTCGACGAGGAGGACCGGGGCGGTCGAGAGGGTGGCGCGGGCCAGCGCGATGCGGGATCGCTGCCCCGCCGAGAGCCCGAACCCGTCGTCGCCGAGCGGTGTGGACAGCGCCAGCGGCAGGGCGGCGACGAAGCCCTCGAGGCCGACGAGCCGCAGGGCGTCCCAGACGGCCTGGTCGTCGGCGTCGTTGCCGAGGGTGAGCGCGTCCCGCAGGGTCCCCGCGGGGAGGAACGGGCGCTGCGTCACGAGGTGGGCGCGACCGGCATCCACGGTGCCGGTGTCGGGGCTGCGCAGGCCGGCGGCGAGCTCGAGCAGCGTGGACTTGCCGACGCCCGACGGACCCGTGACGGCGGTGAGGCCGGGTCCGGCCGAGAGGGAGACCTCGGTCAGCACCGGTGCGTGCGCACCGGGGTAGGTGTAGGCGACCTTGCGGAGCGCGACGCCCACCTCCTCCGAACCCCTGCCGTCGGGGCTCGGTGCAGCGGCGGGGGTGGTCCCGAGGTCGTCGAGGATGCCGTCGATCGCCTCGGCACCGTCGGCCGCGGCGTGGAACTCGGCTCCGACCCGGCGGATCGGCCAGTAGGCCTCCGGCGCGAGGAGGATGGCGAGGAGGCCGGCCTGGAGGGTCATCGAGCCGTGCGTGAGCCGGAGGCCCACCGTGACAGCGACGATCGCCACCGAGATCGAGGCGAGCAGCTCCAGCGCCGCGGAGCTCATGAACGCCAGGCGCAGCGTCTGCATCGTGGCCCGGCGGTGCTGCTGGCTCACGTCACCGATGACCCCGACCTGCCGCTCGGCGCGGCCGTAGCCGACGAGCGTGGGGAGGCCGCGCATGACGTCGAGGAAGTGCCCCGACAGCGAGGACAGCGCCGCCCACCGCCGCTCGGTCTGGGCCTGGGTCGACCTCCCGATGAGGGCGGCGAAGAAGGGCAGCAGGGGAAGGGTGAGCACGACGATGAGCGCGCTGACCGGGTCGACCCACACGAGGGTGCCCACGGCGAGGGCCGGCACCACGACACCGGCGACGAGGGCCGGGAGGAAGCGCGCGGCATACGGCTCGACGGACGCCGCGCCCTGGGCGGCGAGGGTGACCGCCCGGTCGGGGTCCGGTCGGCGCTCCGCCGGTGCGGACAGCCACCGGTCGAGGAGGCGTTCGCGCAGGGCGGCCGTGACCTCCACACCGACCCACGCGGCGACCCGCTCCGACACCCAGCCCAGGGCCGCGCGGACCGCGAAGAGCACCGCGAGCCACGTCGCCGGACCGCGCAGGGACGTGCCCTCGACGACCGCGACGACGAGCGCCGTCAGCGCGAAGGTGAGGCCGATCGTCGCGACGCCCTGGAGGACGCCGACGGCCGCCAGGACGGCCACCGGCTGGCGTGCAGCCGGCGCCGTCCTGAGCAGCCGGGGGTCGAAGGGCCTCATGGGACGAACCGACCGGTCACCTGACGGCGACGGCCTTCGGGATGTGCTGGGTCCCGAGCCGCTTGCGGAAGATCCAGTACGTCCAGGCGGTGTAGAGGAGCACGACCGGCGTGAACACGAGCGCCGCGACGGTCATGATCTGGAGCGTGAGCTGGCTGCTCGACGCGTTCTCGATGCTCAGCGACAGGCCACCCAGGAGGGTGGTCGGCATGACCTCGGGGTAGAGCGCGAGGAAGTACGTCGCGACGGCGCTGGCCATCGTGACGGCCGTGCCGACGAAGGCCCAGCCCTCGCGACCCTTGACGTTCGCGTAGATCGCGGCGAGCAGCGACACGGCGGCGACCGCCGTCGTGACCCACGTCCACACGGTGCCCTGGGTGAACCCGAGCCAGAGCAGCAGCACGACGGCGAGCACCGCGCTGCCGAGCCCGAGGTAGGTGCCCAGGGCCTGGGAGTCACGACGGATCTCGCCCTCGGTCTTCAGCGCGAGGAAGAAGGCGCCGTGGGTCAGGCTGAGCCCGAGGATGACGAGGCCGCCGAGCAGGCTCATGGGGTTGAGCAGCGTGAAGAGGTTGCCCGTGAACTCCATGTCCTGGTTGATCGGGAGGCCGCGCACGACGTTGGTCAGCGCCACGCCCACGAGCAGCGGGGCGACGATCGAGCCGCCGATGATCGCCCAGTCCCAGCGCTTGCGCCAGGTGTCGTCGTCGCGCTTGCCGCGGTACTCGAAGCCCATGTTCCGGACGATGAGCGCCACGAGCAGGATGAGGAGCGGGAGGTAGAACGCGGAGAACATCGTCGCGTACCACTCCGGGAAGGCGGCGAAGGTCGCGCCGCCGGCGGTGAGCAGCCAGACCTCGTTGCCGTCCCAGTGCGGGCCGATCGTCGTCAGCATGACCCGACGACGCTTCTCGGTCTCGGCGGCGTCCCTGCCCCGCCCGAGGGCGGGGAGGAGCGCGCCGACACCGAAGTCGAAGCCTTCGAGCACGAGGTAGCCGGCCCAGAGCAGACCGATGAGGCAGAACCAGATGAGTGCGTAGTCCATGGCAGTGAGTCCTCGTCAGGTCAGTAGGCGAACTGGAGCGGGGCGTCCTGGTCGACGTCGTTGACGTCGACCGGCTCCTCGAAGGGCTCGGCCCCTCGACGGACGTAGGTGAGGAACAGCTTGACCTCGATGACCGCCAGCACCGCGTAGACGAGGGTGTAGGCGATCATCGAGACCCACACCTCCGTCGCGCTGACCGACGGGGAGACGCCGGTGGACGTCGTCATGAGCCCGTAGACGATCCACGGCTGCCGACCGACCTCGGTGAAGATCCAGCCCCAGCTGTTGGCGAAGACCGGCAGCAGCGGGGTCAGCACGGCGACCCAGGTCCACCAGACCGCCCTCGGCGTGCCGCCCTTGCGGGTGGCCCACAGGGTCATCGCCGCGAAGAGCATCGTGAGGAAGCCGAGGCCCATCATGAAGCGGAACGACCAGTAGGTCAGCGGGATGATCGGCGTGTAGTCGTCGGCGGTGACGAGCTTGGCGACGTCGGGGCCGTACTGCGCGGCGACCTTCTCGGCCATGGCGCGCTCGCTGACCCGCAGGTCGTCGATGCCCTCGACGGTGCCGTCCCAGGTGCCGGTGGCGAGGAACGAGAGCAGGCCCGGCACCTCGATGAGCCGGGTGGCCTCGCTGCCGTCGAGCGAGCCGATGGACAGGACCGAGAACGGCGCGCTGCCCGTCGTCGTGTACAGGCCCTCGGCGGCCGCCATCTTCATCGGCTGGACCTCGGTCATGATCTTGCCCTGGACGTCGCCGCTGACGACGACGCCGAGGGAGGCGACGAGGGCGAAGATCGCCCCGAAGCGGGTGGCCCGGCGGTACATGCTCGCGTCGGGGGTGTCGGCGTGCTTGCGGAGCAGCCACAGCGCGACGCCCATGACGACCGCTCCACCGACCATGTAGGCGGAGAGGATGACGTGGGGGAACGTCACGAGCTGCACCTTGTTGGTCAGCACGGCGAGGAAGTCGTCCATCTCGGCGCGACCCGTCTCGGGGTTGAACCTGAAGCCGACGGGGTTCTGCATGAACGAGTTCGCGGCCAGGATGAAGTAGGCCGAGAGCACGGTGCCGATGTGGACGGCCCACATGGTCGCTGCGTGCAGCTTCTCGGGGACGCGGCCCCAGCCGAAGATCCAGATGCCCAGGAAGGTCGACTCGAGGAAGAACGCGAGCAGGGCCTCGAACGCGAGGGGGGCACCGAAGATGTCCCCGACGAAGCGTGAGTAGTCGGACCAGTTCATCCCGAACTGGAACTCCTGCACGATGCCCGTGACCAGTCCGAGGGCGAAGTTGATGATGAAGAGCTTCCCGAAGAACTTCGTGAGGCGGTAGTACTCCGGGTCACGGGTGCGGACCCACTGGGTGTGGAACACCGCGACGATCAGCGACATGCCGATCGTGATCGGGACGAACAAGAAGTGGTAGACGGTCGTGATGGCGAACTGCCACCTGGCGACATCGACGGCATCCATGCAGGACTCCTGGAGTCAATACGACATGACGTAGTACGCCACTAAACTACACCGCGTCGTAGTTGCCCCGTCAGCCATCCGGTGTGACCCGGCGCACGATCCGGCGGCCGCCTCACGCGTCCGCCGCGGCCGCCCTGCCCGTCCGCCGCGGGCGTCGTCAGGTGGATGCCGTGCGCTCGCCTTCCCCCGTGTCGGTCCGGCGTGGCACGGTTGTCGGATGAACCGTGACGACCTCGTCCGCCTGCGGCGGGCCCGCGACCGGATGGACCGCGACTACGCCGAGCCCCTCGACGTGCCGGCGCTCGCCGCCGAGGCGCTGATGTCGACGGGGCACTTCCACCGCAGCTTCCGCGAGGCCTACGGCGAGACGCCGTACGCCCACCTCATGACCCGCCGGGTCGAGCGCGCGGCAGCGCTCCTGCGCCTGGGCGACCTCTCGGTCACCGACGTCTGCATGGCCGTGGGGTGCACCTCGCTCGGCTCGTTCAGCGCCCGGTTCACCGAGCTCATGGGGGAGACCCCGAGCGACTACCGGGCGCGGTCGCACGAGGAGCGGCGCGGCATCCCGGCGTGCGTCGCCAAGCAGGCCGACCGGCCCACCCGGAAGCGGTCAGGATCGGAGAAGCAGGCGGTGGCGGCCCATGTCTAGCCTCGAGCCCATGGACACGACCACCAGCACCGCATCACGAGCCACCGGGTCAGCGGCCACCGCCTCCCTCGCCGTCGCCAACTGCTTCCTCGTCGTCGACGACCACGAGAAGGCCCTCACCTTCTACCGCGACGTCCTCGGCCTCACGGTCACCAAGGACGTCTCGATGGGCGACTACCGCTGGCTCAGCGTCTCGACACCGCGCCAGCCCGGGCTCGAGATCACGATCCAGTCCGTCGGCGGCGGGCCCGGCACGAGCGAGGAGGACCGTGCGGCGATCGACACCCTCCTCGCGAAGGGCCTCCTCACACCGCTCGTCTTCAGCTGCGACGACGTCGACGGGCTGTTCGAGCACGTCCGCGCCTCGGGCGCCGAGGTCCTCCAGGAGCCGATGGACCAGTTCTACGGCGTCCGCGACTGCGCGTTCCGCGACCCGGCGGGCAACATGCTGCGGTTCAACGCCACCCTTCCCGAGGAGGCCTGAGCCGCCTCACGCCCCGGGGTAGCCGTGCGGGTTGCGGCTCTGCCACCGCCAGGTGTCGACGCACATGTCGTCGACGGTCCGGGTGGCGCGCCACCCGAGCTCGGCCTCGGCTCGTGAGGGGTCGGCGTAGGAAGCGGCGACGTCTCCCGGGCGGCGGTCGACGACCTCGTAGGGGAGCTCGTGGCCGCAGGCCCGCTCGAACGCGTGGAGCAGCTCCAGCACCGACGTCCCGTGCCCGGTGCCGAGGTTCCACGTCGAGACGGGGCGGTCTGTGGTGCCGAGCCGGGTGAGGGCGGCGATGTGGCCCGCGGCGAGGTCGTCGACGTGGATGTAGTCGCGCACGCCGGTGCCGTCGGGGGTGGGGTAGTCCCCGCCGAAGACCGACAGCTTCTCGAGCCGCCCGACGGCGACCTGGGCGAGGTAGGGCATGAGGTTGTTGGGGATGTCGGAGGGGTCCTCGCCGATGGTCCCGGAGGAGTGGGCCCCGACCGGGTTGAAGTAGCGCAGCAGGGCGATCCGCCAGGTCGGGTCCGCGACGGCGACGTCGCGCAGCACCTGTTCCTGCATGACCTTGGTCCAGCCGTAGGGGTTGGTCGCCGACGTGGGGAGGTCCTCACCCATGGGGACCGGGGCGTTAGCACCGTAGACGGTGGCCGAGGAGGAGAAGACGAGCTGGTGCACCCCGTGCCGGCGCATCGCCCGCACGAGCGAGAACGTCGAGCCGAGGTTGTTCTCGTAGTACTCCAGCGGCTTCTCGACGCTCTCCCCGACGGCCTTGAACCCCGCGAAGTGGATGACGGCGTCGAACGGCTCGTGGGCGAACAGGTGCTCGGTCTTGTCGAGGTCGGTCAGGTCGAACGAGCGAACGTCCAGCGGGCGGCCCGTCAGCGCCTCGAGCCGGCCCACCACCGAGGGCTTGGCGTTGGCGAACGAGTCGACCACCACCACCTCGTGCCCCGCGGCGACGAGCTGGACGACCGTGTGGGACCCGATGTAGCCGGCACCGCCGGAGACGAGGACACGCATGACGCCGACCCTATCGGGGAGCCGGGTGCCTACTTCGCCGTCCGGGCCAGCAGCGCCTGCACGAACACGCGCTGGATGTCGGCCGGGGTGTTCGCGATGTACGAGGTACCGCCGGTGGCCCTCGAGATGGCCTTGAGCGCCGCGGGATCGGCCTCGCCCATCCCGATGGTGATGACGCGCACGGGCCGGTCGCCCTTGCTCGTGGCCCTGATCCTCGCCAGGAGCTGCTTGAGGTCGAGCCCACCACCGGGGTCGTCGTTCTTCCCGTCGGTCATGATGACGACCGAGTTGACGTAGTCGTCGTCGAACTCCCTGACCATCTTCTCGTAGGCCGCGGCAGTGGTGTCGTAGAGTCCGGTGTCGCCCCCCAGCCGCTTCGGGAGCGTTCGCGTCACGTCGACGAGGTGCTCGCGCCAGGTGCGGCCGGCATACGACGTGTCGAGCCGCTTCACCATGGCGAGCTCCCGGTAGTCGACACCCTTGCCGCGCTGGTCGGTGGAGAACACCCAGGCGCCGATCCGACTCCCAGCGGGGAGGATGCTGAGGGCGGTGACCGCCGCCTCCTCCGTGACCTTGGCGCGCGTCATCCCCCGCGTGCCCTTCGCCGGGTACTTCATCGAGCCTGAGACGTCGAGGATCGCGAGCATGCGCATGTCCGTGCGCAGGATGTCCCACTGCTCCAGCGCACCCAAGCGGTCGCTCGGGTCGAGCTCCGGCAGCTCGGTGTATGCCGCCGCCGTCGTGCCTGCTATCGACGGGCCCTTCGTGGTGGCACCCGCGCGGAACCCGGCCTTCGCGATCGCGGCTCGGCCCTCACTACCCTGCAGCACGGCGAGCGCCTTGGCGGCCGTCGATGCCCGGGACGGGTCGAGGGCGAGGTTGACGAGCCAGGGGTAGTCCAGGCTCACCGTCCCCGCGGCGGGGACGAACGGCCTCACCACGCCGGGGGACTGGGCGGCGAACTCGGCGGTCCCCTGCTCGGATGCCGGAAAGGGCAGGATGTCGCGCGGGTGCCCGGCGGCGATCGCGAAGAGCTGCTCGGTCGAGGGGGCCGCGAAGCGGGACGTGACGATGAGCCTGCCGGCAGAGGTCAGGTCGAGGGCCTCCGGGCGGTCGACCCGCGAGGCGTAGTAGGCGAGGCGGCTCGCGGTGTCGGTGTCGGGGTTGGCCATCCGCAGCCGGCCGGAGACGTTGAGGACGTCCGACCAGGACCTCGGGGCGGTCTTCAGCGCGTTGGCCCCCGTGCTCGGCGAGACGAGCACGACCGGGCTCGTGGCGACGGACGGCCCGGCCCTCCAGCCACCGGGAGCGGTCGGGAGGTCACCCGCTCCCGTGAGGGAGTCGAGCCACGTCGAGGAGTCGGGAACCCACACGTCGGGGACGCGCCCGGCACCGATCTGCCCGACCGCGACCTGGGCCGACGCGGACTGGACCCGAGCGAGCCGGCACCCGTCGACCCTCGTCGTGGTCAGGACCTGACGAGCGACGGGGCTCAGCTCCGGGGCGACGAGCACCCTCAGCGGCTCGGGGCACCCCCCGGATGCCGTGTCCGCGGTCGCGGAGGAGCGCGTCTGCCACCAGGCGTAGCCACCGCCGGCGAGGGCCAGCAGGAGCAGCGGGACCAGGACGAGCGCGAGGGTCCGACTCCGGCCGCCACCGCCTCTGGACGCGTGGCGACCCATCGTGGAGGCCTCGTCAGTCGTCGTCCGGGAGGACGAGGTTGAGGACCCACGAGACGAGCGTGATGATGACGGCCGCCCACACGGCATCCCAGAAGAACTCGTCGATCGTGAAGGAGAGCCCGAGCGGCTCGCTGATCCACTCGGTGATCTGCAGCATGAACGCGTTCACGATGAACGTGAAGAGCCCCAGCGTGAGGATGATGAACGGCAGCGAGAGGAGCTTGACGATCGGCTTGATGACCGCGTTGATGAGCCCGAACAGCAGGGCGACGAGGACGATCGTGACGACGTTGGAGGTCCAGCTCGCGCCACCCTCGCCGAGGTGCACGCCCTGGACCACGAGGGCTGCGACCCAGAGGGCGACGCCGTTGACCGCGACCCTGATCAGGAAGTTCTTCACCGGCGCATTCTGGCACGGCGTCACCACCCCGGCGGTCGGGTGCACCCGGGCAATCCACGGGGAGGGGGTCGGGCGACCGGCTCTACAGTGGTCGGCATGACCCCCGTCCACCTCCGTGCCACCCTGGACGCCCTTCCTGCGTACACGCCGGGACAGCCGGCCGCGGCGCGCCCCGGCTTCACGGCATACAAGTGCAGCAGCAACGAGAACCCGTACGCACCACTTCCGTCCGTGCTCCACGCGGTGCGCTCAGCGGCGGCGGAGGTGAACCGCTACCCCGACATGGGGGTCACGGCGCTCACCGAGGCGCTGGCATCCCGGCTCGACGTGCCGGCCGCCCGGATCGCGACCGGGCCCGGGTCGGTCGGTGTGCTGGGCCAGCTCATCGCGGCGACGTGCGACCCCGGCGACGAGGTCGTCTTCGCCTGGCGGTCGTTCGAGGCGTACCCGATCCTCGTGACACTGGCCGGCGCGGTGCCGGTGCAGGTGCCGCTGGCCGCCGGTGACCGGCACGACCTCGAGGCGATGGCGGCCGCGATCACCCCCAGGACGCGGCTCGTGCTCGTGTGCACCCCCAACAACCCGACGGGAACGGCGGTCGGGGACACCGAGCTCGACCTCTTCCTCGAGCGGGTGCCCGAGGACGTGCTCGTCGTCATCGACGAGGCGTACCTCGAGTTCGTCACCGCCCCCGACTCGCCCGACGGCCTCGCCCTGCACCGGTCACGTCCCAACGTCGCGGTGCTGCGTACCTTCTCCAAGGCCTACGGGCTGGCGGGGCTGCGCGTCGGGTATGCCGTGGCGCACGAGCGGGTGGCCGAGGCGCTGCGCAAGGCCGCGATCCCGTTCGGTGTGAACTCCCTCGCGCAGGTGGCGGCCGTCGCCTCGCTCGACGCCTTCGACGAGCTCGAGGTGCGGGTCAAGGAGCTCGTGTCCGAGCGGGAGCGCGTCGTGGCCGCGCTGCGCGACCAGGGCTGGGAGCTGTCCGACAGCCAGGCCAACTTCGTGTGGTTCGGGCTGGGCGAGGACACCGGGGCGTTCGCGGCGGCCTGCCAGGATGCCGGGCTGACCGTGCGCCCGTACGGCGCCGACGGTGCCCGGGCGACGATCGCCGAGCGTGAGGCGAACGACCGGCTCATCGAGGTGGCGGGGCGGTTCCTCGCGGCTCGCCAGGGGTGACGCGCGGGAGGTTTCCTCTCGCAGGTCTCGTCTCTCGTCGTCCAGCGATGCCAGGGGCGCACCTGGCTGCGCGGCTGGCATCGCTGTGGCTCCCGCGCTGGAACGGGCGCTGACGCACCTCCTCGACCCCGCGGCCTGAGAGCTCGCTCCACCCCCACGTTGACTCCTCGCGCGATCTCGGGTTGCGTGGGGGTGCATGACCGTCATCGGCTTCCACTGCTCCCACGAACAGGTCGCACCCGGACGACTGCTGCGCGACGTGCAGCACGCCGAGCAGGCGGGCTTCACCGCGGCCATGTCCTCCGACCACCTCTCACCGTGGAGCGAGCGCCAGGGAGAGTCCGGGTTCGCGTGGTCGTTCCTCGGTGCGGCGCTGGCCACGACGAGCCTCCCGTTCGGGGTGGTCACCGCGCCCGGCCAGCGCTACCACCCCGCCATCACGGCACAGGCCATCGCGACCCTGTCGAGCATGTTCCCCGGTCGCTTCTGGGCGGCGCTCGGCTCCGGCGAGGCCTCCAACGAGCGCGTCACCGGCGACGCGTGGCCGCGCAAGGACGTCCGCGACGCCCGGCTCATCGAGTGCGTCGACGTCATCCGCCGGCTTCTCTCCGGTGAGGAGGTCAACCACGACGGGCTCGTCACCGTGAACCGTGCTCGCCTCTGGACCCTCCCGGATGCCGTGCCGCCGCTCGTCGGCCCCGCCGTCACCCCTGCGACGGCAGCCCGGCACGCGGCGTGGGCCGACGGCCTCGTGACCGTGAACCAGCCCCTCGAGACCCTGCGCGAGGTGCTCGACGCCTACCGCGGCGCGGGCGGCCGGGGGGCGGCCCGTCTCCAGGTGCACCTCAGCTGGGCCCCCACCGACGACGAGGCCCTCGCCATCGCCCACGACCAGTGGCGGAGCAACGTCCACGGCCCGCCCGTCTCCTGGGACACCGAGACCGTCGAGGCCTTCGACACGATGGCCACGACGGTCACGCCCCAGCAGGTCGCCGAGGTCGTCAACGTCTCCTCCGACCTGTCCCAGCACGCGGCGTGGATCCAGGGCTACGTCGACCAGGGCTGGGAGGAGGTCTACCTCCACTTCGTCGGCAAGGAGCAGGACCGCTTCATCGACGCCTTCGGGGAGCAGGTCATCCCACAGCTCGCCCCAAGCCCACCCCCGCCGGCCACGACGAGCACACCGTCCGTCGAGCGAGAGGAGCTCTACCGATGAGGCTCGGACAGACCGGTGACATGTGGTGGAAGTCGGCCGTCGTCTACTGCGCGGACGTCGAGACCTTCCAGGACAGCGACGGCGACGGCATCGGCGACCTGCGCGGGATGACCGACCGCATCGAGTACCTCGCCGACCTCGGCGTCACCGTCCTCTGGCTCATGCCCTTCTACCCGACCGCCGGCCGCGACGACGGCTACGACATCACCGACTTCTTCGGCGTCGACCCGCGCCTCGGCAGCCTGGGTGACTTCGTCGAGCTCGTGCGCACGGCGCGCTCGTGCGGCATCCGGGTCATCGTCGACTTCGTCATGAACCACACCTCCGACCAGCACCCGTGGTTCAAGAGCGCGAGGCGCAGCGTCGACGACCCCTATCGCCAGTACTACGTGTGGTCCGCCAGGAAGCCCCCCAGCGGTAGGAAGGAGGTCGTCTTCCCCGACAAGGAGGACAGCATCTGGGAGCGCGACGAGAAGACGGGCGAGTGGTTCCTCCACCACTTCTACAAGACCCAGCCAGACCTCAACGTCGCCAACCCCGACGTCCAGGACCAGATCGCCCGCACCCTCGGCCTGTGGCTCGAGCTGGGAGTGGCCGGCTTCCGCATCGACGCCGTCCCGTTCATGTTCGCCACCGACACCTACCCGGGCTCCGAGCCCAACGGCTTCGACCCCCAGCGCTACCTCGGTGACGTCCGCAACTTCGTGACCCGCCGGATCGGTGACGCGGTCCTCCTCGGCGAGGTCAACCTCCCCTACCCGCAGCAGAAGGAGTTCTTCGGCGGCCCCGACGGCGACGGGCTCAACATGCAGTTCGACTTCATCGGGATGCAGGCGATCTACCTCTCGCTCGCCCGCGGGGATGCCGGGCCGCTCGCCACCGCCCTCCGCGAGCGCCCCGAGCTGGACATCACGAGCCAGTGGGCGAACTTCGTGCGCAACCACGACGAGCTGACCCTCGACAAGCTGAGCACGGCCGAGCGCAAGGAGGTCTTCACGGCATTCGGCCCGGACCCCGACATGCAGCTCTTCGGGCGCGGACTGCGCCGGCGCCTCCCGACGATGCTCGGCGGCGACGAGCGCCGCATCCGGCTCGTCTACTCGCTGATGTTCTCGCTGCCCGGCACGCCGGTGCTCTTCTACGGCGAGGAGATCGGGATGGGGGAGAACCTCGCGATCGAGGGCCGCCTCTCGGTGCGCACGCCGATGCAGTGGGATGCCGGCCCGAACGGCGGGTTCTCCACGGCGCCGAAGCGCCGGCTCACCCGACCGCAGCCCACCGGCGTCTGGGCGCCCGAGCACGTCAACGCGGCGACCCAGCGGGAGGACCACGACTCGCTCTGGTCCTTCATGCGCCGGCTCATCCGCCGCTACCGCCAGATGCCCGAGATCGGCTGGTCCGACGTCGAGGTGCTCGACCACGACCAGCCCTCGGTGCTCGCCCACGTGTGCCGCTGCGACGACTGGCGGCTCCTCGCGCTGCACAACCTCGGCGCGGAGGACACCATCGTCACGCTCGAGCTCGGCGAGGTGCCCGCGGATGCCGTCCTGCGCGACGTCCTGACCGGGACCGACGACGTCCCGGTGGACCCGAGCGGGCGCGTCGAGGTCCGGATCGGCGGCCACGAGGGCCTGTGGCTGCGCCTCTTGGCTCCCGGCGAACAGGCCTACCTCTGACGGTCGTGCGCGGGGCTACTTCAACAGCGTCTTGAGCAGGATGAGGAGCACGCCGAGCCCGCATCCTGCGAGCGCGCTGATGATCCCCGGGACGAGGTCGAGCCCGCGGCGCTGGGCCGCGAGGAAGCTGTAGAGGCCGAGCAGCCCCGTCGTCGCGAGCAGGGCGACGAGGCCCGACGTCCGCAGCGTCGCTCCGAAGGCGGCCGTGACCACGAGCACGAGCAGCGGGACCAGCGAGGCGAGCAGCATCGGCACCGCGCGCCGGACCGCGATGGGGACGGCCTCCTTCGGGTGCCGGCCGTGCGAGACCGCCGAGCCGACGACCTCCGCGTGCACGTGGGCGAGCGCGTACACGGTCACCGAGGCCACGATCGCCGCGACGAGCTGGGCCACGTTCGTCGCCTTGCCCGCGCTCGTCGCGATGACCGCGCCGCAGACGACCGTGCCGATGATGACCCCCTCGCCGCCACTGAGCAGGCCGAGGGGGTCGCGCCTGCGTGTCGACTCGGTCACCGGCGAGCCGTCCCGATCCGCGTCTGCACCCCGCCGACCGAGCCGCGCGGGTGCCGGCACGTCGGCCACCGCGAGCAACGCCGGCGTGCGTCCCTGGTGTTCATGGAGGTCCTCGAGGTGGCCGTGCCCGACGGGGCCGGTGGATACCGTCGCACACGGATCCTAGTGAAGCCATGAGAACCGGTGCGACACCCAGCGCCGGCGAGCACGGGGACGGCCGCCTCCATGCCCCCTCCCCAGGGCTCCTCGAGGAGGGCTGGGGGCTGCTTCCCCGCCGGGGCCGGTACGGTGGTGCCGACACCGGCAGTGACCGCCGCCACACCCAGCACCAGCGGTCACGACGACCCTGCCGCCCGACCGCTCGGCACCCCGCGCGCGAGGCCGGCACCGACGCGGCGACCGACACCACGGGAGCCCGGAGAAGGAGTGCCCAGTGAGCGACAACGAGGTCGCCCCCCTCGAGACGGCGTTCGGCGTGGACCACCACGTCAGCCGGGCCGAGGCCCCCGAGCGTCCCGCCCAGGACGGTGGGCCGGAGATGGTCCAGCTGCTCAACCCCGAGGGCGAACGCGTGCCCCACCCCGAGCACGACGCCGTCGTCGACGGCCTCACCGACGAGGAGCTCCGCGGGTTCTACCGCGACCTCGTCCTCATCCGGCGCTTCGACACCGAGGCCACGGCGCTCCAACGCCAGGGGGAGCTCGGCCTGTGGGCCAGCCTCCTCGGCCAGGAGGCCGCGCAGGTCGGGTCCGGCCGCGCCCTGCGCCCCCACGACTACGCCTTCCCGACCTACCGCGAGCACGGCGTCGCCTGGTGCCGGGGGGTCGACCCGGTCAACCTCCTCGGCATGTTCCGCGGGGTCAACCACGGCGGCTGGGACCCCAACGAGAAGAACTTCCACCTCTACACGATCATCATCGGCGCCCAGACGCTGCACGCGACCGGCTACGCCATGGGCGTCCAGCGCGACGGCAACGTCGGCACCGGTGACGACGACCGCGACACGGCCGTCATCGCCTACTTCGGCGACGGTGCCACGAGCCAGGGCGACGTCTCGGAGGCCCTCGTCTTCGCCGGCGTCAACAACAGCCCCGTTGTCTTCTTCTGCCAGAACAACCAGTGGGCCATCTCCGAGCCCAACGAGAAGCAGACCCGAGCCCCGCTGTGGCACCGGGCGCGCGGGTTCGGCTTCCCCGGCATCCGGGTCGACGGCAACGACGTGCTCGCCGTGTATGCCGTGACGAAGGCCGCGCTGGATGCCGCCCGCTCCGGCCAGGGGCCGACGTTCATCGAGGCCTTCACCTACCGGATGGGCGCGCACACGACGTCGGACGACCCGACGAAGTACCGCGTCTCGGCCGAGGTGGAGGTGTGGAAGCACCGAGACCCGATCGAGCGCTTCAAGCGGTGGCTGACGACGACGGGCCGCGCGGACGCCGACTTCCTCGACGCCGTGGAGGCGGAGTCCGACGAGCTGGGGGCCTCGGTCCGCCACCGCTGCCTGTCCATGCCCGACCCCGACGGCACCGAGATGTTCGAGCACGTCTACGCCGAGCCGCACCCCGTCATGGAGCGCGAGCGGGCCGCCTTCCGGGACTACCAGTCCTCGTTCGAGGAGGCCCACTGATGGCCGCCACCACGCTCGCCAAGGGCATCACGAGCGGTCTGCGGGCCGCGATGGAGAAGGACCCCAAAGTCGTCCTCATGGGCGAGGACATCGGCAAGCTCGGCGGGGTCTTCCGGGTCACCGAGGGGCTCCAGAAGGACTTCGGCGAGGACCGCGTCATCGACACCCCGCTCGCCGAGGCCGGCATCCTGGGCACGGCGATCGGCATGGCCCTGCGCGGCTACCGGCCGGTCGTCGAGATCCAGTTCGACGGGTTCGTCTACCCGGCGTTCGACCACATCGTCAGCCAGGTCGCCAAGCTGCGGGCCCGTTCGCTCGGCTACGTCCGCATGCCCATCGTCATCCGCATCCCCTTCGGCGGCGGCATCGGCGCGGTCGAGCACCACAGCGAGTCCAACGAGGCCTACTTCGCCCACACCGCGGGCCTGAGGGTCGTCTCGTGCTCCAACGCGCACGACGCCCACTGGATGATCCGGCAGGCCATCGAGACCGACGACCCCGTCGTCTTCTACGAGCCGAAGCGCCGCTACTGGGACAAGGGTGAGGTCGGCGACGGCCCCGACGGCGCGCTGGGCACCGCGCGGGTGCTCCGCGAGGGCACCGACGTCACGCTGCTGGCCTACGGCCCGATGGTCAAGACCTGCCTCCAGGCCGCCCAGGCCGCGGAGGAGGAGGGCCGCTCGCTCGAGGTCATCGACCTCCGCTCGCTCTCGCCCCTCGACGAGGAGGCGATCCTCGGCTCGGTGCGCAGGACCGGCCGGGCGGTCGTGGTGCACGAGGCGTCGACGTTCCTCGGCATGGGTGCCGAGGTCTCGGCACTCATCGCGGAGCACGCGTTCTACCACCTCGAGGCCCCCGTGCTGCGGGTCGGCGGCTACAACGTCCCCTACCCGCCCAGCCGCATCGAGGAGGAGTTCCTCCCCGACCTCGACCGCGTGCTCGATGCCGTCGACCGTTCGCTCGCGATCTGAAAGGCGTTCTCGCAGATGGCTCTTCGTGAGTTCAAGCTCCCCGACCCCGGCGAGGGGCTGACCGAGGCCGAGATCGTCACCTGGCACGTCAAGCCCGGCGACACGGTGAAGGTCAACGACGTGGTCGTCGAGGTCGAGACGGCCAAGTCGCTCGTCGAGCTCCCGGTGCCCTTCGCCGGCACCGTCGCGACGCTCCACGTGCAGGAGGGCGACACCGTCGAGGTCGGCACCCCGATCATCACCATCGACGACCCGGGGTTTATCGGGTCACCCGATAAACCCTCACCTCCCCCGACAAGCGTTCCGGGGGAGAGTGGGGGGTTGTCCGGTGGAGTCGACCCCGACGCGCCCGAGGTCGAGGAGGGCCTCATCGGGGGCACGACCTCGACGGGTCGCACGGCCGTGCTCGTCGGCTACGGCGTCAAGCAGACCGAGGCCAAGCGTCGGCCCCGCGCGTCGAGGCCCGACAGGTCCGACCGGCCCGAGAAGGTCGAGGCCCCGGGGCTGTCAGCGAGCGCCAACGAGGTCGCGGTGGAGGAGGTCGAGCTCGGAGCCGAGGGCCTCGCCCTGTCGGGTGAGCGGGTCCGCGCCCTCGCCAAGCCACCCGTGCGCAAGCTCGCCAAGGACCTCGGCGTCGACCTCGCCTCGGTCACGCCGACGGGCGACGGCGGCGTGGTCACGCGCGCGGACGTCGAGGCCGCCGCGGCGGCCGCGGCCGGCGAGCCCTCGGGCGGTGGTGAGCCGGCGGCGGCGCGGGCCGTGCCGGCATACGCGGCATCCGGCGAGCGCGAGACGCGGGTCCCCATCAAGGGTGTCCGGAAGATGATGGCGCAGGCGATGGTCGGCTCCGCCTTCACCGCTCCGCACGTCACCGAGTGGGTCACCGTCGACGTCACCGCGACGATGGAGCTCGTCGAGCGGCTCAAGAAGGACAAGGAGTTCCGGGACGTCAAGGTGACCCCCCTGCTCGTGCTCGCGAAGGCGATGTGCCTTGCCGTGCGCCGCAACCCCGAGGTCAACGCGACGTGGGACGAGGCCGCCCAGGAGATCGTCGTCAAGCACTACGTCAACCTCGGCATCGCAGCGGCGACCCCGAGGGGCCTCGTCGTGCCGAACGTCAAGGATGCCGACCGCATGTCGATGCGCGAGCTCGCCGAGGCGATCGGCGCCCTGACCGCGACGGCCCGGGAGGGACGCACCCAGCCGGCCGAGATGTCCGGCGGGACGATCACGATCACCAACGTGGGCGTCTTCGGCGTCGACGCGGGCACCCCCATCCTCAACCCCGGCGAGTCCGCGATCATGGCGTTCGGCACGGTCGCCCGGCGCCCCT
Source organism: Ornithinibacter sp. (assembly GCA_035703305.1). Lineage (GTDB taxonomy): Bacteria > Actinomycetota > Actinomycetes > Actinomycetales > Dermatophilaceae > Fodinibacter. Next base: position 22,799 of record DASSYJ010000029.1, on the reverse strand, counting down.
GGGTCGTCAGGGGGGCCGACGGCGGCGAGACGGTCGAGCCACGGTGGGTCACGACCCTCGCGCTCTCGTTCGACCACCGCCTCGTCGACGGTGAGCTCGGCAGCCGCTACCTCGCCGACGTGGCCGCGGTCCTCGAGGACCCGTCACGGGGGCTCGTCTGGGGCTGATGCCCTGCCTCGGTAAGGTCCCGACATGGACGACAGGCAGGCGAGCCCTCGGGGCGTGGTGTTCCCCGAGGTCGACGGCCGCCGCTCGACGGGGGCGACCGGCCGGGCGGTCGTGTCCGACGCGCTTCGCCCCGTCGACCCGGTCGGCGCCTCGGCGGCGCAGCGCGAGACGAGCTGGCGCAGCGGCTACCTCACGCACTTCCGGCGGTTGGTCGAGGCCGGGCTGGCACGCCCCGAGGACGCCCGCGCCATCGCGGATGCCGGCCTGGCGTCGGTCCACGAGCGGATGCGCTGGCGTGACCCCGACGGGCGGGAGGTCCGCCTCACGGCCGCACTCGGCGGGGCCGCCGGCAGCCCTGCCGACCGCCTGACGACCGAGGTCCTCACGGGAGAGGGCAAGCCGGACACAGCCCTCACCATCCCCTACCGCGGGCGTCGCCTCGCGGGTGACGACCTCCGTCGACAGCTCGACACCTGGGTCGACGACGGGGTGGTGGAGCCGACGCTGCGCGACGCCGTCGGCGCCGTCCTGGACAACCCTGGCTGGCTGCGGCTCGACGGCCGGACCGTCGTCGTCCTCGGCGCGGCGGCCGAGATGGGGCCCCTGCGCTCCCTGCTGCGCTGGGGGGCGACCGTTGCCGCGGTCGACCTCCCACGCCCGGACCTGTGGGCGCGCCTCCTCGACGACGTGCGAGGGAGTGCCGGCCAGGTGCTCGTTCCCGCCGTCCCGGGCACGAGCGCGCTCGCCGACCGCGCCGGCGTCGACCTCGTGGAGGACCTCCCGACCGCCACGGCCTGGGTCAGCGGAGTCGAGGGTTCGCTCGTCCTCGGCAACTACGTCTACGCCGACGGCGCGACCAACGTGCGGGTCAGCACCGCGGTCGACGCCCTCTCCGAGCAGGTGCGGCACGCCAGGCCCGACACCGCGCTGTCCTTCCTCGCGACGCCGACCGACGTCTTCGCCGTGCCGGGCGAGGTCGTCGAGGCGTCGGCCCGGTCGTATGCCGAGCGCCGCACCTCGAAGGTGCTGCGTGGCCCCCTGCGCACCCTGAGTGGTGGGCGGCTGCTCCGTCGCAACTACCTCCCCGGCGAGGACCCCGGCATCAACGACTCCGTCGTGCTCCAGCAGGGGCCCAACTACCTCCTCGCCAAGCGCATCCAGCGCTGGCGGGCCACGACCGCCCGCGCCCAGGGGGCCACCGTCTCGTTCAAGATCGCGCCCCCCACGCGCACCCGGTCGGTCGTCAAGAACCGCGCGCTCGCGGCGGCGTATGCCGGGGCCCACCGCTTCGGCGTCGAGGTCTTCGAGCCCGGCACGGCCAACACGCTGATGGCCGCGCTCCTCGTCCACGACCTCCAGGCCGGGACACCCCGGCAGGAGCACCCGTGGCAGGACGAGGCGTATGCCGCGGCGCACGGCGGGCTGTGGCGCGCGGCATACGACCCGCGCAGCGCGCTGGGGCTGGCCGCCCTCCTCGGCGTCGCCGCCCGCCCCTGACTCGCGCCTCCCCGACCTCGTCTGTCAGGGTGCGGGCGACGCGCCGGTTCCGCGGCGTGTCGACAACGGTCTGACAGACAAGGTCGGGGAGGTCGGAACGGTGGTTTCCTCGGAACCGGGGGTTCCGGCATACGGAATCCGAAGGTCGCGGCGACCTCGCGGACCCGTCATGATGGGGGCATGAGCGCCACCTCCTCCCTGCCGAAGCGACCGTCCGACCCCCTCGACCTCGTCGACGTCGACAGCCTGCTCACCGACGAGGAGAAGGCGATCCGGGCGGCCACGCGCCAGGTCTGCGCGGATGCCGTCGACCCGCACGTCATGGAGTGGTACGAGTCCGGCGACCTCCCCGCCCGTGAGCTGGCCCTCGAGTTCGGCAAGGTCGGCCTGCTCGGCATGCACCTCGAGGGCTACGGCTGCGCCGGCATGTCCGCCGTCGACTACGGCCTCGCCTGCCTCGAGCTCGAGGCGAGCGACTCCGGCATCCGCTCGCTCGTCTCGGTGCAGGGCAGCCTCGCGATGTTCGCGATCTGGCGTTTCGGCAGCGAGGAGCAGAAGCAGGAGTGGCTGCCCCGCATGGCCGCCGGGGAGGCGATCGGCTGCTTCGGCCTCACCGAGCCCGACCACGGCTCGGACCCCGGCTCGATGCGCACCCGCGCGCGCCGCGACGGCGACGACTGGGTCCTCAACGGCTCGAAGATGTGGATCACCAACGGCTCGATCGCCGACGTGGCGGTCGTCTGGGCGAATGCCGGTGACGAGCACGGCGGCATCCGCGGCTTCGTGGTCCCCACCGACACACCGGGGTTCGCCGCCCACGCCATCACCCACAAGATGTCCCTTCGGGCGTCGGTGACCTCCGAGCTCACCTTCGAGGACCTCCGGCTGCCGGCGGATGCCGTGCTCCCCGACGTCAGCGGCCTCAAGGGGCCGCTCGCCTGCCTGTCGGAGGCGCGCTACGGCATCGTCTGGGGGTCTCTCGGGGCGGCCCGGTCCTCGCTGGAGGCGGCCCGCCGCTACTCGATGGTGCGCATCCAGTTCGACCGGCCGCTCGCCGGCTTCCAGCTGACCCAGGCCAAGCTCGCGAACATGGCGACCGAGCTCCAGCTCGGCCAGCTGCTCGCCCTGCACCTCGGCCGCCGCAAGGACTCCGTCGGCCTGCGCCCGGAGCAGGTCTCGGTCGGCAAGTACAACAACATCACCAAGTCGCTCGAGATCTGCCGCACGGCCCGCACGATCCTCGGGGCCAACGGCGTCAGCGGTGAGTACCCCGTGATGCGCCACGCCAACAACCTCGAGTCCGTCCTCACCTACGAGGGAACGGTCGAGATGCACACCCTCGTCATCGGCCAGGCGCTCACCGGCGAGTCCGCCTTCCGCTGACCGCGCCGGCGGTGCCCACGGCCGCACCGAGTCCCCCCTCGCCCCACCCCTCCCTCGTTCGGAGCCCATCGTGTTGTCCGCCTACGCACCGCTCTTCCGCGTCCCCGGCGCCCCGGCGTTCATCGCCGGCACCGCGCTCTCACGCACCGGTGGCGCGATGTTCGGCGTGGCGGTCATCGTCATGGTCAGCGAGCGACGGGGCTCCTTCGGCATGGCCGGCGCGGTCTCCGCCGTCGGGCTGGCGGTGCTCGCCGTGGCCGGCCCGGTCATCGGCCGGCTCGTCGACAAGCACGGCCAGCGCCGGGTCGCGCTGCCGTTCGTCCTGTCCTCGGCCACCTGCGGGGTGACCGTCGCGGTCCTGTCCTGGCGCGACGCGCCCGCCTGGACGCTCTTCCTCTTCTACGGCCTCTCCGCCGTGCTGCCGGAGCCCGGCCCGATGTCGCGCGCCCGCTGGGCCCACATCTTCCGCGACGAGCCCGACCGCCTGCACACGGCGATGTCCTTCGAGCAGGTCGCCGACGAGGCGTCCTTCGTCATCGGCCCGGTGCTCGCCGTGCTCGTGTCGACGATGTGGTTCCCCGAGGCAGGCCTCCTCGTCGCCGAGCTGCTCTTCACGGCGGGCATGCTCGCCTTCCTCGCCGCCCGCGCCACCGAGCCGCCGGTCGTGCCGCACCACGACCGTCCCGGCGGCCTCGCGGTGCGCCGGCCCGGGCTGTTCCTCGTCGCGACCGTCCTCGTCATGACCGGCGTCATCTTCGGGGCCAACGAGGTCGTCGCCGTCGCCTTCGCGACCGAGCAGGGCCGGACCGGCTTCTCGAGCATCATCCTCGGCGGCTTCGCGCTCGGCTCGACGCTGGCGGGGATCGTCTTCGGCAGCCGGGTGTTCCGCACCACCCTGACCCGGCGCCTGCTCCTCGCGGCCACGGGCATGTTCGTCCTCGAGGCACCAGCGCTGCTTGCGGGAGGACTGTGGCCGCTGGCGGTCGTCATGGTCGTCGCGGGCTCGGCGACCGCCCCGATGCTCATCACGAGCCTCTCGCTCGCCCAGCGGCTCGTGCCCCCGGCGCTGGTCACCGAGGGCATGGCCGTCGCGGTCACCGGCATCCTCATCGGCATCTCCGGCGGCTCGGCCGTCGGGGGGTGGGCGATCGAGGCGTGGGGTGCCCAGACGGCGTATGCCGTGCCGGTCGCCGCCGGTGGGCTCGCCCTCGCGCTCATCGCCGTCCGCTACCGGTACCTCGAGCGCGCCGAGCACGCGGGGAGCCTGCTGCAGGGGGGCGCGCAGCAGTCGCGCACCACCCCGGCGTAGGACACACCAGGGCCCCCCGGCGCGGGGCCGGGGGGCCCTGGTGTCCGACGTGCTCGGTGCCGGCTCAGTGCGGGGCGACCGCCGGGGCCACGTCGGCGTCGGCCTCCGGTGCCGCTGCTCCGGCGCTCCGCTCGCCGTAGCCCGAGCTCTTGCGCAGCTCGACGTGCGGGAGCATGAGCATGACGAGGAAGCCGACGACCATGACGCAGGCCCCCACGAGGAACACGAGGTCCATCGCCTCGGAGAACCCCATGAGGAAGGGCTTCGCGAGCCGCTCGTCGAGGTCGGTGAGGAAGGAGCTGTCCTGCAGGACGCCTCCCGCAGCACCCGACCCGCCGCTCGCCTGGGCCGCCTGGAACTGCTGGGCGACGGCGGCGTTGGCCGGGTCGGCGAGCGCCGCCTGGAAGTCCGCGGTGGGGATCGCCGCGCGCAGGGCGGTCGTGATCTTCTCGCCCGCCGTCGAGAACAGGATCGAGAGGAACACGGCGGTCCCGAGCGCACCACCGATCTGGCGGGTGAACGTGGCCGTCGAGGTGGCCACGCCGATCTGCTGCGGCGGCACGGCATTCTGCACCGCGAGGGTGAGCGGCTGGAAGTTGAAGCCGAGGCCCACGCCGAAGGCCAGCATGACGATCATCGTCTGCCACAGCGGGGTGTCGTACTCGACGTAGTGGAAGACGAAGAGCGAGGCGGCGAGCAGCCCGGACCCGATGATCGGGAACTTCCGGTAGCGGCCCGTGCGGGAGATGATCTGGCCCGACAGGATCGAGCCGAACATGATGCCGAGCGTCATCGGGAGCAGGAGCAGACCCGCCTGGGTGGGCGTCGCGCCCTTGACGATCTGGAGGTAGAGCGGCAGGGCGGCGAGGCCACCGAACATCGCGACGCCGATGAGCACGGAGGCCACCGAGGACACGCCCACCGTCTTGTTGCGGAACATCGCGAGCGGGAGGATCGCCTCCTCCTTCATCCGCCACTCCTGCCAGAAGAAGCCGATGGCGCCGAGCACGCCGATCGCGTAGCACGTGATCGAGCCGGCCGAGGTCCAGCCCCACTCGCGACCCTGCTCGGCGACGAGGAGGAGTGGCACGAGGGAGACCGAGAGCAGCGCGGCGCCGAGCCAGTCGATGCGGTGGTCGAGGCGGCTGTGGCGCAGGTGGAGCGTCTTGGAGACGACGGCGAGGGCGGCGGCGCCGACCGGCACGTTGACGAGGAAGACCCAGCGCCAGCCGTCGATGCCCATGATGGTCTCCTGGCCGGCGAAGAACCCGCCGATGACCGGGCCGAGCACCGAGGCGGTGCCGAACACGGCGAGGAAGTACCCCTGGTACTTCGCGCGCTCCCGCGGCGGCACGATGTCGCCGATGATGGCGAGGGCCAGCGAGAAGAGGCCGCCGGCGCCGAGGCCCTGGATCGCCCGGAAGAGGGCCAGCGTGCCCATCGACGTCGCGAAGGCGCAGAGCACCGAGCCGGCGATGAAGATCGAGATCGCGGTGATGAAGAGCTTCTTGCGACCGTAGATGTCGCCGAGCTTGCCGTAGAGGGGCGTCACGATCGTCGAGGTGATGAGGTATGCCGTCGTGGCCCACGCCTGGTGGTCCAGGCCCTTGAGGTCGTCGGCGATGGTGCGGATCGCGGTCGCGACGATGGTCTGGTCGAGGGCGGCCAGGAACATCCCCATCATCAGGCCGATGAGGATCGTGACGATCTGGCGGTGCGTGAGCGGCCCGGTGGGTGCGTCGGGCGGGGCGAGGCGTGCCGTCGTGGCAGGCGGGGTGGAGTCGGTCATCGGTCGTTCCTCGTGGGGATGGTCGGGAGTGAGGCCTCGAGGTCCGAGGCGAAGTGCTGGAGGTGCTGCCCGAACGACGCGATGTCGTCGTCGGACCAGTCGGCGAGCAGGCCCTGGAGCCACCGATCGCGGTCCTCGCGGATCGCGCCGAGCAGCGCCTCGCCCTCGACGGTGAGGGAGAGCGCCTGGGCACGACCGTCGACCGGGTCCGGGCCGCGCCGGACGAAGCCGAGGTCGACGAGGGTGCTCACCTGGCGGCTCACCGTCGAGACGTCGGAGTGGACCGCCTCGGCGAGGGCCGAGACCCGCAGCGGCCCGACCTTGAGGTTGAACAGCAGCGGGTACGCCATCGGGTCGACCTGCGGGTGCTGGCGTGGCGAGTGCTGGCGCACGATGTGCAGGAGCTTCACGACCCGGATGAGCTGGTCCCCGAGGGCGAGCGTCGGCGTCGGCGCCACCGATCGGTGCGGCATCCGGTCTCTCCTTCCACGACAGTTGCTTGAGTCATGCAACTATATGGAGGGCAGCCGGCATTCCCCACATCCGCGTCGACCGCGTCTGTCGAAGGTTGGGTCAGGTCGTGCGCGCACCGAGGTGGGTCAGGAGGTTGTGCGAGAAGCGCTGGCCCATGACGGCGACGACGCCCTTCATCGCCGTCGTGACGGCCGGGCGGACCACGCCGGGGAAGGGCAGGTCGACGGTGATCTCCATGGAGGTCTCGAGGTGTGTCCCCTGGTCACGGGGCTTGAGGGCGTACCACCCCACGACCCCGGCGGGTTCCTCCGCCCCGGGGGCCGGGTCGTGGGTGAAGTCGATGCGGTGCGGCTCGTCGAAGTCCATCCGCTCGCGGAAGCTGAACGAGAAGTGCGCGCCGAGCACCGGGATCCTCGTCAGCTGCCACACCCAGTGCTCGCCCTCCTCGTGCACCGAGTGCAGGAACGGGGTCAGCCGGGCGATGAGCGTGGGGTCGGTGAGCACGTCCCAGACGGCATCGATGTCCGCCGTCACCGTGGCGGCGGACCTGTTCGACGTGGAGAACGTGGCCACCCCGGCACCCTAACCGCGCCGCCCGGCCCAGCGGTCAGGGCGTGATCGCGAGGTTCGCGAGCACCCGCCGAGCGACGTCCTCGTCGCCGTGGACCACGACGTCGAGGTCCTCGGGCGCGCGTCGCCCACCCGCCAGCCTCCCGGCGACCCGCGTCGACATCGTCAGCGAGGTGGTCACGTCATCGGGGTGCGGCCCGCTCTCGCCCGTGAGGAACGGCACTCCGACGGCCTTGCCGTCGCGCTCCTCGACCCGGGCCCCGGCCCGGCCGACCGTGGGACCCGTGAGGTCGAGGACCACGGCGTTGCCGGGTCCGACCCCGGCATCCTTCGCGACGATGCGGGGGAGGGCGGCGAAGAGCTGGGACACGCTGTGGGCTGCGGCACCGCTGTCGAGGCCCCCGGGCCGTCCGACCGCCTCGCGGACGTCCTGCTCGTGGACCCAGATGTCGAAGACCCTGATGCCGAGCAGCCGCTCCATGGTCGTGGGCCCGAACGGACCGTGCACCTCGCGTCCGGCCCAGTCCTCGCGGGAGCGGTAGACGCCCAGCCGCTCGGCCAGCCGCTCCTCGAGCTCGTCGAGCACCTCGTCGAGCCCACGCCCGCGGCGCGACTCGACGTACTTCTCGATGCGCTCGCCGAACGCGTGCCGCACGTGCGCGTACCGGCTCACGTCGACCTCGGGCACGGGCTCACCGGCGACCATGGCCTCGGTGCTCGCGACGTGCGCGATCTGGTCGAGCACCGACCACCCGGGGCAGTCCGTGGGGAGCCCGGCATCCTCGGGTCGCATGGTGCGGCCCAGGTCGATGATGCTCCCCACCGTGTGGGCGTAGGCGTCCACGAGCTCCGTCACGTCGGTCGGAGCCGGGGGCTGCACGGACATTTCCCCACAGTACCTACGCTGGTGGACATGGCCGCCCCGGAACCCTCGTCGCTGGCGCGCCCCCTGGGGCTCGCCGCCGTCGCCGGTCTCGTCGCCGCCGTGGTGGCCGCACTGCTCACCGGGGCGGTCGCCCCGCTGGCGCTCGCCGACCCAGGCCCCCTCGTCCGGTGGGGCGTGCCCCTCGTCTCGACGCTGAGCACCCTGGCCGCGAGCGCCACCGTGGGACTCCTCGGCCTGGCGGCGTTCCTCGCGCCGGAGCGGACCCGCACCCACCGACGGGTCACCGCCACGAGGTATGCCGGGCACGCCGCCGCCGTGTGGGCGGCCGCCGCCCTCCTCGAGGTCGTGCTGACCTTCGCGGACCTCGCGGGCACCCCGCTGACGAGCGCGGGGCTGTTCGGCCAGCTCCTCTCCTTCGTCTGGACCCTCGAGACCACGCGGGTCATGCTCATCAGCGCCCTCGTGGCCGTCGTCGTCGCGATCGGGGCCCGGATGGTGACCCGCCGCGCCCCGATGGCCTGGCTGGCCCTGTTCACGCTCGTCGCCGTGGTGGTGCTGGCGCTGACCGGGCACGCCGCCGGCTCCGCGAGCCACGAGGACGCGGTGAACGCGCTGGGCGTCCACCTGCTCGGTGTCGTCGTCTGGACCGGCGGTCTCATCGCCCTCGTCGTCATGCGGCCCGCGCTCGGGCAGGACCTCGGCGTGACGGTGTCGCGCTACTCGACGGTGGCGGCCTGGTGCTTCGCCGCGGTGACCCTGACCGGCATCCAGCAGGCCTGGATCAGGCTCGGGTCCCTCTCGGCGTTCGCCACGGCATACGGCGTGGTCGTCGCCCTCAAGGCGGTGGCCCTCGTCTCGCTCGGCGTCCTCGGCTGGCTGCACCGGCGCAACCTCGCGACCCGCCTCGCGGCCGACCCCGGCGACGGCCGGGCGTTCGCTCGGCTCGCCGTCGGCGACCTCGTGCTCATGGGGGCGGCGACCGGCCTCGCCGCGGTGCTCGCCCGCAGCGTGCCGCCGGTGCCGGACGCCCAGCCGGCGCCGAGCCGGATCCTCGAGCTCACCGGGTTCGCCGACCCCGGGCCCGTCCTCGGCAGCGACTGGGTCACCGCGTGGCGCATCGACTGGCTGTTCCTGGGCACGGCGACCCTCGCGGTGGGGCTCTACGTCGCGGGGGTCGTGCGGCTGCGGCGGAGGGGCGACTCGTGGCCGGTCGGCCGCACGATCTGCTGGGTGCTCGGCTGGCTCCTGTTCGTCTGGGCGACCTGTGGCGCTCCGGGGACCTGGGGCCGGGTGCTCTTCAGCGTGCACATGGTCATGCACATGGCGGTTGCGATGGTCGTGCCGATCCTGCTGGTGCCCGGGGCACCGATCACCCTCGCCCTGCGGGCGCTCACGCCCCGCACCGACAAGACGTGGGGGCCGCGCGAGGTGCTGCTCCAGGTCGTGCACTCCCGGGCCATGCGGGTCGTGGCGAACCCGGTCGTCGCGTCGGCGCTCTTCTTCTTCAGCCTCGCGGCGTTCTACTGGACGGGGCTCTTCGAGCTCGCCCTCACGACCCACACGGGCCACCTGCTGATGATGGCCCACTTCCTCCTCACCGGGTACCTCTTCGTGTGGGTGCTCATCGGCATCGACCCGGGGCCGCCGCGGTGGTCGCCGCTCATGCTCCTCGTCATCCTCTTCGCGACGATCTCGTTCCACGCGTTCTTCGGGGTCGCCCTCACGGGCAGCGAGACCCTGCTGGCGCCGGACTTCTTCCTGCAGCTCAACCTCCCGTGGGGCCCCGACCCGCTGGCCGACCAGCACCGGGCGGGCGAGATCGCGTGGGGCGTCGGGGAGGCGCCGACGCTGATCCTCGCCGTCATCGTCGCGGTCCAGTGGTTCCGGGCCGACGAGAAGGAGTCGCTGCGCAAGGACCGGCAGGCCGACCGCGACGGCGACGCCGAGCTCAAGGCCTACAACGAGCACCTCGCCAGGCTGCGTGAGGAGGCCGAGCGGCTCCGGTGACCGGCTCCACGCGATCGGGGAGAATGCCGGCATGCGCATCGCCGTGATCCAGCTCGCCTACGGCGACGAGGAGTCGTTCGAGGCCAGGGTCGACCGGGTCGCCGGGGTCGTCGCGGCCCAGGCCGGACACGACCTCGTCGTGCTGCCCGAGCTGTGGGGCGCCACCGGGTTCGACTACACCCGGTGGGCGCACCAGGCGCAGTCGATCGACGGGGCGTGGGCATCGGCGATGGCCGACGCCGCGCGGGCGGCGCGGGTGACCCTGCACGCGGGGTCGTTCGTCGAGCGCCTCGCCGAGCCTGGCCCCGACGGCAACGTCCTCGCCAACACCTCCCTGCTCCTCGCCGCCGACGGGCAGCTCCTCGCGACCTACCGCAAGATCCACACTTCGGCTTCGGCGCGGGTGAGCCGAAGCTCATGGAGGCGGGGGACGACCTCGTGGTCACCGAGATTCCCTCCGGCACCACCGGATCGGTGCGCGTTGGCCTCTCGACGTGCTACGACCTGCGGTTCCCCGAGCTCTACCGGCTGCAGCTGGATGCCGGTGCCGAGATGTTCGTGGTCCCTGCCGCCTGGCCGGCCGCCCGCGTCGGGCACTGGTCGCTCCTCGGCCGCGCCCGGGCCGTCGAGAACCAGTGCGTCGTGGTGCAGTGCAACACCGGGGGCAGCCACGCGGGGTACGAGATGGGCGGGCGCAGCCAGGTGGTCTCGGCAACGGGCGAGGTGCTCGCCTCCGCCCCGGCCGCGGAGGAGGAGGTGCTGTCGGTGGAGGTCGACCTCGCCGCCACCACGGCGTACCGCCGCTCGTTCCCCGTCCTGGAGGACCGCCGCCTCTGAGAGGCTGGACGCATGGACGCCGCGGTCACCGAGCTCGTGGGGATGCTGCCCGAGGGCGTCGTCGTGACCACCCGGGGCGCGCTCGAGAAGTACCGCTTCGACTGGACGCACGACGCCAGGGCGGGGATGCCGGTCGCGGCCGTCCGCGCGGAGACCGCTGCGCACGTCCAGGAGACGCTGCGCTGGGCCGGACGGCACGGCATCCCGGTCGTTCCGCGGGGAGCAGGGTCCGGCCTCTCGGGCGGCGCGCTCGCGGTCGACGGCGGGATCGTCCTCTCGCTCGAGCGGATGGACGCCGTCGAGATCGACACGGCGAGCCGGGTCGCCGTCGTCGAGCCGGGGGCGCTCAACGTCGAGGTCAAGCGAGCGGCGGCGGCCCAGGGCCTCTGGTACCCGCCGGACCCGAGCTCCTACGAGATCTGTTCCATCGGCGGCAACATCGCGACGAATGCCGGTGGCCTCTGCTGCGTGAAGTACGGCGTCACGACCGACTACGTCCTCGGCCTCGACGTCGTCCTCGCCGACGGGACCCTCGTGTCGCTGGGCGGCAAGCGCGTCAAGGACGTCGCGGGCCTCCCGCTGCTCAAGCTCTTCGTCGGCTCCGAGGGCACCCTCGGTGTCGTCACGAGGGCGATCCTGCGGCTGGTCCCGGCGCAGCCGCCGCGCTCGACCGTCGTGGCGACGTTCCCGACCGTCGCGGCGGCGGCCGCCGCCGTCATCGAGCTCGGCCGCACCGTGCGCGCCTCGATGGTCGAGCTCATGGACCGGTCCTCGATCAACGCGGTCGAGGACTTCCGGCCGATGGGCCTCGACCGCGACGCCGGCGCCCTGCTCGTCGTGCAGTCCGACGCCCCGGGGGCCGCCCGCGCCGACGAGGTCGCCGTCGTGACCGCCGCGTGCGAGCTGGCGGGTGCCAAGGAGGTCTTCGCCACCGACGACCCCGACGAGGGCGAGCTCTTCGTCCAGGCCCGCCGCCTGCACTTCACGGCCATCGAGGCCCGGGGGGCGGTGCTCCCCGAGGACGTCGGCGTACCGGTGCCGCAGCTCCCGGCCCTGCTGGCCGCCGTCGAGGAGATCGCCGAGCGGTATGCCGTGGAGATCCCCGTCGTCGCCCACGCCGGCGACGGCAACACCCACCCGGCGATCGTCTACACCCCCGGTGACGAGGAGGCCGAGCGCCGGGCGTGGCAGGCCTTCGAGGCGATCATGGCCACCGCGATCGGGCTCGGGGGCACCATCTCCGGCGAGCACGGCGTCGGTCGGCTCAAGGCGGCATCCCTGCCGGCACAGCTCGGGCCCGACGTCATGGAGCTCAACCGCCGGGTCAAGGCTGCCCTGGACCCGCAGGGGATCCTCAACCCCGGGAGCTTCGTGTGACGGCCATCGCCCCGATGCCACGAGGCTCCTCTGCCCAGCCTGGTTTCCGGGCTGCACCGGAGCCGCAGGCCAGGCCCTGTCCGTGGGTAGAGTCGTTGGGCTAGCCGACCACCGGCCCCCACAGAGGAGACCTCATGTACATCGGACTCGGCATCGTCCTCATCGTCATCGGCGCGATCCTCGCGTTCGCGCTCAACATCGACATCCCCGGCGTGGGCGACGACACCCTCGGCTACATCCTCATGGCCGCGGGGCTGCTCGCCATCATCCTGTCGTTCGCGTTCAGCCGGCGTCGCCCTGCCGGCTACACGACGACCCGCGAGAGCCAGGTCGACCCGGTCAGCGGCTCGCGGGTCGACCGCACGGACGTCGACCCCCGCTGACCCACGGGTCGCGCACCCACAGACAACAGGACGGCCCACCCCGTGGAGGGGTGGGCCGTCCTGTACGTCGAGGGACGGGGGCCCTCAGAACGCCGACTCGGGGACGTCCATGAGCAGGGAGTCGGTCGCCTCGGCCACCGCGCGCTCCGCGCTGAGCCGGGGCAGGACCGTGCGGGCGTAGAACTGCGCCGCCGCCACCTTGCCCTCGTAGAAGTCCTTGTCCTTGCCGGTGGCACCGGCTGCGAGGGCGTCGAGCGCCACCGCGGCCTGGCGGAGCAGCAGCCAGCCGACGACGAGGTCGCCGGCCGCGAGCAGCAGGCGGGTCGTGTTCTGGCCGACCGCATAGACGTTGGTGATCTCGCCACCGCTGCGCGGGTCGGACTTCATGAGCTCGCCGACCATGAACCCGAGGATGCCCTGGACGTCCTCGAGGCCCTGCCCGAGCAGCTCGCGGTCGCGGTCGAGGCGGCCGTCGTGCGTGCCGAGGTCCTTGGCGAACTCCTGGATCTGCGCCGACAGGTGCGTCAGCGCCTGACCCTTGTCGCGCACGATCTTGCGGAAGAAGAAGTCCAGGCCCTGGATGGCGGTCGTGCCCTCGTAGAGCGTGTCGATCTTCGCGTCGCGGACGTACTGCTCGACCGGGTAGTCCTGGAGGAACCCGGACCCGCCGAACGTCTGGAGCGACTCGGTGCCGAGGAGCACCCAGGCCCGCTCCGACCCCAGCCCCTTGACGATCGGGAGGAGCAGGTCGTTGACCCGGCTCGCGATGTCGGGGGCCGAGCCCTTCTCGAAGTCCTCGGACCCCGTGGCGAGGCGCTCCTGCTCGACGATGTCCTGCTGGCTCGCCGTGAAGAGCACGAGCGCCCGGAGGCCCTCGGCATACGCCTTCTGGGTCATCAGCGACCGGCGCACGTCGGGGTGGTGGGTGATCGTCACGCGCGGGGCGGCCTTGTCGGCGGCCTGCGTGAGGTCGGCGCCCTGGACCCGGTGCTTGGCATAGTCGAGGGCGTTGAGGTAGCCCGTGGAGAGGGTGGCGATCGCCTTCGTGCCGACCATCATCCGGGCGTTCTCGATGACGTGGAACATCTGGGCGATGCCGTCGTGCACGTCACCGAGCAGGGTGCCGACCGCGGGCCTCTCGCCGCCGAAGGTGAGCTCGCAGGTCGTCGAGACCTTGAGGCCCATCTTCTTCTCGAGGTTGGTGACGTAGACGCCGTTGCGCTCGCCGAGCTCGCCGGTCTCGAGGTCGACGGCGTACTTGGGGAGGATGAACAGCGAGAGGCCTTTGGTGCCGGGGCCGGCGCCCTCGGGGCGGGCGAGCACGAAGTGCACGACGTTGTCGACCAGGTCGGACTCGCCACTCGTGATGAACCGCTTGACGCCGGTGATGGTCCACGTGCCGTCGTCGTTCGGCACGGCCTTGGCACGGCCGGCGCCCACGTCCGACCCGGCATCAGGCTCGGTGAGCACCATCGTGCAGTGCCAGCCCTTGTCGGCGATCCACTGGGCGAGCTTCTTCTGGTCGTCGTTGCCGAGGACGTAGAGGAGCTTGGCGAAGCCGTAGGACGCGGCGAACATCGCGACGGCCGGGTTGGAGCCGAGGAGCATCTCGTTGACGCCCCAGCGCAGGCTGGGCGGGGCGACGGTGCCACCGAGCTCGGCCGGCAGGTCGATGTGCCAGAAGCCGCTCTCGCGGTAGGCGTCGAAGGACCGGTGGAACGCCGCCGGCATCGTCACGGCCTGGGTCTTCGGGTCGTAGACGGGCGGGTTGCGGTCGGAGTCCTGGAACGACTCGGCGAGCTCGTTCTCGGCGAGGCGGGCGACCTCCTTGAGCATCTCGCGCGCGGTGTCGACGTCGACCTCGGCGTAGGGCCCCGTGCCCAGCACGTCACCGCGACCGAGCACCTCGAAGAGGGTGAACTCGATGTCGCGCAGGTTGCTCTTGTAGTGGCCCATGGCCATGTCCTCCCAGGGTCAGGTGAGCGCTTGCTTACCAGTGTGCTACCCGCCGGTAACAAACGCAAGGGGTATGCCGGAACACCTGGTCGTGCGCGTCGGCGTCCTGCCGCCGGGCCGGCGACGCGACGCACCGGCATACTCGGCTCGTGAGCATCGTGCCCGTGCCGCTGCGCCGACCGGTGGTCGCGCGCGACACCGGAGAGGACCACCGGGCGGCGACGCCGCTCGAGCTGCTCTTCGACCTCGTCTTCGTCGTCGCGATCGCGAGCAACGCGGCCCAGCTCCACCACGGGCTCTCGGCGGGGCACCTCGACACCGTCGTCGGCTACACCCTGACCTGGTTCGCCATCTGGTGGGCCTGGATGAACTACACGTGGTTCGCCTCGGCCTACGACAACGACGACGTGGGGTTCCGGCTGCTCACCTTCGTCATCATGACCGGCGCCCTCTTCCTGGCCGCCGGGGTCCCCGACATCTTCGCCGACGGCCAGTCGGTCGTCGTCGTCATCGGCTACGCGATCATGCGGTTCGGGATGGTCGGGCTCTGGCTCCGGGCCGCGGCGGGGCACCCGGAGCGACGCGAGACCGCGCTCTGGTACGCCGGGGGCATCACCGTCGTCCAGCTCCTGTGGATCGCCCGGCTGTGGGTGCCCGAGTCGTGGTACATCCCGTCGTTCCTCGTGCTCGTGGTGCTCGAGCTCCTCGTCCCCGTGCTCGCCGAGGCACGGCACGGGTACACGCCCTTCCACCCCCACCACATCGCCGAGCGCTACGGCCTGCTGACGATCATCGTCCTCGGGGAGGTCATCCTGTCGTCGGTCCAGGCGATCCAGGGAGCGATGGCGGACACCACCGAGGCCGCGACGGTCTCAGGTGGCCACAGCGCGCCGTATGCCGCGGAGCCCGCTGCCGGCACGGGCCTCACCTGGGCGATGGCGCCCCTCATCGCCGGGGGCCTCCTCATCGTGTTCGCGCTCTGGTGGTCCTACTTCTCGAGGGACCACGTGACGATCGTCGAGAACCCGCGCTCGGTGTGGCTCTTCGGCTACGGGCACCTCCCGATCTTCGCGTCGGTCGCAGCGGTGGGCGCTGCGCTGGCAGCGGCGGTCGACGTCATCCAGGGCGATGCGGATGCCGGGCCGCGCCCGATCGCGCTGGCCCTCGCCGTCGCCATCTCGGTCGTGTCGCTCACCCTCGGGGGGCTGCACGCCCTCGGGCCGCTCGAGACGGTGCGCACCATGGTGCCGGGCGTCGTCGTCTCGGTGCTCTGCCTCGGGACCGCCCTGGTCGTCTCGTCGATGGGGCTCGCCGTGCTCCTCATGGGCCTGGTGCTCGCGGGGCTCGTCGCGCAGAAGGTGATGACCGTGCAGCGCGTGTCGACGGGGGAAGCAGTGCATGGGTGACGACGAGCCGCGAGGGGTCCTGGAGGAGGCACGCGCCGCGCGCGAGGCGGGGGCCGACTGGCGGGCTCGAGACCTCCTCGCCGCTCAGGTCGAGGCGGAGCGGGACCCCGAGGCGCTGGCCCTGCTGGCCGAGGTTCTCCACGAGATGGGCGACCTCCCCCGGGCCGGTGCGATGTGGTTCGCCGCGGGGGCGCAGGGGCCGGAGGTCGACGTCGCGGTGGCCGCCTGGCGCGAGCAGACCGGGGACGACTTCGGGGCGATGTGGCGCTCCCTGCCTGCCTCCGTGCGGGCCGAGCCCCGGCCGCGGCGCATCGAGGCGCTCCGCGAGCGTGCAATGGGTGCCGCTGCAGGGGCCGGGGCGGCAGCGGGGACCGAGCCCGCCGAAGGTCCCCAGGCCTCCGAGGGGTCGGAGGGCTCGCAGGACGACGGGTTCGACGCCGCGTGGCTCGTCGCGTGGATCCTCGCGGCCGCGTTCGTCGTGTTCGCGGTGATCGGGTTCATCACCGTCCTCGCGTGGCTCGTCCCGGGGTGATCAGGTGGCGGTGCCAGCCCCGGCGAGGAGGTCGCCGACCCACTCCGTGAGCGCGGCCATCGTCCCGGCCGAGATGCCGTGACCGCCCGGGTCGCGCCAGGTGCGGACCCGAGCACCCGACGGCCCGAGGAGGTAGTCCCACGTGCGGTCGAGCAGGTCACGCGGGATCACGTGGTCGGCGTCGCCTCGCGCGAGGAACACCGGGACGTCCGCGAGCTGCCCCGGCTCGACCGGCACGCCCGCGTCGAAGGGGAGGGTGCCGTGCAGGACGGCCACCCCGGCATACCGCTGGGGTTCCTGGAGGAGGAGCCCACCGGCGAAGGCGGCGCCTCCGCTGAAGCCGACGAGCACGACGGGTCGGTCCGGACCGGCGACGCCCCCGAGCCAGGAGCGGAACCACGCCGTCGTCGCGGCGAGCGAGTCGGGCAGGGGGCGGCCGATGCCGCGGTTGGCGAACCACGCGTAGCCGCCGCCCTCGGCGATCGGTGCCCGCACGGCGGCGTATGCCGGGCCCGCGGGCAGGTGGGGGACGAGGGTGAGGATCTCCGCCTCGTTCGACCCGCGCCCGTGCAGGAGCACGACGAGCGGGGCGCCGGAGTCGCCGATCCCGGCATGGGCCACGCGGACGGGGCCGAACGAGGCGGAGCCGCTCATCAGGCGGCGTTCGTCGGGCCGACGAGAGTCCAGGCGCTCTGCCAGACCCACCCGTTGGTCGCGTTGAGCGAGATGTTGAGGAAGGCCATCTCCTCGAGTGCCCGGGCGAAGCGGAGCCGGCCGATGACGACGGGCCGGTAGCCGAGGGACTCGGCGAGGCCGGCGACGCGCGCGTTGGCGTCGTCGTCGTCACCCGCGATGAAGGCGTCGAGGGCCAGGTCGCCCTCGCTGGGGTTGGCGTGGCGGCCGGCGAAGACCGTGTTGAAGGCCTTGACGACGGGGATGCCGGACAGGCGGTCCTGGAGGTCCTCGGCCGCCGAGCGGCCGGAGGTCGTCAGGTCGTCGAAGGTCGCGTTGACGGGGTTGGTCGTGTCGACGAGGACGGCGCCGCCGAGCTGCGGGGCGATCTCGTCGGCGACCCCGGCGGCGGCGCCCGCGGGGATGGCGAGGATGACGATGTCGGCGCCGGACGCGGCCTCGGCGTTCGAGGTCGCCGCGCTCGCGCCCGTGGCTGCCGCGGCCTGGGCGGCCTGGGTGCCGTCGGCGGAGGTGAGGGTGACGTCGTGGCCGGCCTTGACCGCGGCCGTCGCGAGGGACGTGCCGACGTTGCCGGACCCGATGATGGCGATCTTCATGAGAGCTCCTGGAGGGCGATTGGTTGATTCCTCAACCATCGTGCCTTCAAAAAGCCTGACGTGTCAACTATTATTTGGTAAAGTGTCTGTGTGACCCGCCCGTCCGTCGTCGACCACGACCGCACCACGACCTTCGGCCTCCTCAGGGAGGCCCACGCCTCGCTCGAGCGTCAGCTGGGCGCCGAGCTGGAAGCGCGCGCCGGCATCCCCTACGGATGGTTCGAGGTCATGCTGCGCATCTCGCGGGCCGAGGGCGGGCTCGCTCCCATGAGCTCGCTCGCCGAGCAGGTGGCGCTGACCGGTGGCGGCATCACGCGGATGGTCGACCGCATGGTCGCGGCTGGTCTCGTCGAGCGGGTGCCGTGCGCCAGGGACCGTCGCGTGGTCTACGCGGGGCTCACCGAGCAGGGTCGTGCCCGGCTGGCCGGGGCGTCGCGCGTACACGACGAGGCGCTGCGGGTGCTGCTCTCCGGGGTGAGCGCGGCCGAGCTGGCGGGGCTCGACGAGGTGCTCGGGCAGCTCCGGGCCGCTCGGCTCGTCACGACGCCGTGACCCGGGGTCGCGGCGCAGTGCCGCGAGGGGCGTGCGGCTCGAGCCCGGCTGGGGCTCAGCCGGGCGCGGGTTCCGGGACGGCGCTCGGGCCGCGGGAGCCCGCGGGCCGACGCCACGCCGTGGACCTGCGCCAGTAGAGGTAGGTGGCGAGGCCGATCGGGATCGGTACGAGGAACGTGGCGATGCGGTAGAGGAGCACGGCGGCGAGCACCGCGGCCTGGTCGGACTCCGGCAGCCCGTGGCCGAGCACCCCGACGAGCACCACCTCGGCCACACCGAGCCCGCCCGGGGTGGGGATGAGCAGCGACGCGAAGGTCACGAGTCCCCACGCCACGAGGATGACGGCCCACGAGATGGTCGACTCGCCCAGGCCCTGCATGCGCACGCAGATGCCGAGCACGACCACGACGGTGAGCTGCGAGACGACCATGGCAGCGGTGAGCCGGCCCCAGCACACCCGCAGCAACCCGACCATCTGGGTGCGGAAGGTCGGGAGCCCTTCGGTGAGCCCGGGGTCAGGGGTGCGACTGACGCGACGCCGGGCGCGAGCGAAGAGCCGGTCGCACCCGGCCCCCAGCCGGGCGGCGAAGGCCGCGCTGCGCAGGATGAGGGTGAGCAGCACGACGGCGACGGCCACGAGAGCGACGAGCACCAGGGCCGCCCACGCCACGGCATCCGGTCCCCAACCCTGCAGGGTGACGACGACGAGCCCGAGCGCGAGCAGGATGTACTTGGTCAGCTGCGACCAGGTGCCCGTGACGAGGACCTCGGAGGTGATGTCGCCGAGCGTGAACCCCCAGGACCGCAGCATCGCGTAGTTGAGACCCGTGGCGACGGCGCCGCCCTCGGGCACGGTGTTCGACAGCGCCGCGCCGGACGTGTTGGTCACCGCGGCCTCGCGGACGCGCAGCCCCGGCAGGGCGATCACGATCGGAGGCCAGTTGGTGGCGAGGTTGACGATGCCGAGCACGACCGAGACCACCACCATCTGCCACGTGATCAGGGCCAGTGCCGACGTCCAGTCGCCCTCCTGGATGCTGGTCAGCAGGAACCAGACCGCGAGGGCGACGACGCCGTAGCTGAGGAGACCGGAGAGGATCCGGCGGCCGACGGTGCGCGGTCGGTCGGCCGGCAGCCCCTCGTCGTCGACGACACCCTCCGGCTCGGTCCCTGCCGTCTCGGTCACGGAGCCATCCAACCAGCCGGGCACCGCCTCGCGGGGGAGGCACGTCCTCGCGGTGCCGGCCCGGCTCGCGTCGCGCTGCCGGGCTCCGGCGTCGGAGCCGATGACGGGAATCGAACCCGCGTGTCCAGCTTGGGAAGCTGGCGCTCTACCATTGAGCTACATCGGCGTGCCGGGTGCGAGACCGCTCAGCGGACCTCCCCGGCGCCCGGCAGTCTAACCCAACCGCTCACCCGCTCCGACCCCGCTCCGGCCCGGCGTCCCGCCACGGGCGACCCCGCCGGTAGCCTGACGCCGTGCTGCTCTCCGACCGCGACATCAGGGCCGAGATCGAGGCCGGCCGGGTCCGCCTCGACCCGTGGGATGCCGCCATGGTCCAGCCGAGCAGCGTCGACGTGCGGCTCGACAAGTACTTCCGCCTCTTCGACAACCACAAGTACCCCGTCATCGACCCGTCGCAGGACCAGGCCGACCTCACCCGGCTCGTCGAGGTCGACCCGGCCGAGGGCTTCGTGCTCCACCCGGGCGAGTTCGTCCTCGGCAGCACGTGGGAGACGGTCTCCCTCCCCGACGACCTCGCGGCCCGCGTCGAAGGCAAGTCGAGCCTCGGGCGGCTCGGCCTGCTCACGCACGCGACCGCCGGCTTCGTGGACCCGGGCTTCACCGGGCACGTCACCCTGGAGCTCTCCAACGTCGCAACCCTGCCGATCATGCTGTGGCCAGGGATGAAGATCGGGCAGCTCGCCTTCTTCCGGCTCTCCTCCTCCGCCGAGAGCCCCTACGGCTCGGAGCGGCACGGCTCCCACTACCAGGGGCAGCGTGGGCCGACGGCGAGCCGCAGCTTCCAGAACTTCCACCGCGCCGACGTCTGAGCGGGCGAGCCCATGGCGACGCGAGATCGCACGGCGAGCGGTGGCACGGCATACGTCGAGGTGCACGTGACCGCCCCGGATGCCGCGACGGCCACCCACCTGGCCCACCTGCTCGTCGCGGAACGGCTCGCCGCGTGCGTCCAGGTGGTGCCCGGCGTCTCCTCGGTCTACCGCTGGGAGGGCGGGGTCGAGGTCGCCGAGGAGCACCTCCTGCTCGTCAAGTCGACGGCCGACCGGTTCGAGGCGATCCGGGAACGCATCCGGTCGGTGCACCCGTACGACGTGCCCGAGGTGCTCGCCGTCCCGGTCGTCGACATCGACGAGGGGTATGCCGGCTGGGTCCGTGAGTCGACCTAGCGGCGGTCGTCGTGCCCGCGACGGCGGTGGCGCCGCGCTGCGCGGCCACGTGCCGCCAGCCCCGTCGGGCGTCGTGCTGCTCCTCCACGGCGGGGCCGAGTCGAGCCTCTCGCCGGTGCGGTGGTGGAGCACCTCGGTCCTCAGGATGGTGCCGTTCGCGAGCGCGATCCGCAGTCGAGCCGGTGACGACCTCGCCGTGCTCCGCCTCAGGGACCGCGTGCGCGGGTGGAACGGGTCGCGCCAGGACCCTGTCGTCGACGCAAGGTGGGCGCTCGGCAGCGTCATGAGGGACCTGCCGGGCCTGCCCATCGCCGTCGTCGGCCACTCGATGGGCGGTCGTGTCGCGCTCGAGGTGGCGGGGGATGCCGGCGTGACCGCGGTCGCCGCACTGGCGCCGTGGATCGAGGGTCACCCGGCGCCGCCGCGTGCCGCCACCCCCGTGCTCCTCATGCACGGCTCGAACGACAGGATCACGAGCGCGCGCCGGACGTCCGCGCTCGCGGGGCGATGGGCGGATGCGGGCGTCGACGTGCGACACGTGAGGGTCCAGCCGGGCGACCACCCCATGCTGCGCGAGGCGGCGCGGTGGCACGACACGGTCGCCGACTTCGTCATCGAGGCGCTGCTCGGCCCAGGCCGAACCAGCTGACCACCCCGCCGGCGACGAGCAGCCCGGTGCACCACGCCATCGCCCCCCGGAACCCGGAGGTCATCGCGTCGAGGTCGAGGTAGTCGTCGCCGGCCAACCCGACGAGCGCGGGCAACCCCGCGACCGCGAGAAGCGAACCGGCCCGCGCGACAGCGTTGTTCACCCCGCTGGCGACCCCCACGAAGCGGACGGGGACAGCCGCCAGGACCGCGGTCGTGAGGGGTGACACGAGCAGCGCGAGCCCGAGCGAGAACACCACCATGC
This sequence comes from Ornithinibacter sp., assembly GCA_035703305.1. Classification (GTDB taxonomy): domain Bacteria; phylum Actinomycetota; class Actinomycetes; order Actinomycetales; family Dermatophilaceae; genus Fodinibacter. The sequence goes on along the minus strand of DASSYJ010000029.1, from coordinate 1,059 downwards.
CCGGCAGGACGTGCACCCAGCTGGCGCCCTGAGCCACCCAGAGCAGGAGCAGCGTCCCGACCGCGCACGTGAACGGCCCCACCGTCATGGGGATCCTCGGCCCGATGCGCATCGACAGGGAGGCCGCCCGCGGTGAGAACGCCAGCAGGGAGACGGTGATCGGCAGGGTCGACAGGCCCGCAGCGAGCGCGCTCCAGCCGGCGGCCTGGAGCTGGAGCACCGTGAACAGCGAGACGGCACCATACGCCCCGTAGACGAGCACCGTCATGCCGTTCGCCGCCGAGAAGACGCGCGACCGGAAGAGGTCGAGGTCGACGAGGGGGGATGCCGTGCGCCACTCGACGACGACGAAGCCCACCGCGGCGGCTGCCGCCACGGCATACGCGGCGACGACCAGGCCGACGGACGCCTCGGTCGAGGCCGTGAGCGCGAAGGTGGCCGCACCCAGGGAGACGACGGTCAGCGCGGTACCGGCGACGTCGAAGCGTCCGGATGCCGTCGGGTCCCGGCTCTCCGGTGCGGCGTAGCGGACCAGGGCCCCGACGACGAGGCAGAGGGGCACGTTGACCGCGAAGATCCAGCGCCAGCTCGTCGAGTCGACGATCCACCCGCCGAGCAGGGGTCCGACGGCCGTCGCGATGCCCGACACCCCCGCCCAGACCCCGATCGCGGGTGCGCGGTCCTCCGGCCGGAAGGACGCCTGGATCAGCGCGAGCGCACCCGGCGTGAGGAGCGCCGCCCCGACGCCCTGGAGGACCCGGAGGGCGATGAGCTGGCCGGGGGTCTGGGCCCCGGCACACAGCCCGGACGCGATGGCGAACCAGGCGACGCCGACGAGGTAGACGCGGCGCCGCCCGAGCCGGTCGCCGAGCGCGCCACCGACGAGGACGAGCGAGGCGAGGGCCAGGAGGTAGCCGTTGACCACCCACTGGAGCTGCGCGAGCGACGCGTCGAGGTCCTGCCCGAGGCGCCGGAGCGCGACGTTGACGACCGAGCCGTCGAGGAACGCCACTCCCGAGCCGAGCGTGATCCCGGCAAGCACGAGCCGCCCCCGGGTGG
>DASSYJ010000039.1:0-21044 GCA_035703305.1 Ornithinibacter sp. | reverse complement strand
GCCGCACACCCTGCGGATCGACTCCACGTCCACGTGGTCGACACGTCCGGCTCGCTCGCGGACCTCGCACGGCTGCCACACGTCGGGACCCGAGTGGATGCCGAGGACGCCCGGACCGTCACCGAGCTCACGTCGCACCTGCAGGACGAGGTCCGGCAGAGACGAGCGCATCACACCGGACCACGTTCGGTGGAGCCGCCCGACAGTAGGAGCGATCCCACGATCCTCCTGGTGGTCGACGGGTGGGATCAGCTCATCGAGGCGGCCTCAGACTCCGCGCGGCCGGCAGCGGTGCCCGGTGACGACCTGCTGAGGGTCCTCCGCGACGGCCAGGGAGTGGGGGTGGTGGCAGTCGTGTCAGGGGGACGAAGCCTGCTCCAGTCCCGTTGGAGCGGCTTGGGATGCGAGACCTACCTGCTCGGTGCGGTCGACCCGCTCGAGGCTGCCCTCACTGGTCTCAGGCCTGCGGACCTCGCCACGACGCCCCCTCCGGGACGAGGGGTGCGCCTGCGGGACCGGCGGACTGTCCAGTTCGCGCTGGCGACACCGGAGACGACCGCTGCCGTCGCGGTGACCTCGGGGCCGGCTGCCGCGGATCGATCCGCCTTCGTGGTTCGAGCCCTTCCGTCCGTCGTGCGACACCACCTCCCGGATGCCGTCGCGTGCCGACAGGGAGTGGATGACGACCTTCATTCGGGGGCCCGGGAGGTGCAGGCGCCGCGGAGCGGCGAAGCCCTGCCCCTTGGCGTGTCACGCCGGACTCCGACCACGTGGTCCTGGGATGCAAGCGCGGTGGGTCGACGCCTCCTCATCGCCGGCGCGGAGGGATCCGGCCGCACCAACGCGCTGCGCGTGCTGGCCGAGTCAGCAGCCGCCGCTGGCAGGGCTGTCGTCGTGGTGCGCCCCGTCAACGACGGGAGCGACCCGGAGGCGTTTCCCTGGGCCGTCCTCGGGTCGTCGGATGCCGGTGCGCTGGTGATGCTGCGACGTCGCCACCCCGACCTCGTCGTCCTCGTCGACGATGCCCACCTGTTGGAGGGGACGAGCGTGCTCCAGCCACTCCGGGAGATCGCTGAGCTCGTCGACAGGGACGGCGGCCTGCTCGGGGTCACGACGTCATCCGACGCACTCGTCACGCGGTTCCGGGGCCTCGACGTCGAGATCGCGCGGCACCGGACCGCCCTCCTCCTGTCGCCCCGCCCGACGGACGGCGACGCCTTCGGCGTCAGGCGGCTCGACGGCATACCGGCGATTCCCGGACGTGGCGTGTTCGTCCACCACGGGAGGGCGACGGAGGTCCAGGTGTTCCTCCGCGAGGAGGGGTCAGTCGGGCGTATCCGCGCCGGGGAGGGGTCGGTCGTCAGCCGTTACGGCGAGGGCTGCGAGGCCCGTCACCAGCGCGACGGCGATGACCATCCCGCCGACGAGGGCACGCTGACCCTGGATGAGCCCGATGCCGACCGGGATCAGCAGGAGGTCCCAGACGATGGTCGGGGTGCGGGGCCACGTCGTCTCCCGCAACCAGCCTCGGGCGAGGGCGCCCAGGCATGCTGCTCCGACGAGGATGAGCAGGGCCGACATGAGCACCCGCGCGGTGTCGCTTCCCTCGCCGGTAGCGAGCTCGTAGACGTAGAACGCCGCGAACCCCGCGAGCACCAGTGCCTGCACCCCGGTGAGGAGTGCGGCGAGGCGGCGGGGGCCGCGTGAGGAGGTCTCAGGCACGGCCGCAGCCTACGTGGGCCACGTCCGCCGACCCGACGCCCCGGAGATCCCGCGACGGCCGGCAGGGTTCTCGCGCGAGAGATTGCAGGTCGAGGCGTCGAACGGCAGGATCGGGACACGATCTCGACGAGGAGGACCCGTGCCCCGACTGCCTGCTCGAGCCGCGCTGGCGGCCTCCGTGTCCACGCTGGTCGCCCTGCCGATGTCAGGCATCGCACAGGCAGCTCCCACCCCACCGGCCAAGCCGGTGACGGTGATGACGCGCAACCTCTACCTCGGCGCGGACATCAACCGCCCGGTGGAGGCAGCCCTCGCCGCCCAGGACGCCGGCGCCACAGGTCCGCAGATCGTCCAGGTGCTCGCCGTGGCGACCGACGCGACCCGGGCGATCGTCGACGCCACAGCCTTCCCGACCCGCTCGAAGCTCCTCGCCCGCGAGATCGCCGGCGCTCGGCCCGACCTCGTCGGCCTCCAGGAGGTCGCGCTCTGGCGCTCCGGCCCGCTCGAGCTCGACAAGGTGGGGCTGCCCAACGCCGAGACTGTCGACTACGACTTCCTCGAGATCCTGCTCGACGACCTCGCCGCGGCCGGGACGCCCTACGCGGCGGCCATCGTCGGCGAACGGGCGGACGTCGAGTCCCCCAGCTTCACGCGCACCGGCGGCAACCCCCGGGACGTCCGGCTCACCATGCACGACGTCATCCTGACCCGCGTCGGCAGCTCGGTGCGGGTCACGGGCGACCACGACCAGATCTTCGACCGCAACCTGCCGGTGACGATCGCAGGCGTCGAGATGAACTTCTCCCGCGGTTACCAGTGGGTCGACGTCCGCGCCGGGAACGCCACCTTCCGCCTCGTCAACACGCACCTCGAGGCGTTCAGCTCCGACCTCGCCCTCGCCCAGGCCGTGCAGATGGTCGGGCAGGCGACGGCCAGCGACCGGACCACCGTCATCGTGTGCGACTGCAACTCCGACCCGCTCCTCGACACGGTCAAGCCCATCGACCACGTGCCCCACAAGGCGCCCTATGAGTTCATCACCGGTCCCGGTGGCTACACCGACCAGTGGCTCGAGTGGGCGTCGGCGGAAGAGGGCTGGACGTCGGGGCTCTCGGAGCTCGTCAACGACCCGACGCCGGCTGGCTTCGACCACCGCATCGACATGGTGTTCGGCCACACCCTCGACGGTCGGATCCTCGACGTCGACCGCGGGGACGTCACCGGGAACGAGCTCAGCGACCGTGACCCGACGACCGGGTTGTGGCCCTCGGACCACGCGGGAGTCGTGCTCCGGCTGCGAGGCCTCTGAGAGCCACGGTCCCGGCATCCGACCCGGACCCGCCCCGACGGGAACACCGCGGGGGCACGTGTCCGTTGTCCGAGGGTGCAGCCGTCGGCGAGTCCGCTGGCGGGATCAGTGCGGCCCTTTCCTTCCCCGATTGGGTCGACCCCGGTAGTGTGGCATCACGGACGTCTGTGCTTGAGACGTCCGTCTCGGCTGCAGTGACGCATCCGCCAGCGTCTGCAACCACCCCCCCGCAGCCGCTCGACACGACCGCACGACCCCCGCGACAAGGAGCACCCTTCATGGACTGGCGCGACCGCGCTGCCTGCCTCGATGAGGATCCCGAGCTGTTCTTCCCCATTGGGAACACCGGCCCGGCGATCGCTCAGATCGAGGAGGCCAAGGCTGTCTGCCGTCGGTGTGAGGTGGTGGACACGTGCCTGAAGTGGGCGATCGAGTCGGGTCAGGACGCCGGTGTGTGGGGCGGGATGTCCGAGGACGAGCGTCGAGCCCTCAAGCGCCGCAACGCCCGCGCCCGCCGCGCCGGCTGACGCGGAGCGCTCGCTCCCCATCACGCCGCGAGGCGTGCCTCCGCATCGCTCGGCAACACCCGCCACCGCACACCTCGGAGCCCTCCGCGCTAGCGACTCAGCTGCCGCAGCTTCGCGACGAACTCGACCCGCGTCCCGTGCGGCGAGGCACTCTCCCACCGGATCCGCCCGCGCATGTCCGCCGCCAGTGACGTCACGATCCGGGTCCCGAGGCCGGCAAGCACAGGACGGAACCCCGCAGGAAGGCCTACCCCGTCGTCTGTGATGACGACCGTGAGCTGCTCCTCGCCGTCCTCGAGGGTCTCCCGCTCGACCGCGACGTCCACCCGGCCGTCGCGGTCCGCCAGGCCGTGCTCGACGGCATTCTGGACCAGCTCCGAGATGATCATTGCGAGGGCGGTCGCGTCCTCGGCCCGCATCCTCCCGAAGCTGCCGGAGAACGTCGACTCGACCCGGTGCTCCCGCGTCGCGACCTCGACGACGGCCCGCAGCCCACGCACGGCGATCTCGTCGAAGTTCACGCTCTCGTCGAAGCCCTGGCTCAGGGTCTCGTGCACCAGCGCGATCGTCCCCACCCGGCGCACCGCCTCCTCGAGGGCGCCCCGCGCCGCCTCGTCGGGAACCCGCCGGGCCTGGAGCCGCAGCAGGGCCGCCACGGTCTGGAGGTTGTTCTTCACCCGGTGGTGGATCTCCCGGATCGTCGCGTCCTTGGTGAGCAGCTCGTGCTCCCGCCGCCGCAGCTCGGACACGTCACGCATGAGCACCATCGCCCCGGTGCGCTCGCCGTCGACGATCAGCGGGATGGCCCGCATGGTGATCGTCGCGCTCTCGGTCTCCACCTCCGAGCGCCAGGCCGCGCGACCGGTGACGACGACCGCGAGCGACTCGTCGACGGTCACGCCGCTGCGCGAGGCGACGTCCGCGACGACCTGCGCCAGGACCTCGCCGATGACGTCGCCGACGTGACCCATCCGGTGCACGGCCGACACGGCATTCGGGCTCGCGTAACGGACCACGCCGTCGACGTCGAGGTGGATGACGCCGTCCCCGACCCGCGGGGCTCCCCGCCGCATCCCGGTGGGCGCCGAGACGGAGGGGAAGTCGCCCGCCGCGACCATCCGGAGGAGTGCGTCGGCGAGGTCGCGGTAGGTGAGCTCGAGGCGGCTCGGGGTGCGCCCGCCGGTGAGGTTCGTGTGCCGGGTCACGACGGCGATGACCCGCCCGCTTCGGTAGACCGGCACGGCATCCTCACGCACCGACATGTCCTCGCGGACCGTCGGCGACGGCTTCGCCACGACCCGCTGGGTGCGGGCGGCCTCGTCGAGTATCGCGGCGCGGGCCCGGCTCGACGAGCTGCCGACGATGTCGTCGTAGAAGACCATCGGTCCGGTGTTCGGCCGAACGTGGGCCACGGCGCGCCAGCCCCCCAGGTCGCCGCGCACCCAGAGCACGAGGTCGGCGAACGACAGGTCGGCGATGAGCTGCCAGTCCCCCGCGAGCAGGTGCAGCCACTCCGACTCGTGGTCCTCCAAGGAGGTCGTCTGCCGCAGCATCTCGGCCAGCGTGGTCACGCGGCGAAGCCTAGGTCACCCACCCACGAGGTATGCCGGTCGCCCAGACCCCGGAACCCTTAGCTCCGCAAGGCACATGATCTGGTGCGGAGGTGAAGGTTCCCTGATCGGGCGGGAAAGTTGTGACGGGTGGGGTGGGGGTGGGATCGGGTGGGGGTCAGGTCAGAGTCGGTCGGGTCAGGTGGAGGCGCCCACGCGGATCACCGAGCGGAGGGTCCGCAGGGCCACCGAGAGCGCGGCGATGTTGGGGCTGTCGAGCCGGCGGATCGCCGACAACGCCGTCTTCGAGCGCTGGATGGACGCCTTGTTGGCGGCCTCCCACGCCTCCCACTGGGCCGCGGGATCGGGCCCGGCAGACCCGCCGACCTCGATGACCGAGCGGGTCAGCGACTCAAGCACTGCGTAGAGGTCGTCCCGCAGCGCGCCACGGGCCAGGGCGTCCCAGCGGTCGTCGCGCGGGAGGCGAGTCACCTTGGTCAGCATCGAGTCGATGCCGAAGCGCTCCGAGACCATGTAGTACAGCGGCGCGACATCGGTCGGGGCGCGGCCGGTGTCGGCGGCGATGTCGATGATGTCGAGGAGCGAGTACCAGTCGAGGAGCGAGGCGGTGTGCAGGGCCAGCTCGTCGGGAACCCCCGCCTTCATGAACTCCGCGGTCTTGCGCTCCATCCGCCGCCGCTCGTCGCCGCGCAGCAGCTGGGGCACCTGTGGCCCGAGCTCGCGCACGATCCCCGAGAACCGCTCGATCTCGGCGCCGATGTCCAGCGTCGACGGCCGCGAGGTGAGGAACCACCGCACGGACCGGTCGAGCAGCCGCCGGAACTCGAGGTAGAGCGCGGTCTGGGCGGCCGTGGGCACGACGTTGTCGAGCGCCTCGACCTCCTGCACGAAGTCGGCCAGCCCGAACACCTCGCGACAGACCACGAACGCCCGGGTCACCTGCTCCGACGTCGCGCCGGCCTCCTCCTGCGCCCGGTAGGCGAACGTGATCCCGCCCCTGTTGACCATCGAGTTGACGACCGAGTTCGTGACGATCTCGCGGCGCAGCGGGTGCCCGGCGAGGTCACCGGCATACCGCTCCCGGATCTGCGGCGGGAAGTACTCGGCGAGCGTCCGCTCGAAGTACGGGTCGTCGGGGATCGAGCTCGCGAGGATGTCCTGCTTGAGGGCGAGCTTGGCGTAGGCGACGAGGACCGCGAACTCCGGTGACTTCAGCCCGAGCCCGTCGTGGGCCCGCTTCTCGAGCTCGGCATCCGTGGGGAGGAACTCCAGGGCACGGTCGAGGTCGCCGCGCTCCTCGAGCCAGTGGATGAGCCGCTCGTGGACGCTGGCCATCGAGTGCTCCTGGGCGCGCGCGTTGCCGAGGAGGACGTTCTGCTCGTAGTTGTCGCGCAGCACGTGCTCGGCGACGTCGTCGGTCATCGAGGCGAGCACCTCGTTGCGCTCCTCGGTGGTGAGCCCGCCGGAGCGGACGACCTCGCCCAGGAGGATCTTGATGTTGACCTCGTGGTCGGAGGTGTCGACCCCCGCCGAGTTGTCGATGGCGTCGGTGTTGACCCGCACCCCGCACATCGCCGCCTCGATGCGCCCGAGCTGGGAGAGCCCGAGGTTGCCACCCTCACCGACGACCTGGGCGCGAAGATCCTTGCCGTCGACGCGGATCGCGTCGTTGGCGCGGTCGCCGACCGAGAGGTGGTCCTCGGTCGAGGCCTTGACATAGGTGCCGATGCCGCCGTTCCACAGGAGGTCGACGGGCGCCAGGAGGCACGCGTGGATCAGCTCCGCGGGCGTCATCCTGCTCGTGCCCTTGGGCAGCGACAGCGCCTCGGCCATCTGGGGCGTCACGTCGATCGACTTGAGGCTGCGCGGGAATACCCCGCCGCCCTCGGAGATCAGGGACCGGTCGTAGTCGTCCCACGAGGAGCGGGGCAGGGCGAAGAGCCGCTTGCGCTCGCCGAAGGACATCGCCGCGTCGGGGTGCGGGTCGATGAAGACGTGCCGGTGGTCGAAAGCCGCGACGAGCCGGATGTGCTCCGAGAGCAGCATCCCGTTGCCGAAGACGTCACCGCTCATGTCGCCGATGCCGACGACCGTGAAGTCCTGGGTCTGGGTGTCGATGTTCATCTCGCGGAAGTGCCGCTTGACCGACTCCCACGCTCCCCGGGCGGTGATGCCCATCGCCTTGTGGTCGTAGCCGGCCGAGCCACCCGAGGCGAACGCGTCGTCGAGCCAGAAGCCGTAGGACTGGGCCACGCCGTTCGCGATGTCGGAGAACGTCGCCGTGCCCTTGTCGGCCGCGACGACGAGGTAGACGTCGTTGCCGTCGTGCCGCACGACCCGCTCGGGCGGCACGGCCGAGCCGGACACCCGGTTGTCGGTGATGTCGAGCAGCCCGGAGATGAACATCCGGTATGCCGTCTTGCCCTCCTCCAGCCACGCCTCGCGGTCGACCGTGGGGTCGGGCAGCTGCTTCGGGTAGAAGCCGCCCTTGGACCCCGTCGGGACGATGACGGCATTCTTGACCATCTGGGCCTTGACGAGGCCGAGGATCTCGGTGCGGTAGTCCTCGCGCCGGTCGGACCAGCGCAGGCCGCCGCGGGCCACCGGGCCGAAGCGGAGGTGCACGCCCTCGACCCGCGGGCTGTAGACCCAGATCTCGAACTGCGGCCGGGGTGCCGGGAGGTCGGGCACCACCTTGGGGTTGAGCTTGAGGGAGACGTAGGACTTGGGCTCCGCACCATCGGGGCCGAGCTGGTAGAAGTTCGTGCGCAGGCCCGCCCGGATCACGCCGAGGAAGGCACGGATGATCCGGTCGTGGTCGAGGGAGGACACCTCGTCGAGCGCGTCGACGATGCGCTGGGCCACGACGGCCTCGGCCGCCGCCCGCTCACCGTCGGCGGCAGCGTCAGCCGGGTCACCGGCATACGCATCGGGGTCGAAGCGGACCTGCCACAGGGTGACCAGGTCTGCGGCGATGCCGGGGTGCGAGACGAGGGCATCCTCGAGGTAGTCCTGCGAGTAGGTGGCGCGGGTCTGGCGCAGGTACTTGGCCACGGCGCGGAGCATCACGACCTGCCGCCACGTGAGCAGTGCCGCGAGGACGAGCTTGTTGAAGCCGTCGGACTCGGCGCGGCCGTCCCACACCGCGGAGACCGCACCCTCGAAGAGCTCGCGCAGACGGTCGTGCGAGCAGGCCTCCCAGATGGCGGCGTCCGACACTCGGAGGCCGAAGTCGTAGACGTGCAGGGTCGTGCCGTCGGCGCGCTCGACCTCGAAGGGCTGCTCGTCGACGACCTCGACACCCATGTGCGTGAAGATCGGGAGGATGTCGGTGAGCGACAGCGGGTCGACGCGGAAGAGCTTGAAGCGCCGGATGTTCCCCGGCCCGTCGGCCGGTCGGTAGAGCGCGACGCTCGTGCCGGTGCCGTCGCCGAGGCGGTCGAGGTGGGCGAGGTCCGCGACCCCCTGGTTGACGGTGAACGTCTCCTCGTACGCCGTCGGGAAGGCGCGCCCGAAGCGGTCCATGAGGCGGTCCCCGACCTCCTCGCCGCGCTCGGCCCGGAGGGCGTCGCCGAGCCGGTCGGACCACGTGCGGCTCACCTCGACGAGGCGCTGCTCGAGGGCCTCCTGCTCGGCGCGGTCGAGCGTTCGCACGCGCTTGCCCTTGGGCACGCGCACGACGAACTGGATGCGCGAGAGCGCCGACTCGCTGACCCGGGCCGAGAACTCGACGGACTCGCCGCCGAAGGTGTCCTTGAGGATGTCGGCCATCCGCAGGCGGACCGCCGTGTTGTAGCGGTCGCGCGGGATGTAGACGAGGCACGAGACGAAGCGGCCGAAGTCGTCCTCGCGGATGAACAGCTTGGTGCGGCGCCGCTCCTGGAGCTGCGTGACCGACATCGCGGTCTCGAAGAGCTGCTCGACGCTGGCCTGGAACAGCTCGTCGCGCGGGTAGCTCTCGAGGACCCCGAGGAGGTCCTTGCCGGTGTGGCTGTCCGGCGCCACGCCGGAGCGCTCGAGGACGGCGTGCACCTTCTCGGCGACGAGGGGCACACGGAGCACGGACTCGGTGTATGCCGTGGACGCGTAGAGCCCGAGGAAGCGCCGCTCGCCGACGACGGTGCCCTCGTCGTCGTATGCCTTGACGCCGACGTAGTCGAGGTGGGCCACGCGGTGGACGGTGGACTGGGAGTTGGCCTTGGTGAGGACGAGGATCTTCGCCTCGTGCGCCTTCTGGCGGGCCTGTGGGGTGAGGAGGTCGGGCAGCTTGCCGAGCGGGGGGTCCGGCCGGAGCATGCCGAGGCCGGAGCCGGTGACGGGCGAGATGATCTCGCCGTCACCGCTCTCACTGAGCGTGTAGTCGCGGTACCCGAGGAACGTGAAGTGGTCGTCGGCCATCCAGCGCAGGAAGCGGGTCGCGAGGGCGACCTCGTCGGGGTCAACGCCGACCGGCGGGGTGCCCTCGAGCTCCGCGGCGAGCACCAGGCACTTGCTGCGCATCTTGGGCCAGTCCTCGACGGCCTGGCGGACGTCCTCGAGGACGTCGCGGACGCTCTTCTCGAGCAGGGCCCGACGGGCCTCGTCGCTCTCGCGGTCGATCGACAGGAGCATCCATGACTCGGCGAGCTCGCCGACGGCGCCCTTCGTGGACCTCCCCGTGACGCTGCGGTCGAGGACCTTCTCGAGGGTCCCGACGGCGTCACGGCTGACGAGGAGCTGCGGGTGAACGATGAGGTGGATGTCGATGCCAGCGGTGACGAGGGCGCCCGTGACCGAGTCGACGAGGAACGGCATGTCGTCGGTGACGACCTGGATGACCGTGCGCGCGTTGGACCAGCCGTCGAGCTCGGTGCTGGGGTTGTAGACCCGCACGTTGGCGACCCCCGGCAGGCGGTGGCGGGCGAGCTCGAGGTGGCTGCGGGCCGCACCGGCATAGACGTCCGGGGGGCGAGAGGTCAGCTCCTCGAGCGGCACGTGCCGGAAGTAGCGCCGGATGAAGTCGAGTCCCCCACCATCCGGCACCGCCTCCTCGAACGCCGCTGCGATCGGCGCGAGGACGTCCTCGCGGGTGCTGGCCTGGGGGTTCGACATGATGCGGTGGCATTCCTTCGTCGCGACTCACCGGGTGCGGTGGGACACTCCCTCGTGTCCTCGTCCGAGCCTAGCCACCTCGCGGGTCGGTGCCGACGCGTGGACGGGCCGAGATGTCTCGCCCACGGGACAACTTCGCGGGCCGGTCGGGCGCGGGACCGGGGGCGGCACCTGGGGTGCGGATCGCCGCGAGTCCGTATGCGACGCGCGCCAGCGGGCAGGGCACTCGAGGGCCAGGGTGGGCGGGACGGTTGAGCCTCGGTTACCCCGCGGTACTCGCTGCCCGAGCGTCACCTACTGAGCGGTAGCCCGCGGCATACCTCCCACCCGACCGTGTGTGCCGGCCCGGGAGCGTCCCGACCCGGCCCAGATGGCCGACCCAGGGTCAGCCGGAGCCGATGCGCCCGGCGATGATGCTCGAGACGCGGGGGGCGCACTCACCCGGCCGGCCCGGCATACGGGCACCTACTCGGCCACGACGTCGAGGGTGCGGACGGTGGGATCGGCGGCGTAGGCGATCCGGCTCCCGGCATCCCGCGCGGCCCGGAGTGCGTCGACGGCGTCGAGGGTGACCTCCTCACCAGGGGCGAGCACGGGGATGCCGGGCGGATAGGGCGCCACGAGCTCGGCGCTGACCCGACCCACGGCCCGCTCGACCGGCACGCTCTCGCGCGGCGCGAAGTAGGCCTCGCGCGGGCCCATGACCGTCACCGGGTCCACCGCCCAGACGCCCGACGTCACGACGGCTCGCGCGGGACCCCGGTTGCGGTCGACCGACTCCGCGAGCGCGATGGCGAGCCCTTCGATCCGCTCCGGGGTGTCGGCGAGGGTGACCATCGCGACGACGGTGTCGCGGTCGGCCATCTCGACCGGCAGCCCTGCGGCCAGGAGGTCCGCCTCGACGGCGTTGCCGTCGGCGCCGGTGCCGGGGAGCACCAGCACGAGCCGGGTGGGGTCGACGGACGGGCCGTCGAGGACGACGAGGCCCGGCACCCGGGCGAGCCGCTCACGCACGGTGGCGACCGCGTCGATGACCGGCCCGAGGAGCGCCTCCCCGTCGCGCTCGAGGAGGGCCCGCGCGGCGTCGATGCTCGCCAGGATGGCCCCGGACGGGCTGGTCGTGGCCGTCGCCTCGACGGCGGCGTCGAGTCGGGCGCGGCCGATCCGCCGGGTGCGGGCCAGCACGAGCGCGCCCTGGGACCACGCGGGGAGGGCCTTGTGCGCGCTCGTCACGAGGGCATCGGCTCCGGCGGCGAGGGCGTGGGGCGGCAGCGCGGGGTGGAACCCGAGGTGGGCTCCCCACGCCGCGTCGACGACGAGAGGGATGCCGTGCCGCTGGGTCACCGTGGCGAGTGCGGCGACATCGCCGACCGTCCCGACGTAGGAGGGGTCGCCGACGAACACGGCTCGGGCGTCGGGCGCCGTGGCCAGGGCCGACTCGAGGGCCTTCGCCGAGACACCGAGGGGCAGCCCGTGGGTCGGGTCCACGTCGGGCCGCACCCACACGGGGTCGAGTCCGGCGAGCACCAGGCCGAGGAGCATCGAGCGGTGGAGCGTGCGCGCGACGACGACCCGGTCCCCGGGGCGGCCCACGGCGAGGGCGAGCGCCTGGTTCCCGTGCGTCGAGCCGCCGACGGAGAACCGGCAGAAGTCCGCTCCCCAGAGACCGGCAGCGCGAGCCTCGGCCTCCGCGAGCACCCCCCGGCCGAGCTTCATCGTGTCGAGTCCGGCGTACAGGGGCACGTCGCCGGCGACGACGTCGCCCACGAGGTCTCGGCGCTGCTTGTGCCCCGGGATCGTGAAGGGCGTCGGGGCGTCCTCGTGGAAGCGCAGCCAGGCGTCGAGCAGCGGCGCCTCGCCACGCAGCCGGCGCGGGTCAGTCGGCATGGTCGGCCCAGGTCGTGACCGCGGTGACGAGGGCGACGGCATACCGCCGGACCTGCCGAACGCTCACCCACTCGTCCGCGGCGTGCAGCCCACCGCCCGCGGGACCGCACACGACCGCCGGGATGCCGGCCGCCTGCCACAGCGGGGCCTCCATCCAGTAGGGGGCGTGGAACCGCGCGACCGGGGCGTCCTGGGCGAGAGGGTCCTCGGCAAGAGGGTCTTCGGCGAGGGCGGCCTCGAGCTGGCCGGCCAGGGCGGCCGCGGGCCCGGCGGTGTCGAGCCGCCACGCCTCGCGGGCGATGACGAGCCGGGCAGCGGCGTCGACGGTGGGGTCCGCCGCCCGGAGGTCGTCGAGCAGCGCCTCCACCTCGTCGAGGGTGCCGGCGGACCTCTCCCCCGGCACCGTGCGCCGCTCGATGACCGCCCGGGCAGTGCGGGCGAGCACGAACGGCGACTGCCCCCCGCTGGCGACCGTGGCCATCAGCGACCCACCGCTGTCGGCGAGGAGCCGGCCCCGCTCCTCGACGGCGACGAGCAGCCGACCCAGGTGCGTCACGGCATTCACACCGAGCTCGGGCTGCGACGAGTGCGCCGGCCGGCCGGTGAGGGTGACCTCGACGAGGGCGTACCCGCGCAGTGTCTCGGCCAGCGCGAGCCACGTGGGCTCTCCGACCACCGCGGCGTCAGGGAGGATGCCCAGCTCCGGCAGTGCGTCGAGCACGGCCTCGGTGCCCAGGCTGGCGTCCTCCTCGTCGGCGACGAGGGCGAGCACCACCCGCGCCGGGCTGCCACGGCGCACGAGCTCCTCGGCGGCGACGACCATCGCGGCGACCCCGGCCTTCATGTCGGACGCCCCACGACCCGTGAGCCGGTCGCCGTCCACCGAGGCGGCGAAGGGTGCGTCCATCCCCTCGACGCCGACGGTGTCGAGGTGCCCGGTGAGCACGATCGTGGGTCGGGCGGCGTTCGTGCCCGTGGGGTCTCCCGGGCCGATGGCGACGAGGCTCGGCCGGTCTGACGTGCCGGGTTGGGTGATGACGTGGGTCTCGAACCCGCTGTGCTGCAACCTTTCCCGCAGGCGCGTGACGGTGGTGGCCTCCCCGGCGGCGCCGGGAACCAGGCCCGGGTTCACCGAGTCGATCCGGACGAGCTCCGCGGTCAGGGCCACGGCATCCGTCCCGAGGTCCGCGTCCGTGAGGTGCGGGCCGGACGCGCCCGGGGCAGGGGTCGTCCGCAGCCCGCTGCGCTCGTCGGTGGCCACCCGGCGACCCTACGCCGCCGGGGCGGGCGCGGACCTGTGGGCAACCCGGCGATGGTGTCGCACGGCCGCCCTAGAGTGAACCGGTGCCCCTCGGTCCGGACCCGGAGCGTGCCCGCGCGGTCGTCGCGCGGCTCGACGCCCTGCGCGACGTCGTGACCTCCGCCGAGGACGACGTCCTCGCGTGCCTCGTCGTCACGGGTGAGCCCCGGCCCCAGCGGGTGCTCGACGACTGGCTCGACCAGGTCGCCGACAGTCTTCGCGCGCTCGGGGAGGCTGCCGACGAGCTCGCACCACCACTGGCCCGGTATGCCGTGCCACCGGCGGGCGACCCGGTCGCCGAGTCGCGAGAGACCGGCGTGGGGCCGTGACGGTCGTCCCTGGTGACCCGGCCTCCCTGTCGGCCTGCGCCCTCACGGCACGGGCGGCGGCTGAGAGGCTCGGGGACAGGGCGACCGGCGTGCGTGCGGCATACGCCGATCTCGGTGACGGCTGGGCGGGCCGCATGTCGGTGCGGGCCCGGCGTCGCGGAGAGGGGCTGGCGGATGCCGCCGATCGCACGGCCGTCGAGCTCGACCGGGTCGCTCGGGTGCTGCAGGACCACGCCACCGACCTCGCCGGCCTCGTGGCGCGCGGCCGGGCGGTCGAGGAGCGCGCCGAGGCGGGCGGTCTGGCGGTGCGCGACGGCCGGGTGGAGCTCGCCTGGGGGGTCACCGGTGCGGCCGACGTGCAGCGGGACCGCGCACGCGAGGAGTCCAGGGTGGCCCTTCAGTCGGAGCTGGACCTCCTCCGCGCACAGCACACGAGGCGGCGCGACTGGGTGCTGGCGACGCTCCGCGAGTCGACCGCAACCCTCGCGGACGTCTCGCACGGGCTGCGCGAAGGGTGAGAGGATCGCCGGACCGACGAGCGAGAGGACGCAGGGTGCGAGTCACGACGCGCGAGGAGCTGGCCGGGACCGTCGACGAGGTCCACGCCCTGTTCACGGACCCGGCCTTCCAGGAGGCCAAGTGCCTGGCGACGACCGACGACGCGAACCACTTCAGCGTCGACGTCGCTGCCGGCACCGCGGGTGAGCGGGTGCGCACCGAGCGTCACCTGAAGTCCCACGGGCTCCCTGACGTCGCGAGGTCGTTCGTCGGCGAGCACCTGACGATCATCGAGGTCCAGGAGTGGTCGGGTCCGGCCGCCGACGGGTCGCGCGAGTCGGTCGTCGACATGCACGTCAGGGGCGCCCCCCTGACCCTCAAGGGCACCCTCCGCCTCGTGCCGTCGGGCGCGGGCACGGTCAAGCTGCTCGACGCCGAGCTCAAGGCGCACGTCCCCTTCATCGGGGGCAAGATCGAGCGGGCCGCAGCCGAGCCGATCAACGCGGCCATCGGCATCGAGACCGACCTCCTCCGCGAGTGGCTCACCCACTGACCCAGAGTCCGACCTCCCGGGGGCCCGGCGCCCCGCCGAGAACCCCGCCCCTGTCTTGCGACTTCGTGCGACTTGCCTACGGTTCTGCGGGCTGACCGCGACCCGAACCGCGGGTCAGTCGCACGAGGTCGGGGGTGGGCCCGGGTCAGAGCATGTGGGGGTAGGTGTGGCTCGTCGGGGGGACGAAGTTCTCCTTGATCGAGCGCACCGAGGTCCAGCGCATGAGGTTCGCTGCTGAGCCGGCCTTGTCGTTCGTGCCGGAGGCGCGCCCACCACCGAACGGCTGCTGACCGACGACCGCGCCGGTGGGCTTGTCGTTGACGTAGAAGTTGCCCGCGGCGAAGCGCAGCCGGTGGGTCGCGTCGGCGATCGCCGCCCGGTCCTGGGCGATGACGGCACCCGTCAGCGCGTAGGGCGCGAAGGACTCCATCTGGTCGAGCACCTTGGAGTACTGCCCGTCGGGGAAGACGTGGACGGCGAGGATCGGGCCGAAGTACTCGGTCGAGAACATCTCGTCGGCCGGGTCGCTGCTCGTCACGACGGTCGGCCGCACGAACCAGCCCTCCGAGTCGTCGTACGTCCCACCCGCGACGACGTCGAGGTGGCTCGTGGCGTGCGCCCGGTCGATGGCGGCCTTGTGCTTCGCGAACGCGCGGTCGTCGATCACCGCGCCCATGAAGTTCGACAGGTCGGTGACGTCGCCCATGGGCAGGCCGTTGGTGAGCTCGGCGAGGTCGGCCTTGATCCGCCGCCACACCGACCGCGGCACGTAGGCCCGGGAGGCCGCCGAGCACTTCTGGCCCTGGAACTCGAAGGCGCCCCGGATCATCGCGGTGCGCAGCACGTCGGGGTCCGCGCTCGGGTGCGCGAGGATGAAGTCCTTGCCACCGGTCTCGCCGACGATCCGCGGGTAGTGCCGGTAGGTCGTGAGGTTCTGCCCGATCTCGCGCCACAGCCCCTGGAAGACCGCCGTCGAGCCGGTGAAGTGCAGCCCCGCGAACTCCGGGTGACCCAGCGCCACCTCGGACACCTCGCGACCGTGACCCGCGACGAGGTTGATGACGCCCGGCGGCATCCCGGCCTCCTCGAGGACCTCCATCGTCAGCTGGGCCGCAAGCTGCTGGGAGTGCGACGGCTTCCACACGACGGTGTTGCCCATGAGCGCCGGCGCCGTCGGGAGGTTGCCGGCGATCGCCGTGAAGTTGAACGGCGTGATGGCGTAGACGAAACCCTCGAGGGACCGGTAGTCGCTGCGGTTCCACAGCCCGCGGGAGTTGGCGGGCGGCTGCTCCTGGAGGATCTGGCGGGCGAAGTGCACGTTGAACCGCCAGAAGTCGATGAGCTCGCACGCGCTGTCGATCTCCGCCTGGTATGCCGTCTTGCTCTGCCCCAGCATCGTCGCGGCGTTGACCCGGGCTCGCCACGGGCCGGCGAGGAGGTCGGCCGCCTTGAGCAGGATCGCGGCGCGGTCGTCGAAGGCGAGGTCACGCCAGGCGGGTGCCGCCGCCACCGCCGCCTCGACCGCTGCAGTGGCGTCCGCCCTGGTCGCGCCGCGGATCACGCCCAGGACCCTGCGGTGCGCGTGGGGCTGGCGCACCTCGAGCCGTTGGCCCTTGCCGGCCACCCGCGCGCCACCGATGGTGTGCGGGAGCTCGTGGCGCGTCGCGGCCAGCTCGACGAGGGCCACCTCCAGGGAGGCCCGCTCCGGGCTGCCGGGGGCGTAGTCGAGGACGGTCTCGTTGGTCGGGGTGGGGACGTGGGTCACAGCGTCCATCGGATGGCGCTCCTCGCTCGGGTCACGACGGGGGAATGCCTCCACTCTTCCGCTCCGGCTTCACGGGACGCAAGCCGCGTGACGCGAGCGACACCGTTGGCGTCGCGTGGCCGCAAGGCCGACGCGTGACCGGACTCGGGAAGGGAGGAGGTACGAGCGGTGCGGTATGCCGGGGCGCTCGCCGTGGGGATCGTTCAGGCGTCGCCGACGAGCACCCTGACGGCGCGGAGCTCCGTGACGTCGTACCAGAGCAGGTCCGCGACGCCGGACCCCCCGGGCTCCTCGTCGACGTGGAAGGAGACGATCCGCCTGAGGTCCACGGGCGCGGAGAGCTCGACCCTGGAGGGGACGTCCGGGGTCGTCGGGTGCACGACGGTCGCGGCGTCGACATCCGCCGCCGCGACGACCCGACGGCGGGTCCCACGCTGGCTGAAGGAGACGGCCTCGTCCGCGGCAGCGGCCCAGGCGTCGTGCTCGAGCGTCTCCTCGTCTGTGACGAGCCCGGGCTTGCCGAGGGCCGGCGTGACCGCGTGGGCGTGGAGCGGCACCGGCCCCACGGGGCGCCCCTGGGCGAGGGCCGCGAGGTGCGCTCGGGTGAGCGGGAGGTAGACCCTGATGAGCGGCATACGGTTCTCCCTCAACGCTTCCGGGCCTGGGGGGCCTCGAGCAGCTCGTGCAGCGAGTCGACGACGCCTCGGCCGAGGACGTCGGCGTCGGGCATGGCGTCGCGGTCGGCGTAGAGGCCGTAGTAGACCCCTCCGTCGTAGGACGTGAGGCCGATGGAGAGCGCCTGCCCGCGGCCCAGCGGCGTCACGGGGTAGGTCGACACCATGCGGGCGCCCGCGGCATACAGCGGCGTCTGGGGTCCGGGGACGTTCGTGATGACGACGTTGTAGAGCCGGCGGGAGACCATGCCGCCGAGCCGGGCGCCGAGCGCGTGCATCGTGGGGGGCGCGAATCCCCCGAGCCCGGTGAGCGTGTCGGCGGAGACCGCGCGACGGGTGCCACCCTCCATCTGCTGGCGCATCGAGAAGGCGATCTGGTGCAACCGCATGGATGGTCCGGGCTCCCCGACCGGCAGGTCGACGAAGCACGCCGTCACCTGGGCCCCGGTGGGAGGGTCGCTGCCGTCGTGGACCGAGACCGGGACCATGGCCCGGACCGTCGTCCCCGTGTAGACGGACTCGCCACGCGTGAGCAGCCAGGAGCGGAACGCCCCGGCGATCGTCGCGAGGATGACGTCGTTGATCGTGACCTCGTCGGCGAACGACCCCTGGCCGAGCCGGGTCCGCACGGTGCGGTAGTCCTCGAGGTCGGTGCCGACCATGATGTAGCGGCGGGCCCTCCCCACCGTGACGTTGAGCGGCGAGGTCGGGGCCGGGCGGGCCGACACGCGGGCGACCGTCGACAGCACCTCACCCGCGACGGACGCGACCTTGCCGAGCGTCTTGGCCACGTCGGCGACGCCGTTCTGCACGGTGTCGACCACCTGGCTCGGCGTGCGCACGGCCTCGGCGACCGCACCGGCCAGCAGCTCGACCGAGCTCGGCTCCGGTGCGGGACGCCACGTCGTGAGGACCCCCTCGCCGCCCGTGGGGTTCCCGTCGACGAGGACGTTGCCGATGTCGACGGCGGTGATCCCGTTGACGAGGCTGTTGTGGCTCTTCGTGATGATGGCGAAGCGGTCCTCGGCGAGCCCCTCGACGAGGTAGACCTCCCAGAGCGGGCGCGTCCGGTCGAGGGGCCGCGGCTGGATGCGCGCGACGAGCTCCTCGAGCTGCTCGTCGGTGCCCGGGCGCGGGAGGGCACTGCGCCGCACGTGGTAGCTCATGTCGAAGTGCCGGTCGTCGACCCACACGGGGTTGGCCAGGCCGCCGGGGACGACCTTGATGCGCTGCCGGTAGCGCGGCACGTGGGCGATCCGCTCGCTGATCAGCGTCACGAGGCTCTCGTAGTCGAAGCCCCCGACGGGTGCGTCGAACACCATGACCGAGCCGACGTGCATCGGGGTGGTCGCGTCCTCGAGGTGCAGGAACGAGGTGTCGAGTGCGCTGAGCCGGTCTGCCACGGGCCCATCGTGTCAGACCGGGCGTCGGCGGCCCCGCCCACCCGCGGTGGCCGTGGCAGGGGTCACTGGGCCCGCTCCGCCGCGGCGGGCCCCGATTCACGCGAGTCGCCGGGACGCGACTGCAGCGGATGCCACCATGACCGGATGACCGCAGCCACCACGACCGCCGGGACGACGACGACGGATGCCGGTCGCTGGCGGCCGCTCTACCTGCTCGCCGCCGCCCAGTTCATCATGGTGCTCGACACCTCCGTCATGAACGTCTCGATCAGCCAGCTCGTCGAGGACTTCGACACGGAGGTCAGCACGATCCAGGCGGTCATCACGCTCTACGCGCTCGTCATGGCGGCCTTCATGATCCTCGGCGGCAAGCTCGGCGACCTCTGGGGCCGCCGTCGGGCGTGGTCCGTCGGCCTCGCGGTCTACGGCCTGGGCTCGTTCCTGACGGCGATCTCCTGGAGCGTCCCGGCGCTCGTCCTCGGCTGGTCGGTCGTCGAGGGGCTGGGCGCGGCCCTCGTGCTCCCGGCCCTCGCGGCACTGGTCGCCGGCAACTACCGCGGCAAGGACCGGGCTGCCGCGTATGCCGTGATCGGCGCCGTCGCGGGCGCCGGCGTCGCTGTCGGCCCCCTCCTCGGCGGGTGGGTGACGAGCAACCTCTCGTGGCGCTACGTCTTCGCCGGCGAGACGGTCGTCGTCATCGGGATCCTCGTGGTCCGCCGCTGGGTCAGCGAGGGGCCCGCAGCCCGCCGACCGCAGCTCGACGGCGTCGGGGCCGCACTGTCGGCCCTCGGCATGGCGCTCGTCGTCTGGGGCGTCCTCCAGTCGGCGACCTGGGGCCTGCTGGAGCCGCGCGACTCGCCGGTCACGCCGTTCGGGTTCTCGCTCACCCTCTTCGTCGTCGCCGCCGGGTTCGCCGTGCTGTGGCTGTTCGCCCGCTGGCAGGCCCGTCGCGTCTCCCGCGACGAGGACCCACTGCTCGACATGAGCCTGCTCGACATCCTGCCGCTCCGCTCCGGGCTCACCGTCCTGCTCGCCCAGCAGCTCGTCCTCATGGGGATCTTCTTCGTCATCCCGCTCTACCTCCAGGTGGTGCAGGGCTTCGACGCCTTCGCCACGGGACTGCGGCTGCTGCCCGTGTCGGTGACGATGCTCGTCGGAGCCGGAGTGGGTCCCGTCCTCGGGCGCACGATCGGGGCGCGCACGCTCTGCCGCGCCGGCCTGCTGATCCTGCTCGCCGCGGCGCTCTACCTCCTGACGACGATCCAACCGGTCATCGACGGCACCAACTTCGCCATCGGCATGGCCATCCTCGGGCTCGGCATCGGCCTGCTCGCCTCGCAGCTGGGCAACGTCATCCAGAGCACGGTCGGGGAGGAGGCCCGCGGGGAGGTCGGCGGTCTGCAGTTCACCGCGCAGAACCTCGGGGCTTCGCTCGGCACCGCCTTCATCGGCTCCATCGTCGTCGGCGCGCTCGCGACCTCGGCGGCCAAGGGCGTCGCGGCGGACCCCGCCATCTCGGCCGCGGTCAAGGACGCCGTGGGCGTCCAGCTGGAGTCCGGCGTCGAGTTCATGTCGGTCAGCGCCGTGGAGCAGGCCCTCACGGCCGCAGCGGTGCCCGCGGCCGAGGCCCAGGCCCTGCTGGAGCAGTACGCCGCGGCTCAGCTGGTCGGACTGAAGACGGCCCTGCTCGCGGTCGGTGCGATCAGCCTGCTCAGCCTGGTGTTCACGAGGAACCTGCCCACGAGGCCGATGACCTCGCCCACCGCCGTGACCGACGCGGAGGAGTCGCCCGAGGAGGCTGCCGCGGCGTGAGCCCCTCATCCCCCCGGGCGCCGCGCCGTGCACCCTCATGCCGCTCACGCGCCGCGCCATACCCTTCACCCGGCGCGGCGTCTCACGTTGGTGCCTCTCCCCCTGCGCCGACCACGCCCAGCGGGGATGGCGATCCTGGGCTCCAGGTGGGCCGCCAGGTCGGCCACGGCATCCACGAGCGCGGACTGGGGTGCGACCTCGACGAGCGAGCGACCCGCGAGCATCGCCTCGTCGCAGACCTCCGGTGACCACGGCAGGAAGCGGACGTCCTCCATGCCGGCGAAGCGACCCAGCACGTCGCGGATCGCACGCTCGGGGCGCAGCCCGGCCACCGAGGCGCGCACCTTGTTGACGACCACCGTCGGTCGCGGTGAGCGGACGACGGCGACGTCCTGGACCGCCCGGACCAGCCGCTGGAGCCCGACGGGGTCGGCGGCGCCCACGACGACGAGGTGGTCCGCGCCCTCGAGCGCCGTGAGGGTCGCGGCGTTGCGCCGCGGCGCCGCCGTGTCGTAGCTCAGCTCCTCGTCGTCCTCGATCGCGAACCCCACGTCGACGACGACGTGGTCGACGACCCGGCGACAGAGCCCGAGGACGTCCTCC
>DASSYJ010000066.1:0-7595 GCA_035703305.1 Ornithinibacter sp. | reverse complement strand
CATCGGGGACCACAGGACGATGCCCGCGGTGAGCACCAGCGCGACGAGGAAGCGGTTGCGCATGTCGCGCACCATGTCGTCCATCGACATCGCGCCGTGGCCGCCATGACCCATGACGTCGTGAGCCGACGGTGCTGCCGGGCCAGCTTCGGATGCCGGGACGTGCCCGGTGTGGGCCGGCGCGTGCCCGGTGTGGGTCGGCGCGTGCCCGGTGTGGGCGGGCGCGTGCCCGGTGTGCGTCGGCGCGTGCCCGGCGTGGGCCGCGCTGACATCGGTGGCCTCGGTGACCGGTGCATGCGGTGCGTGGGCCGCGGGGTGACGGGCGTGACCGGCATCCACCTCGTGCGCCGGCGGCTCCTCCATCGGGTCGCACACGTGGTTCGGCACGGACCTGCCGGCGCAGTGGTAGCCACACTCCTGCACCCATCCGGCCAGCTCGGCCACCGAGGTGCGGTGGGGGTCGTAGGTGACGGTGGCGCTCTGGTTCACCGCGTTGGCCTCGACCGACTCCACTCCCGGTCGCCGCAGCAGGGCGGTCTCGACGGCTCGTTCGCTCGTGGCCCAGTGGAGGCCGCCGACGTGCAGGACGGTGGTGTCGCTCATGGGGGTCTCGCTCTCCGTGTGGCCGGTCGTGGCGACGACGATAACAATATACCCCCCTAGGGTATTTCGGAAGGCCAGCCCGCAATCGTCACGAGGCCAGGTCGCGACACCCGACGAGGCGTCTCAGGTCCGGTACGAGAGGGTCGTCATCATCCCTGCCTCGGCGTGGTACACGTTGTGGCAGTGAGCAGCCCACTGCCCCGGGTTGTCCGCGTCGAGGTCCACGGTGACCGACTCCATGGGGCGCACGATGACCGTGTCCTTCCGGACGCCGCTTCCCGCGATGCCGAAGGTGTGCCCGTGCACGTGCATGGGGTGCACCATCATCGACATGTTGCTGAACCGCAGGCGCACGCGCTCCCCCTCGCGAACCCCCAGCGGCTCGGCATCCTCGAACGTCTCCCCGTTGATGGTCCAGCGGTAGGGCGCCATCGTGCCGCTCAGCAACAGGTCGTGACTCCGCTCCACAGGCCGTCCGGGAAGGGCAACGCCGTCCGCCGGCACCAGGTCGGACAGCGTGAGGACGCGCCCGTCGAGCTCGGCCGGCCGCACCGTCGCCGGCGGAACGGCGCCGGTGCCGGTGCGCACCAGGGCCAGACCCTGCCCCGTCTTGCCCTCGGCCGAGGCGACCAGCGGGAACACCCCGTCGCCGAGGGTCACGGTGACGTCGTAGCGCTCGCCCATGCCGACGAGGAGCGCATCTCCGGTGACGGGCCGGACGGGGAAGCCGTCGCTGTGCGTGACGGTGAGGCGGTGCCCGCCCAGCGCGACGCGGTATGCCGTGTCGGAGCCCGCGTTGACGAGCCGGACGCGGACGCGCTGCCCGGGTGACCCGGCGAAGGTCCTCGGCGCCTCCGGCACCCGTCCGTCGACGAGGTGGTGGGGATGGTCGACGTCCCCGCCGCCCATCCCCATGGACCCGTGGCCCATGCCACCCATCCCCATCGGCCCGGCACCCATCCCCATCGGCCCACCACCCGCGCCGCTCCCGTCCTCGCCGGCCGCCACGAGGGCGGCGAGGGCCTCGTCCGGTGTCCGCCCGGTGCCGTCGACCCAGTCGTCGAGCGTCACGACCCACTCGAGGTCGTGGTCGCCCGGGTCCCCGGGGTCGTCGACGACGAGGACGCCGTAGAGCCCTCGGTCCAGCTGCACGCCGGAGTGGGGGTGGTAGAAGTACGTCCCCGGGTCGGGGGCGGTGAACTCGTACAGGAAGCTCGTCCCCCCGGCGATCGGCGCCTGCGTCATCCCGGGCACGCCGTCCATGTCGTTGCGCAGGGCGACCCCGTGCCAGTGCACGCTGGTGTCGGCCGGGAGGCGGTTGTCGACCGTGACCCTGAGCAGGTCACCCGCGGTGGCCCGCAGCAGGGGCCCCGGCACGGAGTCGCCGTACCCCCAGGTGTCCACCACGATCCCGCCGAGGTCGACGGTCGAGGCCCGGGGGGTGAGGTGGGCGACGACGGTGCGCTGCCCTGCCGGTCGCCGTGCCGCCTCGAGCCGGCGGACGCGCTCGGATGCCGGGCCCACCGCGGACCCCGAGGAGCCGCACGCCGACACGCCGGCGACCGACAACGCCCCCGCTGCCGAGCCGAGCAGCAGCACGCGTCGCGTGACGTGAGTCATGAGTCGCTCCATGGGTCGGGTCGGTCTGCCCGCCGGCGGGTGTGGCCGCGGGCGGGTGTGGCCGCCGGCGGGTGTGGCCGCCGGCAGTCGTCGCGTCAGCGGCTCGAGCGCAGCACCTGCTGCCGGGCGTGGTACTCCTCCGCGTCGATCTCGCCGCGGGCGAACCGCTCGTCGAGGATCTGGCGCGCCTCGTCGTCGCGACGCCGCGAGCCAGTGCCGGAGTCACCCGTCCCGCGGAACAGGGCGACGACCGCGAAGACGACCAGCGCCCAGAACGCCACGGCCGTCAGGCTCATGAGGAGCCAGCCACCCGCTCCCATCCCGTTGTTCCACATCATCGTTCTCACCTCTCCTCGTGGTCACCACCGACTCTGAGCCCCGCACCCGGGCGCCGCGGTGGTGGTTCCGTGAAGGTTCGCTGAAGATGTGCGCCGGGTGCCCTCCGGGGCCGGAGGGCACCCATCCGTGCTGCCACCATGGGGCCATGTCCTCACCCGACGCCACGGTGCACAGCCCGTCGGGCGCCGCGGCGTCCGGCGCCCCGGCCGCCACCGGCATCCGGGCGCTCGTGGTCGAGGACGAGGTCGCGATGGCCCAGCTCATCGGCAGCTACCTCGAGCGCGAGGGCTTCGAGGTGACCATCAGCCACGACGGTGCGGATGCCGTGCGACAGGCGCGGGCCGTGGACCCCGAGGTCGTCGTGCTCGACCTGGGCCTGCCCGGCCTCGACGGCATCGAGGTGTGCCGCCGGCTGCGCACCTTCTCGGACGCGTACGTCGTGATGCTGACCGCGCGCAGCGAGGAGATCGACACGATCGTCGGGCTGTCCGTCGGCGCCGACGACTACATGACCAAGCCCTTCAGCCCTCGAGAGCTCGTGGCGCGGCTGCGCGCGATGCTGCGCCGACCTCGGCCGCTCGGCACGCCTGCGCCGGACGCGGCGGGGATGCGCGTGTTCGGCGCGTTGAGCATCGACCCCGTCGGTCGGGACGTGTGGCTCGACGACGAGCCGGTCACCCTGACCCGCACCGAGTTCGACGTGCTGTCCGCCCTGTCGGAACGCCCCCGCATGGCGTTCAGCCGCCGGCAGCTCATCACCGCCGTGTGGGGTGAGGCCTGGGTCGGTGACGAGCACCTCGTCGACGTCCACATCGGCCACCTCCGCCGAAAGCTCGGTGACGACGCCACCGAGCCGAGGTTCATCCGCACCGTCCGTGGTGTCGGCTACCGCATGGGCACCGGCCGGTGAGCGAGGGCACGGTCAGCCCGCCGCGGGGACGTGGCCTCGGGGCCCGACTGCTCGTGGCCCAGACCCTTGTGCTCCTCGCCGGTGCCGTCACGTCGTGGCTGGTCGCGTCGGCCGTCGCGCCGGGCATCTTCCACGACCACCTCCAGCAGGCAGGGGTGAGCCACTCCGCGGCCGAGGCCGTGCACGTCGAGGAGGCCTTCGCCGACTCGCTCGTCCTCGCCTTCGGCGTGGCCCTGGTGACCTCGGTCCTCGTGGCCCTCGCCGTGACCGGTTATCTCACCCGGCGCGTCCAGCGGTCGACAGCGGCGGTCTCCCACGCAGCCGCCGAGATCGCGGCGGGGCACTACGACTCCCGGGTCCCCGAGCCCGGGCTCGGCGCCGAGTTCGCGCTGCTCTCGAGCACCGTCAACGAGCTGGCCGAGCGACTCGGGGACGTCGAGACGACCCGGCGTCGGATCCTCGCCGACCTCGCGCACGAGATGCGCACGCCGCTGGCGACGATCGAGGCGCACCTCGAGGCCCTCGAGGACGGCGTCCGCCGGCTCGACGACGCCACCCTGGCCGTCCTGCACGAGGCGACCCAGCGGCTCCAGCGCCTGGCCGAGGACGTCAGCGCCGTCTCGCACGCGGAGGAGGGCCGGCTGGAGTCCCGGCCGGTCGTCGTCGCTCCGGCCGCGCTGCTCACGGCGGCGACCGCGGCGGCCGCGGACGCCTTCCGCGCCAAGGGCGTCGACCTCGACCTGGACGCGACCGCGCCGACACCTCCCGTGCTCGTCGACCCCCAGCGCATGGCCCAGGTCGTGGGCAACCTCCTCGACAACGCGCTCCGCCACACGCCACCCGGCGGGCACGTGCACCTGACCCTCCGCCGGGCGGACGACCGGTGGGTCGAGCTCGAGGTCCGCGACGACGGCGAGGGCATCGCGGCGGAGCACCTGCCCCACGTGTTCGAACGCTTCTACCGGGCCGACCCCGCGCGCGGGCGCGCGCCGGGGGGCAGCGGCATCGGCCTGACCATCAGTCGCGCCCTCGTCGAGGCACACGGCGGCGGGCTGTCGGCCCGGAGCGCCGGGCCCGACACGGGGGCGACGTTCACGATCCGGCTGCCCGCGGCATCCCCCGGGTCGGCGTCGGGGAACAAACCCTAGGGGGGTATAGTTGGGCGTGTCGACGAGGGAGGTCACCATGACCCAGCACGACCACCAGGGCGCCGGGCCCGCCTACATCGAGCACAAGGACGCGCAGCTCAAGCGGCTCCGCCGGATCGAGGGCCAGGTGCGCGGTCTCCAGCGGATGGTCGAGTCCGACACCTACTGCATCGACATCCTGACCCAGGTCTCGGCGGCCACCAAGGCCCTCGAGGCCGTGGCTCTCGGCCTGCTCGACGACCACCTGCGCCACTGCGTCGCGGACGCCGCCGGCGACCCGACCGACCTCGACGAGAAGGTCACCGAGGCCTCCGCCGCGATCGCCCGCCTCGTGCGGTCCTGATCCCACCAACAACCACAGAGGAGAACCCATGAGCACCCAGACCTTCCCGGTCACCGGCATGACCTGCGGACACTGCGTCCACGCGGTGACTGCCGAGATCCAGCACATCCCCGGCGTCACCGACGTCGACATCGACCTCGTCGCCGGCGGCACGTCGACCGTCACCGTGGCGAGCGAGGCGCCCGTCAGCGAGTCCGACGTCATCGCCGCCCTCGACGAGGCCGGCGACTACGAGCTCGCCAGCAGCTGAGCAGCGCCCACAGGGGCAGGAAGGACCGTCATGACCACCCCCGTCGAGAGCACGGAGCAGCGGAGCGTCGAGCTGGAGATCGGTGGCATGACCTGCGCCTCGTGCGCGGCACGCATCGAGAAGAAGCTCAACCGGATGCCGGGGGTCTCCGCGAGCGTGAACTACGCCACCGAGAAGGCCCGGGTCACGTTTGCGCCCGACATCGCTCCGGAGGACCTCGTCGCGACGGTGGAGGCGACGGGCTACACGGCGGCGCTCCCCGCCCCTCCGGCCGACCACGGCCCGGCCGACGACCCCGCCCAGCTGGCCAAGGACGCCGAGGCAGCCGCCTGGCGCCAGCGCCTCGTGATCTCCGGGGTGCTCACGGTCCCCGTCGTGCTCATGTCGATGGTCCCTGCGTTCCAGTTCGACGGCTGGCAGTGGATCTCGCTCACCCTCGCCTCCCCCGTGGTGGTCTGGGGCGCGCTGCCCTTCCACCGGGCGGCGTGGACGAACCTGCGGCACGGCGCAGCCACGATGGACACGCTCATCTCGGTGGGCGTCGGGGCGGCCTACCTGTGGTCCCTGTGGGCACTGCTCTTCACGGATGCCGGGATGACGGGCATGCGGATGCCGTTCGACCTGCTGCCGAGCCGGTCGGAGGCGTCCGAGCCGCACATCTACCTCGAGGTGGCGGCCGCGGTGACGACGTTCATCGTCGCCGGTCGCTACTTCGAGGCCCGGGCCAAGCGGGCCTCGGGCGCGGCCTTGCGGGCCCTGCTCGACATGGGGGCCAAGGACGTCGCGGTGCTGCCCGACGGACCCGACGGCCGCACCGAGACGCGGATGCCGGTCGGGCGGCTGCAGGTCGGGGACCACTTCGTCGTGCGCCCGGGCGAGAAGGTGGCCACCGACGGAACGGTCGTCCGGGGCACGTCCGCGATCGACGCCTCGATGCTCACCGGTGAGTCGGTGCCGGTCGAGGTCGCCCCGGGCGCCGCGGTCGTCGGTGCCACGGTGAATGCCGGGGGCCGCCTCGTCGTCCGGGCCACCCGGGTCGGCTCGGACACCCAGCTCGCCCAGATGGCAAGGCTCGTCGAGGAGGCGCAGAGCGGCAAGGCCGAGGTCCAGCGCCTCGCCGACCGGGTCGCGGCCGTCTTCGTGCCCGTCGTCATCGGGCTCTCGCTGCTGACGCTGGCGGGCTGGCTGCTCGCCGGGAGCTCGGCGACCGCCGCCTTCACGGCCGCCGTCGCCGTCCTCATCATCGCCTGCCCCTGCGCCCTCGGCCTCGCCACCCCCACCGCGCTGCTGGTGGGGACGGGCCGGGGGGCGCAGCTCGGCATCCTCATCAAGGGCCCGGAGGTGCTCGAGTCGACCCGGCGGGCCGACACGGTCGTCCTCGACAAGACGGGGACGGTCACGACGGGACACATGGGTGTCGTCGCGGTGCACGCCGCTCCCGGCGAGTCGACCGAGCGCGCCCTCGCCGTCGCCGGCGCGCTCGAGGAGGGGTCCGAACACCCCATCGGGCGCGCGATCGCCCGGCACGCCCGTCAGGCCGGCCGCGACCTCCCGCCGGTGGAGGGTTTCGCCGGCCACGGGGGCAACGGTGTCTCCGGCGTCGTCGACGGCCACGCCGCGATGGCGGGGCGCCGCACCTGGTTGTCGGCCGAGTGGTCGCTCAGTGCCCCACAGGCCCTGGTCGACGTGGCCGACGCCGCCGAGGCCGACGGGCAGACCCCGGTGTGGGTGGCGTGGGACGGGATGGTGCGCGCGGTCGTCGTCGTCGCGGACACCCTGAAGGAGAGCTCGGCACAGGCCATCGCCGACCTCCGCAGGCTCGGGCTGCGTCCCGTCCTCCTCACGGGCGACAACGGGCGTGCCGCCCAGGCGGTCGCCGAGCGCGTCGGCATCCCGGCTGGCGACGTCATCTCCGAGGTCCTCCCGGCCGACAAGGTCGAGGTGGTCAAGCGGCTCCAGGGCGAGGGTGCCGTCGTCGCGATGGTGGGCGACGGGGTCAACGACGCCGCCGCCCTCGCGCAGGCGGACCTCGGTCTGGCGATGGGGACCGGGACCGACGTGGCGATCGAGGCCTCCGACCTGACCCTGGTCAGCGGAGACCTCCGGGCCGCGCCCGACGCGATCAGGCTGGCCCGGGCCACGCTGCGCACGATCAAGGGCAACCTGTTCTGGGCCTTCGCCTACAACGTCGCCGCGATCCCGCTGGCCGCGCTGGGCCTGCTCAACCCCCTCATCGCAGGGGCCGCGATGGCCTTCAGCTCGGTGTTCGTCGTGAGCAACAGCCTCCGGTTGCGTCGCTTCGACCCGAGCCGCTGACGGGCGCCCCGCGCACAACGGGCCCGCCCGGGCTCGAGGCGCGGAGGGGTGTCGCGCCGGGCTCCG
>DASSYJ010000057.1:0-2220 GCA_035703305.1 Ornithinibacter sp. | reverse complement strand
CTCGTCGGCCGCCGCGCTCATGCCGACCGGGAAGCCGAGCGACGCGCCGAGCCCCCAGAGGACGATGCCGAGCACGACGAGCAGCCCCACCTGCCCCAGCACCACGAGCAGGACACCGGCCCCGGCGACGGCCATGCTCGTGCACAGCACGGGCACCCGCCCGAACCGGTCGAGGAGGCCCGTTCCGCCCACACGACCCGCTGTCATCGCTGCGACGAACAGCGCGAAGCCGCTCGCGCCGACCCACGCGGGCACGTCGTACCCGTCCACCAGCGCTACCGCGAGCCAGTCGTTGGCCACCCCTTCTGTGAGCGCCATCGCGAGGACCATGACCCCGATCGCGACGGTTCGCGGCTCGGCCCACGCATGCCACGCACCGCGCGTCGAGGCGCCGTCCTCGCCGCTGGGTGCCTCCTCGGTCCCGGCAGGAAGGAACCCGCGTACGACGAGGGGCGGGGCCACCCCGACGAGCACGGCGGCAGCGCCGAGGTGCCAGGCGACGGGGAGTCCCAGGCCGGCGGCGGCCGCCCCCACCGCGGCGCCCGCCACCGTCCCGAGGCTGAAGGCGGCGTGAAACCTCGGCATGATCGTCCGACCGACGCGGTGCTCGACCTCGGCGCCCTCGACGTTCATGGCGACGTCCCAGGTCCCCGACCCGTAGCCGAGCAGGAGCAGCCCGGCCGCCGTCGCGGCCGGCAGCTCGGCGATCCCCGCACCGAGACCCGCGACGACCAGGCCGACCGCGTCGATGATCGCCGCGGTGGCGACGACCCGGGCGGCCCCGAGGCGGTGCACCCACATGCCTGCCGTCGGCAGCGCGACCACCGAGCCGAGGGAGAGCGCGAGAAGCAGGATGCCGAGCTGTCCGGGGCTCAGTCCCAACGCGGCGCGGGCCTCGGGGATGCGTGCCACCCAGCTCGCGAACGCGAAGCCGTTGAGGGCGAAGACCACGGCAACTGCGTTGCGGGCACGGAGCAATGGGACGTCGAAGGTGCGCACGACGCCCATTGTGGCGGCAGGGGTCAGCTCACTCCGGCGGTGCCTCGCGGCCCGACATCAGCCGCTCCTCCGCGGTCGGCTCGTGCCTGGAGTGCTGCGGCGCGATCTCGACGGGACACCTGCCCTCACGGACCAGCATGCGTGCCAGCGAGCCCAGGTAGATGCCCATGGGCGCGCCGTGCCCCCGTCGACCCACGACGATGAGGTCGGCGCCCTCGGTGGCCGCCGCCAGGGCGGGGCCGGCGTACTCGTGGCGCAGGTCGATGTCCACGTCCACGTCCGGGTAGACGTCCCGGAACGGCGCCAGCGTCTTCTCCATCTCCTCACGCGCGGAGCCCATCCACTCGTCCGCCGAGATGCGCGAGTAGCTGATGTCGTCGTACGCCGTGGGTAACCGCCAGGCGTGCATGACGACCAGCTGCGCGTTGCGCCGACTGGCCTCACCGAAGGCCAGGCTGACCGCGTCGTGCGAGGCGCTCGACTCGTCGATGCCCACCACGACCCGGCCGTACTCCCCGCCCGGGACCCAGCAGTCCGGCACGCTGACCACGGGGCAGTGCGCCCGCGCGCCGACCCCGGTGGTGGTGGAGCTGGCGAGCACGCGTCCGGCGAGCGAGCGGGCGCGGTGTCCGAGCACCACGAGGCAGGCGTGCTCGCCTGCCTCGACCAGGACCCCGACCCGCCCACCGCTCTGGACCGAGGTGCTCACGTCGACGTCGGGGTCGAGCTCGAGAGCGAGCCGCTCGGCGTCGTCCACGAGCCGTTGGCCGACCTCGGTGAAGGACTCCATGCTGTACAACGGCAGCATCGCAGCCATGGGTGCGGTCTCGTGCACCGCGTGCACGAGCGTGATCCCGGCACCCCGGCGCCGGGCCTCCGCCACGGCGTAGCGCACTGCCCTGTCGCTCTGCTCGCTCCCGTCGACGCCCACGACGATCCGACGACGCCTTTCGTTCACCATGACGGCCCTCCTGTTCGGCTCACTCTCAGCGTTGCTCAGCGCAGGAGGTTTGGGGAGTGCCTAGCGCCACCCCGCTTAAAGGACGTTCGGCCCTGTATCGGGAGGAACCTCGGGGGTGACGATTACGGCACCAGAGGACCTGAACAGGAGGTGGCGGCGATGCTCGTCCGCGAAGTGATGAACTCACCGGCGGTCACCGTGGCACCGCGGACGTCGGTCAAGGAAGGGCTGCGCATGCTCGACCGCTACCGGGTCACGTC
>DASSYJ010000100.1:0-2176 GCA_035703305.1 Ornithinibacter sp. | reverse complement strand
TACCAGGGCATCCGGGTCACCTTCCACATCGAAGGCGACGCCGACGACGAGACGCTGCGCGGGATCGTCGAGCAGTCACGTCGACGCTCCGCCGTCTACGACGCGCTGACCAACCCCACCCCGGTGTCCATCGAGGTCGTGACCGGCTGACCGCCGGAGCAGACCTGATCGCTCCGGCCCGCCGGCGCCACCCCAGCCGGGAGGCCGGAGCCCGGAACCGGCTCGCAGAACCTCTCACCCAGACCCCCGAGCACCCCGGACAACCTCACCAACGATTCGAAGAAGGAACTGCTTCTCATGCCCACCACAGACACCGTCGTCATCGGGGCCGGCCACGCCGGTCTGGCGGTCAGCCATCTCCTCACCGAGGCCGGCAGGGACCACGTGGTGCTCGACCGCGGACAGGTCGCCGAACGCTGGCGCTCCGAGCGGTGGGACTCCCTGCACCTGCTGACCCCGAACTGGATGACCCGACTCCCCGGATGGGACTACCGGGGCCGTGACTCCGAGGGCTACATGGCCGCCCGTGAGCTCGTCGCGCACCTCGAGCGTTACGCCGAGTCCTTCGCGGCGCCGGTCCGGAGCGGGACCACCGTCCTCTCCGTGACCGCCGCGGGAGGCGGCTACCAGGTCGTCACCGACCAGGAGACCTGGCACGCCCGGCACGTCGTCGTCGCCACGGGGCCGTGGGGCACCCCCCGCATCCCGGAGGGCATCGACGCGGCAGGCTCGGGCCTGAACCTGACCACGGCATCGCGCTACCGCAACCCCGACGCGCTGCCCGACGGCGGGGTGCTCGTGGTGGGGGCGTCGTCCTCCGGGGTCCAGATCGCCGACGAGCTCGCCCGGGCGGGTCGCAGGGTCGTCCTCGCTGTGGGCCGGCACACCAGGATGCCGCGTCGCTACCGCGGTATGGACATCTTCTGGTGGCTGGAGCGGACGGGCCGGCTCGGCCGGACCATCGACGAGGTGAGGGACCGTGCCGCCGCGCGCAACGAGCCGTCGATGCAGCTTGTCGGACACAACGAGCCGGACCGGTTCGTCGCGGACCTCGACCTCCCGTCGCTCGCGGGCCAGGGAGTCCGAGTCACAGGGCGACTGCGCGCACTCGACGCCGGGATCGCCTCCTTCCAGGACAACCTCGTGGCGTCGGTCGCAGAGTCGGACCGGCGCATGCACCGGTTCCTCGACGCAGTGGACGACCACGTCCGACGCAGCGGTCTCGCCTCGGAGGTGTGGGCACCCGTGCGGCCTCGGCCGTTCCTTCCTGACGACGTCCCGGCCAGGCTCGACCTCCGGGCCGAGGGGATCAGCACGGTCCTCCTGGCCACCGGCTACCGCCCGCACCACCCCTGGCTGGACGTCCCGGTCAAGGCTGCGGACGGCTCGATCCGCCAGCACCGCGGCATCACGCCCGCATCAGGGCTGTACGTCGTCGGCCAGCGTTTCCAGCACCGCCGGGACTCCGGGTTCATCGACGGCGCCCGTCACGACGCGGAAGCCGTGGTCGCCCACCTGTCCGCCAACCGACCCCTCGACCCGTCCCTGAGGTGAGTGTCATGACCAAGTCGTACGACGTCGTCGTCGTCGGAGCCCGCGTCGCCGGCGCCTCGACCGCGCTGCTGCTCGCCAGAGCAGGCCTGAAGGTCGCCCTGGTCGACCGCTCCGCCTACGGCAGCGACACCCTGTCCACCCATGCGCTCATGCGCGCAGGAGTCCTCCAGCTGTCGCGCTGGGGCGTCCTCCCGGAGGTGCGCGCCGCCGGAACCCCCGCCGTCGAGAAGGTTCTGTTCCACTACGCCGACGGCGACTCGGTGCAGGTCTCGATCAGGCCGAGCCCCGGCGTGGGTGCGCTCTACGCACCGCGCAGACACGTGGTCGACAAGATCCTGGTCGACGCGGCGGCGGCAGCCGGGGTCGACGTACAGCACGGGGTCACCGTGACGGGGCTTCTCGACGCGGACGGCCGGGTCGGCGGGGTGCGCGCGACCAGACGAGACGGCACCTCGTTCGAGGTACCGGCCCGGTTCACGGTGGGGGCCGACGGGATCCGGTCGGTCGTGGCCGACCAGGTCGCCGCGCCCGTCGAGCGACGGTCGGCCGCTCTCGGTGCCTCGCTCTACCGCTACCACGGCGACCTCTGCGCCGCGGGCTACGAGTGGGGGTACGGCGGCCA
>DASSYJ010000006.1:0-32955 GCA_035703305.1 Ornithinibacter sp. | reverse complement strand
CCGGGCCGGGCCGGTTCGCCGGTCAGTTGCTGACCGCCGTCAGGGCGTGACGAAGACGTCCCCGTAGTCGTCCATCGTGTCGGTGCGGAGGGCCTGGCCGAGGTCGGCCATCCCCTTCTTGTCGACGATGTCGATCGACGCGCCGCCCGGGGAGGTCCCGAACCCCGAGAAGGGCGCGGTCGCGAACACGACGTCACCACCCCGGATGTTCTTGAGCGACAGCGCGTAGTCCTTCATCTGCCCGATGCTGAGGTCCTGGTCGACGACGAGGTTCTCGGTCGCAGCGTTGGCGAACTTCGCGATCTTCAGCGGGTTGGTGATGGTCTCCGGGCTCGTGGCCTTGAGGAGCAGCGCCTTGACGAAGGCCAGCTGCCGTCGGCCGCGGGAGATGTCGCCCTCGCTGAGGCTGTGGCGGTCACGGACGAACAGCAACGCCTGGTTGCCGTTGAGGGTGTTCCAGCCCTTGTGGATCGAGACGCTTCCGGTGCTGCCGACGCTCTCGCTGGCCTCCTCGGCGTAGACCTTGACCCCGCCGACCGCATCGGTCATGCCGCGGAAGCCCTCGAAGTCCGTTCGTGCGACGTGGTGGATCCGGATCTTGAGGAGGTTCTCCATCGTCTGGACGAGGAGGGCCTCCCGGCCGTAGGCGTAGGCGGCGTTGATCTTGTCCTTGCCCCGACCCGGGATGTCGACGTAGAGGTCGCGCGGGAAGTGGATCATCTGGACCGACGTCGGGTCGCCCTCGGGGATGTGGACGAGGACGATGACGTCGGCGCGACCTGCGTCGCCGGGACGGGTGTCGGCCCCGATGAGCAGGAAGTTCGTGCCCGTGCCCTTCTCGGGGACCTTGGTGCCGTCGGGGGCGGTGATCGGAGGGCGGTTCTCGGGCAGCAGGTTCGACTGGGCCACGTTGTCGTTGACGGTGTACCCGAGGTAGCCGACGAAGGCGACGATCCCCAGCACGACGACCAGGACCAGGACGCCCGCGATCATCAGCGCCTTGCGGGTCCGGCTCCGATCAGACCCGCGCCTGGTGGCGCGGGTCTCGGTTTCCGACTCGTCCTCCCCGGGGAGGACGATGGCGTGGTCCTCGGGGGCTTCGGGCATGCTCACGGGGTGCAGTGTAGGAGCGATGGCTGAGAGTGCGCTCACGTCCGCCTACATTGGTGGGGTGAGCGATCTCGGCGAGCGCCTGCGGGCGAGGGGCAAGCGCCTCACGACCCAGCGCGAGCGCGTGCTGGCCGCCGTGGGGCGGCTCGGCCACGCCACGCCCGACGAGGTCGTGGAGACCGTGGGGGCTGACGGCGGTGGCAGCGTGCCGGCATCCACTGTCTACCGGGCCCTCGACGCCCTCCAGGAGCTCGGCCTCGTCGGCCACACGCACGTCGACCACCGCGCCCCGAGCTACCACCTCGCCGAGCACGCGACCCACCTGCACGTCGTGTGCCGCCGTTGCGGCTGGGTCGGCGAGGCGCCGCTGTCCACGGCTGACGAGCTCGTCGCGCGGCTCGACGAGTCCCTGGGTTTCGCATCCGACGTCTCGCACGCCGCGGTGCACGGGCTGTGCCGCACCTGCCGGGAGGGGACACCGTGAGCACCTCGACCGCCACCCCGCTGCTCGCGCGCCCGGGGGCCGTCGAGGGTCACGGGGCCGACTCGGGCGTCGCCGCGCACTACGGGGACCCCGCACGCGAGCAGCGGCTCCTGGCCGAGGGGCTTGCCACGGTCGACCTGTCCCACCGGGGGGTCGTCACGGTGAGCGGTCCGGACCGGCTGTCCTGGCTCCACTCGCTGACGACGCAGCACCTCCTCGGCCTGGGTCAGCGTGAGTCGCGGGAGTCCCTCGTCCTGTCACCGAAGGGCCACATCGAGCACGCTCTCCACCTCGTCGACGACGGCGTGACGACGTGGGTCACCGTCGAGCCCGGCACCGCGCCGGCGCTCCTGGCGTGGCTTGAGTCGATGCGCTTCATGCTCCGGGTCGAGGTCGCCGACGTGACGGCCGAGTGGGCAGTGCTCGGCGAGCCGCTCGGGTCGGAGTCGGCAGCCGGGGAGCCCCTCGCGTGGGTCGACCCCTGGCCGGGCCTCGTCGGCGACACCACGGCATACGGTCCCGTCGACGGGCACCCGGCCGAGGGCCGACGGTGGCGGGAGCTCATCGTGCCCCGGGACGGCATCGCGGATGCCGTGGGCGACCGACCGCTCGCCGGGACGTGGGCGGCGGAGGCGCTGCGCGTGGCGGCTTGGCGGCCGAGGCTGGGGTTCGAGACCGACCACCGCACGATCCCGCACGAGCTCGACTGGCTGAGGACGGCGGTGCACCTCCACAAGGGCTGCTACCGCGGTCAGGAGACGATCGCCCGGGTCCACAACCTCGGGCGGCCGCCCCGGCGCCTGGTGTTCCTGCACCTCGACGGGTCGGGGC
This sequence comes from Ornithinibacter sp., assembly GCA_035703305.1. Lineage (GTDB taxonomy): Bacteria > Actinomycetota > Actinomycetes > Actinomycetales > Dermatophilaceae > Fodinibacter. Next base: position 30,530 of record DASSYJ010000006.1, on the reverse strand, counting down.
ACGTGCTGCCCGAGGTGGGCGCGGGGGTCGTCGTCGCCGGTCGCGAAGTGGGACGTGTGACCTCGGTCGCCCGGCACTACGAGGACGGCCCGGTGGCCCTTGCCGTGATCAAGCGGTCGGTGCCCGAGGACGTGGATCTTCTCGTCGACGGGATCGCTGCGGCTCAGACCGTCGTCGTGACGGGTTGACAGCCGCAGATCCTCCTGCTCGGCGCGGGGTGGCGGCTGCCATGATGGGCCCATGTCCCCCGCTGCGACCGCCCCCTCCACTCCTGCCGGAACCCTCATCACGGTCGCCCCGACCGGCGCCGAGCACGCCAAGGCCGACGTGCCGCAGCTGCCGACGACGCTGGAGGAGCTCGTCGAGACGGCCCGCCGCTGCGAGGCGGCCGGGGCGTCGCTGATCCACCTCCACATCCGCGACGGGGAGCACCGGCCGACGCTGGATGCCGGACGGCTGCGGGACGCCGTGGACGCGGTGCGCTCCTCGACCGACCTCGTCGTGCAGCTGTCGACGGGCGGGTCCGTGCACGACCCGCTCGAGCAGCGACTGACCGTGCTCGACGCCGAGCCGGACTCGTGCTCGCTGACCTGCGGTACGACGAACTTCGGTGACGACGTGTTCCTCAACCCCTGGGGGTTCATGAGCGACCTCTACGTGCAGGCGCAGGAGCGCGAGGTCGTGCCGGAGTTCGAGCTGTTCGACCTCGGTCACGTGCACGCGCTGCGTCGCCTCCTCGACACCCACGGACTGCCCTTCGGCGGACGCGTCCACGTCGACTTCGTGACAGGGGTCCCCGGCGGTATGCCGGCCACGACCGCCGCGCTGATGGCGGGCGTCGCGATGTTGCCCGCCGAGGTGACGTCGTGGTCGGCGACCGGGATCGGCCGCGGCCACCTGCCCGTGATGGCGGCTGCGCTGTCGGCCGGCGGCCACCTGCGCGTCGGCATGGAGGACAACATCATGTTCGCGCGCGGACAGGCCGTGCAGCACAACGACGAGCTCGTGGCTCGGGCTGCCGGGCTCGCGACGGTGATGCAGCGGCCGCCCCTCTCGACGGTGGAGGCGCGGGAGCTCCTCGGGGTGAAGGAGAGGCGGGGGCGCTGACGAGGGCGTGCTGCCGGGACCGGGGGTGGGCGTCTCGGGGTGGTCCGAGGGCTGGACCGGACTCGGAGATCTCGCGCACGTGGTGCATAATTCCGGGTTATGGCTAGACTGCGCGCTCCTTTTGGATTCCCGGCCGTCGTCAACGAGAAGGCCGCCCGTGTCGTCGCCGGTGGCGTCCTCCTGATCGCGGCCACGGCACTGATCACCGGTTGGCTCTGGCTCAGCGCTGTCCTGGCGCTCGGCTTCGCGCTGCGTGTCGCCGCTGGTCCTCGCCTCAGCCCCCTGGGTCGCCTCGCGGCCAAGGTCGTGGCGCCTCGGCTCGGGGAGCCGAAGATCGTGCCGGGCCCACCCAAGCGCTTCGCGCAGACCGTCGGCCTCGTGCTGACCCTCGCGGCAACCGGTTTCCTCATCGCCGGCGCGCCGGTCGTGACGAGCGCCCTGCTGGGCGTGCTGGTCGTCTTCGCGACGCTCGAGTCGGTCGTCGGATTCTGCGCCGGGTGCTGGGTCTTCGCCCAGCTCATGCGCTTCGGCCTCGTGCCCGAGGAGACCTGCGCGGCGTGCGCCGACATCAGCCTCCGCCAGCGCGAGACCGCCGTCGCCTGAGCCGAGCGGGCCAGCTCAGCCGCGCGCATCGTCGAACGGCCGCGTCCGGCTCGCCAGCGACGCCGCGCGGGCGGTCCGACAGACACCCCGTCGGGGGACGTCCGGATGCTTCACCTGGTGAGCCACGCACCCTGCCCACCGCGATCCATCCATACAGTTGCTTCAAGGGGCGAGGCGTTCACGAACCACCGGGGGGTTGGCTCACCGCGCGAGGCAGCGCCGCCTTGTGAAAGCACCCGACGGGCTTGGACGGGGCCGTCACCGGAGCGGCTCACCAGGTGAAGCACATAGGGGGTCGGTCCGCGCTGCAGCCTTGTGGCTCACCGGGTGAAGCAGGCAGGGGGTTGGTCCGGGGGTTCATCTGAGTGGCTCACCGGGTGAAGCAGGTAGGGGGTTGGTGCCGGTAGGGCGGCGTGGTGAAGCATCCGGACGTCTCCCACCCCCCTTTGGCTGGAAGTGTCGGCCGGCTTTGTGGTCGGGTTCGGGGTGTGGGATCGTCGGGCGTGGGGTTCGCACTGTGCCCGGGCGTGCTTCGGGAGGCCTGTCGTGGCACCTTCTCGCCCCTCGATCGGGCGACGTGTCCACCTCCTCTTGCACCCCCGCGAGTCGCCTCTCAGGCCCCTTCACGACTCCTCCTCGCCCCCCTGCCCCAGCGTGTGAGAGCCCTCACGCTTGCTAGAGTTTGCGTTTTGCTAACTAGAGCAAGCATAATGGAGGCGTGAGCAAGAACCCGCTGAACGACCTGGGCAGCAGCCTCGGCGACTACCTGCGAGAGCAGCGTCAGGCCGCCAAGCTGTCCCTTCGTCAGCTGTCTGCGCTCGCCGGGGTGTCCAATCCCTACCTGTCACAGATCGAGCGAGGACTGAAGCGCCCGAGCGCCGAGATCCTCCAGCAGCTCGCGAAGGGGCTCGAGGTCTCCGCCGAGAGCCTCTACGTCAGGGCGGGCATCCTCGACGCCGACGTCGCCCCGCCGGCCGAGTCCCCGGACGTCCGACGCGCCATCGCGGCGGACCCGGCCCTCACCGACCGGCAGCGAAAGACGCTCCTCGACATCTACGAGTCCTACGTCGAGGACATCCCACGGCAATGACGCCGACCACGCACTCACGCACCACCGAGAAGGAGAGACACATGTCCGTCATCGAAGACCTCAAGAAGACCGTCGACAGCACCCCGTTCTTCGCGGCAGTCGGCGCGACCGACCTCGCGGTCGAGAAGGTGCGCGACGCCCGCGTCCGCGCCGTCAAGACCCGCGAGGAGCTCGCCACCGACCTCGCCCCGGCCAAGGTCCAGGCCCGCGCGACCCACGTCGCGGACCAGGTCAAGGAGATCCCCGCCATCGCCATCAACAAGACGATGGTCGTCGGTGGCAAGGTCGCCGAGGAGTACGACACGCTCGCCGCCCGCGGCAAGACCCTCGTGGCCCGCATCCGCAACCAGCAGTCCACGAAGGACTTCGTCGCGCAGGCCGAGAACACCGTGGCCCAGGCCAAGGGTGCCGTCACCTCCGCCCGCAAGGCCGCGTCCGACATCGAGCGGTCCGCCAAGGCGACCATCACGACCGGTCGCAAGGAGGCCGCGAAGGTCGTCACCGTGGTCAAGGGCACCGTCGCCGACGAGACCAAGGTCGCCGAGGCCGAGATCAAGCAGTCGGCCAAGCACACCCGCACCGCGGCCAAGCGGACGACCACCACGACGAAGAACGCCTCGAAGCGGGCCACCACGTCCGCCAAGGCCGCGACGACCAGCGCTCGCAAGACCGCCGTCGCCGCCGAGAAGGCCGTCGAGAAGGCCGCCGAGAAGATCGGCGACTGACCGCATCACCTCGTGGCCGGCCTCGGCCGACCACCTCCGTCACCGGACCCCCCTTTCCCGGTGACACCCCCGACGACCGGGGCCGGCTCGCCCGGCCCCGGTCGTTCGTCGTCCAGGAGGGTGCCGCGGGTTCGACAAACCGCAGGGGTATGCCGGGTGCCCCACCGGCCCGGGGATACACCGGGTGCCCCGGCCCCGGCACCGGGTATGCCGGCTGCCCACCCCGCGTCGATAGGGTCGGCCCCGTGCCCGTCCAGCCCACGACCCCCGCCGAACCGCACCCGTCCCCCGTCACCGGGATGAGGACGACGGCTCGGGAGACCCCACCGGCCCTCGCCGGAGCGCCGGTCCTCGCGCACGTCACTCGTGGGGGGATCGTCGAGTCGGTCCACCGCGCCACTGCGGTCGTGACCGGCCCGGGCGGCGAGGTGGTGCACGCCTGGGGCGACCCGGACGACCCCGTCTTCCCGCGCTCGTCGAACAAGCCACTCCAGGCGGTCGCGATGCTGCGCGCGGGCCTGAGGCTGCCGCCCCACCAGCTCGCGCTGGCCTGCGCGAGCCACTCGGCCGAGCCCTTCCACCTCGATGCCGTGCGCGAGATGCTCGCTGCCGCCGGGCTCACCGAGCGCGACCTCCAGAACACCCCCGACCTCCCGTACGACCCCGACGAGCGCGACATCTGGGTGGCCGCGGGTCACACCGCCCGGCCCCTGGCCCAGAACTGCTCGGGCAAGCACGCGGCGATGCTCGCGACCTGCCTCCGGAACGGGTGGGACCCGCAGACCTACCGCGACGAGCACCACCCGCTCCAGCGGCTCATGGCCGAGACGATCGCCGACCTCGCGGGTGAGCCCGTGACGGCCACGGTCGTCGACGGGTGCGGAGCCCCGGCCATGGCGATCTCGCTGTCCGGACTGGCCCGCGCCTTCGGGCGGGTCGCGACCGCAGCGCCGGGGACGCCCGAGGGGGACGTCACGGCGGCGATCCGTGCTCAACCCGACTACCTCGGGGGCACCAGGCGCGACGTCACGGCTCTCGTCCGCGGCACCGAGGGGCTCATCGCGAAGGACGGCGCCGAAGCGGTCTACGCCGTCGGGCTCGCCGACGGACGGGGCATCGCCCTCAAGGTCGCCGACGGCGGGCAGCGGGCGCGACCGGTGATCCTCGCGGCAGTCCTCCGGCGCCTGGGAGTGGTCTCCACGGCATACGAGCGGCTCGAGAACGCCCCGATCCTCGGCCACGGCCGGCCGGTGGGGTCAGTCGTCGCCGTGGGGGTCGCCGAGTGACCACGGGGGGAACCCCGTGAGGGCCGTGCTCCAGCGGGTCACCCGGGCGTCGGTCACTGTCGACGGGGAGGTCGTCGGTCGGATCACCCGGCCGGGTCTCGTCGCCCTCGTCGGGGTGACCCACGAGGACGGCCCCGACCAGGTCGCCGCGATGGCCCGCAAGATCTCGGAGCTGCGCATCCTCAGGGACGAGCGGTCTGTCTCCGACGAGGACGCGCCCGTGCTCGTCGTCAGCCAGTTCACCCTCTACGCCGACACGCGCAAGGGCCGGCGCCCCTCGTGGAGCGCGGCCGCGCCGGGCCGGGTCGCCGAGCCGGTCGTCGAGCAGGTCGTCGAGGCGCTGCGCTCCCGTGGCGTGGAGGTTGCGACCGGCAGGTTCGGGGCCCACATGGACGTCGAGCTCGTCGGCGACGGTCCCGTGACGATCGTTCTCGACGTCTGACGCCTACGCTCTACCCATGCAGATCCTCCCGAGCCTCCAGAGCTGGATCGTCCTCCTGCTCTCCGTCGTCGCCTTCGGGGTGGAGGTCTACGCGTTCGTCGACTGCGTCCGGCGGCGCCCCGACGCCTTCACCGCGGCCGGGAAGCGCACCAAGTCGTTCTGGCTCCTCGTGACCGTCATCGCGATGCTCCTCGGCATCGTCTCGCTGGCGCAGCTGCCCGGCATCCTCGCGATCGTCGCCGTCATCGCGGCCGGGGTCTACCTCGCCGACGTCAAGCCCGCGCTCGACCAGGTCATGGGCCGGGGCGGCGGTCGCACCGACGGGCCCTACGGTCCCTGGTGAGGGCGCGACGGCGTCCCGGGCGACGGTGAGCTCGCCGAGGCGCCACCGCGGCCTCCACGCGCGCGGGGTCGATCTCGATGCCCACCACCTCGACGTCGGGCCGCACCCGTCGCAGCCGGTCGTGCAGCTCGACCGCCGTGACCGGTGACGCGCCGCAGCCGAGGTCGACCACGACCGGCACGCCCCCGGCAGACCGACGCAGCCGCCACGCCTGTGGCCCCGCCAGCCAGCGGTCATAGCGGCGGAGACGGTTGGGGTTCGTCGTGCCCGGGTGACGACCCCAACCGGTCGCTGCTGCGCCATCACGTCAGCCTGGGGTCGAGCCGGCCGGCTCCCAGGACGGTTGGACCGGGGGCCCAGCCACCCGGCATACCCTGACCCTGTGCTGGACCGGTTGCGGACGCGGAGTCGCGAGGGCGAGGTGAGCCTCTCGATGGTCGCGCTCGTCGTGTCCCTCGCTGCCGCGCTCGGCCTCGGGCTCACGTCGTGGGTGCCCGCACTGCTGGAGCGCGACATCGGTGTCGCCGACGTCGAGCCCGGGCTGCTCCAGGTCGCCCAGGGCGCGCGCGGCGTGCAGTCCCTCGGCGCGGGGCTGTCGGTCACCCTCTACGACTCGGGCTTCCGCCTCGTGCGCGGCAGCACCGTCCTCGCCGACACCGTGACCCGGGGCGCGCCGGTCACGGCGGTGACGGGCGCGTTGAGCGAGGTCAGCGGCCACCCCCGCGAGGAGATCACCTCCGACCTCCCGCACGTGCGGATCGACGCGGTGCGGCGGGTCAAGGAGGTCGTCGTCTACAGCGGGGTCGTGCACGACGACACGCGCAGCCTGCCGCTGCGCATCGAGTTCGAGCCGATCGACGGCCGGATCCGGATGGATGCCGCCGTGCCGGGCGCGGATGCCGTTGCGATCCACCTCGACTGGCGCCCGGCGACGAGGGGCATCGCCCCGGCCCTCCCCGAGCGCAACCTGCGCGAGCGGGCCTACTGGGTCGACCCGACCGTCGTCGAGCAGCCCGCCTTCACGTGGGTCCTCGGCACGGACGTCTCCATCGGACCCGTGCAGGTTCCCCGCGCCGTCGACCTGCGCCAGGACGGCCGGATCGCGGTCCACGTGTGGGCCCCCAGGGCGGTGGTCACCGTCACCGACACGCCCCGGGAGCCGTGACACACTCGAGGGCATGAGCACGGCACCGGACCTGCCACGTCCGCAGCGGGTCGCGATGGTCACGGTCCACACCTCGCCCCTCGCCCAGCCGGGTGAGGGTGACGCCGGAGGCATGAACGTCTACGTCCTCGAGGTCGCCAGGCAGCTCGCCCGGCGTGGGGTCGCGGTCGACCTCTTCACCCGCACGACGAGCGCCTCGCAGCCTCCCGTCGTCGAGGTGGAGCCCGGGGTCGTCGTGCGCCACGTCGCGGCCGGCCCCTACGAGGGGCTCTCCAAGGAGGACCTGCCCGGCCAGCTCTGTGCGTTCGCGGCGGGGATGATGCGGGTCGCCGCGCACGCGCCGCCCGGCTACTACGACCTCGTCCACTCGCACTACTGGCTCTCGGGCCAGGTGGGGTGGCTGGCCTCCGACCGGTGGGGCGTCCCGCTGGTGCACACGATGCACACGATGGCCCGGGTCAAGAACCTCCACCTCGCCGACGGTGACGAGCCCGAGCCCGTCGGCCGTGAGATCGGTGAGGCGCAGGTCGTCGAGGCGGCCGACCGGCTCGTCGCCAACACGCAGCGCGAGGCGGCCGAGCTCGTCGAGCTGTACGGCGCGGACCCCGCGCGCGTCGCGGTGGCCGAGCCCGGAGTCGACCTCACGACGTTCCGCCCGGGATCGGTCCCGGGTGCCCGGGCGGCCCTCGGCGTGCCTGCGGATGCCGTGCTCCTCCTCTTCGTCGGGCGCATCCAGCCGCTCAAGGGGCCCGACGTGCTCGTGCGCGCGGCCGCCGAGCTCGTGCGCCGCCGGCCCGACCTGCGCTCGCGGGTCGTCGTCGGCATCCTCGGGGGCGCGAGCGGCACAGGGGTCCGCAACCCGATGGGGCTCGCCGAGCTCGCCGAGCGACGCGGTATCGGTGACCTCGTGCGCTTCGTCCCGCCCGTCGACCGGACGACCCTCGCCCAGTGGTACCGCGCGGCCGACGTCGTCGCGGTGCCCTCGCACAGCGAGTCCTTCGGCCTCGTCGCCGTCGAGGCCCAGGCGTGCGGCACACCCGTCGTCGCGGCCAACGTCGGCGGGCTGCCGACCGCGGTCGGGTCCGCGGGTGTCCTCGTCGACGGGCACGACACCGCGGACTGGGCCACCGCCATCGCCGGGGTGGTCCTCGACCCCGAGCGTCGCGCGGGCCTCTCGCGAGCCTCGGCCGAGCACGCCAGCGGGTTCGGCTGGGCTCGCACCGCGGAGCGGCTCGCCGACGTCTACGCCGACGCCATGGCGCGACCGCGCGAGTCCTCGATCAACGACGCGGAGCTGCTGACCGGCATCCCCACGGCGGTCATCCCGTGACCGACCGCGCCACCCTCTCGGCCACGGTCGAGACCTACCTGCGCGAGTCCGGGCACGACTGGGAGCCGGGCGCGCGCGACGACGAGTTCGTCGTGACGCTCCCGGGCGAGAAGAAGCTCAGGACGGTCGCCTCGCTCGTCCTCTCGGACACCGGCCTGTCGGTCTCGGCGTTCGTCATCCGCAACCCCGACGAGAACCACGACCAGGTCTACCGCTTCCTGTTGCGGCGCAACCTCCGCCTCCCGGGGCTCGCGTATGCCGTCGACCGCGCGGGCGACGTCTATGTCACCGGCCGGGTGCCGGCCCGAGGGGTCGACGCCGAGTCGCTCGACCAGCTGCTCGGGGTCGTGCTCACGGCGGCCGACGAACCCTTCAACGAGCTGCTCGTCATGGGCTTCCTGTCCTCGATGCGCAAGGAGTGGGAGTGGCGTGTCTCGCGTGGCGAGAGCCTGCGCAACCTGGAGGCGTTCCGCAGCATCCTCGAGCGCCCCGGAGACCCGCCGCGCGACGCGTGACGCTCGCTAGGCTGGCGGCATGACGGCATACACGCTCATCCTGCTGCGCCACGGCGAGTCCGACTGGAACCAGAAGAACCTCTTCACCGGCTGGGTCGACGTCGACCTCACCGAGAAGGGCCGTGCCGAGGCCGTGCGGGGCGGGGAGCTCATGCGTGAGGCGGGCCTCCTGCCCGACGTCGTGCACACCTCGGTCCTGCGTCGTGCCATCAACACCGCCAACCTGGCCCTCGACACGTGCGACCGGCACTGGATCCCGGTGCGGCGCAGCTGGCGGCTCAACGAGCGCCACTACGGAGCGCTCCAGGGGCTCGACAAGGCCGCGACCCGCGACAAGTACGGCGACGACCAGTTCATGCTGTGGCGCCGCAGCTTCGACACACCGCCGCCGCCCATCGAGATGGGCAGCGAGTACGACCAGACCGGTGACCCGCGGTACGCCGGCGTCGACGTGCCCCTCACCGAGTGCCTCAAGGACGTCATCCCGCGGATGATGCCGTACTGGGAGAACGACATCCAGGCAGACCTCACCGCTGGGCACACAGTGCTGGTCACCGCCCACGGGAACTCGCTGCGAGCGCTGGTCAAGCACCTCGACGGCATCAGCGACGAGGACATCGCCGGGCTCAACATCCCTACGGGCATGCCCCTCGTCTACCGGCTCGGGGCCGACTTCATGCCGAGCAGCCCGGCGGAGTACCTCGACCCCGAGGCAGCGGCGACGGCCGCCGCCGCGGTGGCCAACCAGGGCCGCTGACGCCACCGGCCCCACGACGCCGTCGGCGCCGGCCGACTCGGCCTGTCGTCGGCACCGCCGACTCGGCTTCCCGGCTCAGGCCCCCGACCAGAGGTCGAGGAGGAACTCGGTGCGTGCCGGCTCGTCGTCGAAGATCACCCGGCGGTCGGGCCCTCGAGCGACGACCCGGAACGCTGCCACGTCGGAGCCGTTGACGACGGGGACGACGACGGCGGCCCTGCCCTGCGTCGGGACCACCTCCGAGACGGCCTGGTCGGCCGGGCTCCTCGAGGTCAGCTGGATGCGCGCGGCCCCCGGCGCCACGACGAGGAAGCGGGCGACCCCGTCGCGCTCGTCGCCCACCCGCTCGACGACAGGGTCGTGGGCCCGGTCCGCAGGGATGACGACGACGGGGCGCACCACTGCCCTGTCACCCCCACCCCTGGCGTCGTCGGAGACGATGACGGAGCTGAGCACCCCGCCGCCCGGGGTGTGCGTGCGGAGTGCGACGACCCGGCTGTCCACGCCGGTCCCCTGGGGGGCCGCAGGGTCGAGCACCCTGCCGTGCACCAGCGAGTCCGCGACGACGTCGGTGTGCAGGCGCCAAACCGGTATGCCGGTCGCCCGCTCGACGTAGGCGTGCACCGCAGAGGTGAACGACCTCGGGTCGGCGTCGGCCGATTCCCCGCTGAGCCACAGGGGGTCAGGCGTGGCCGGAGGTCCGTCGTACGTCCCGACCCTGACCCTCGTCGCGGGTGACAGCGGCCGGTCGACTGCCGCGACGCCGACGCCCTCCTCGAGGGTGAGCGGGGTCCACCGGCGCCGGACCCCACCTCCGGGCGTCGGGACCACGAGGGTCGAGTACGCGGCGTCCCGCTCCGTGGGGTGGCCCAGGACGATGACGAGGGAGGACCTGCTCGAGCCGCCCTCGTCCCGGTCCGCGAGCGTGAGGGCCACGACGTCGCGAGCTCCCCCGATCGTCGCGAGCGTCAGCGGGACGTCAGCGAGGCCGGTGGGGTCAGCACCTCGCGGGCCCTGCCAGGCGCGGACCACGGTGTGGACGGACTCCGAGGCGTCGAGGACGGCCGCGATGACGATGCGTCGGCTCCCGACGTCGTCGGCCCAGAGGAGGCGTGATGCCTGCGTGCTCCGCGCCACCAGCGCCTGGACGCCCGGGTCACCGGCGAGGCGCCCGCGGGCCGGCCAGCTCGAGGTGCTGCCCCAGCTCGCGTCCCGCGGCCCGGGAGTCGTCGCGGTCTCGGGGCGGCCGGGGCCGGCGACCTCGGTGCCGTCGAGCAGGACCCACCAGCCGGCGGCACCCGCGGCCAGCGTCCCGGCTGCACCGACGAGGAGCGAGCGCCTCCGGACCGTGAGCCGGCGTTCCTCGACGAGGGCTGCGGGGTCCGGCGGGTCATCGAGCCCCTCGAGGAGCAGACCGATGGCGGCGTCGAGGTCGCGGTCGAGCGACCACCCGGCCGGTGCGAGGCCCTCTGCCACGCGGGCCGCGTCGTGCGCCCTCACGAGGCTGTCGCGCAGCGCTGACGAGCCACGGACGACCGGGGTGACCGGCTCGCCGAGCAGGGTGGCCACCTCGGCAGGGTGCAGGGACCACCAGCTCTCCCCGGCGAGCACGGCCCTCTGGATGGGCGTGGCCGTACGGAGCACGTCGGCGAGGGCCAGCACGACGGGGTCGCCGGACTGTCCGGCCGGGTCGCGGGACTGTCCGGCCGGGTCGCGGGACTCTCCGGCCGGGTCGCGGGACTGCCCGGCCGGGTCGTCACCGGCGACCGGGGCACCCGTCGTGTTGTGCCCGTGACGCGACGGGCCGGTGGCTGCGACCGCCGCGCCGAGGACGGCGTGACGCGCGAGCGCTCCGGGCACGCCACGGTCCACGGCGTCCTGCCACTGGTGGTGGAGCCCGGCGAGGGCGTCGGCCGTGACGCGGCGGGCGGCGTCGGCGTCGAGGGTGACGAGCATGGCGGCGGACTCCAGGTCCGGCCAGCACGCGACGACGAAGTCGCGGAAGTCGTCCTCGACGGTGAGGGACACCCCTCAAGTCTCACACCGGCAGGGGTCGGCGGCACCGACCTCCGTGTGGACGCACCCCGTGGGGAAGGACGTCAGAGGCGGGGAAGCACCCGGTCGGTGTGCTCACCCTGCTCGAAGATGCGCGAGGCCGGTCCCACGATGAGCGGGTCGGGCACGCCGACGACGTGGAGGTCCTTGGAGCGGTAGTCGACCTGGCTCAGCAGGATCCGGAACGCCTCGAGCCGAGCACGCTTCTTGTCGTTGCTCTTGACCACGGTCCACGGGGCGTCGCCGGTGTCGGTGTAGAAGAACATCGCCTCCTTGGCCTCGGTGTAGGCGTCCCACTTGTCGAGGCTCGCGAGGTCGGTGGGGGAGAGCTTCCACTGGCGCACCGGGTCGTTCTGGCGCGAGGAGAAGCGAGCGGCCTGCTCCTCGCGGCTCACCGAGAACCAGAGCTTGACGAGCCGGATGCCGGAGTTCACCAGCATCCGCTCGAACTCCGGTGCCTCGCGCATGAACTCGAGGTACTGGGTCGGGGTGCAGTAGCCCATGACCCGTTCGACGCCGGCTCGGTTGTACCAGGAGCGGTCCATGAACACGAGCTCGCCACCGCTCGGGAGGTGCTGCACGTAGCGCTGGAAGTACCACTGAGTGCGCTCGATCTCGGTGGGCTTCTCCAGCGCGACGATCCGCGCCCCGCGGGGGTTGAGGTGCTCCATGAACCGCTTGATCGCCCCGCCCTTGCCGGCAGCGTCCCGACCCTCGCAGATGACGAGGATCTTGTCCCCGGTCTCCTTGACGTGGAGCTGGAGCTTGAGCAGCTCGATCTGCAGCCGCCGCTTGACCCGCTCGTAGTCCTCGCGGGGGAGCTTCTTGTCGTAGGGGTAGCCCTGCTGCCAGGTCTTGCCGACCTTGACGTCGATGAGCTGGCCCTCGGCCTCCTCGAGGTCGTGGAGCTCCTCGATCTCCTCGGCGTAGTCCTGGGTCACCGACAGCCGTGTCTCGTCCACGCCCCGATGCTATCGCCGGGCCCCGGTCGGGGCCGGGCGCCAACGGCATCCCGCAGAGGTGGTGGACCCGTGCGGCCGCTGGGCCGCACCCACGGTCAGCGGAGGGCGGCCGCGCCGTCCTCGGCGTCCTCGTGGCTCGCCTCGCTCGCCGGGTCGAACTCGCCGGTCACGAGCCAGATGACCCGGTGCGCGACGCTCACGGCGTGGTCGGCGAACCGCTCGTAGTAGCGGGCCAGCAGCACCATGTCGACGGCGGCCTCGGTGCCGTGGTCCCACGACCCTCCGGTCACCCGGGTGACGAGCTCGCGGTGGAGGTCGTCCATCGCGTCGTCGTCGCGCTCGATCTCGTGGGCCGCCTCGACGTCGCGGGCGGCGATGACCGAGCCCGCCTTCTCGACGAGCCGTTCGGCGACGTGGCCCATCTGGAGGATCGTCGAGCGCAGCTCGGCCGGGACGGCGGATGCCGGGTAGCGCAGCCGCGCGACCTTCGCGACGTGGCGCGCGAGGTCCCCCATCCGCTCGATGTCGTTGCTCATCCGCATGCTCGTCACGATGACCCGGAGGTCGGTGGCGACGGGCTGCTGGCGGGCCAGCAGGTCGAAGGACATGAGGTCGAGCTCCGCGCGGCGGGCGTCGATCTCGGCGTCCGCGGCGATGACCGAGTCGGCGAGGTGGATGTCGGCGTCGAGGAGTGCCGTCGTGGCCCGGTCCATCGCGGACGAGGCGAGGTGCGACATCTCGACGAGGGTCTCGGCGACCCGGTCGAGCTCCTCGTGGAAGGCCTTGCGCATGCTGGTCGTGTCCTTCGTGGTCGGTGTCGTGGAGTGCGAGCCGGGCCCGGGGCGAGCCCCCAGGGGCGTCGTGGCCCGCCCGCGGACGGGAGCCGAGCGGGTGGCGGGACACCCGGCACACGGCTGTCGTCGGTTCCGCCGGCGCCGTCCTCCGGCACTGTGGCACCTCGTGGTGAACCGCAGACGCACCCGAGGTGAACTTCTGGCTGGTGGCCCCGGCGGACCCTCCGGCGGTCCGGGCGCCCGCCTCCCGGGCCTTACCCTGAAGCGGTGGACCCAGCGCTCGCGGCGACGCTCGGCGGGGCCGCCGGCCTCGTCATCGGGGCGGTGGCCGTCGTGGCGACCCGGTGGTCGGAGCGCAGCACCGAGGAGCCCGAGCAGCAGGAGCCGCCGCTGCCCCGCGGGGTCGGTGACGTCCTGTCCGTGCTCCGGTCGATCGCGGTGGTGCTCGACGCGAGCGACGCCGTCGTCAACACCTCGGCCTCCGCGGTGAGCTACGGGCTGGTGCGGCACGGCGAGCTCGTGCACCACGAGCTGCGGCACCTGGCGAGGCAGGTGCGCCGTGACGGCATGATCCGCGAGGCCGAGCTCGACCTCTCACGCGGCCCGAACACCCAGGCCAGCGTCGTCATGCGGGTGCGCGTCGCCCCGCTCGGCGTCTCGCACGTGCTCATCCTCGCCGAGGACCACACCCACGCCCGCCGGGTCGAGGAGATCCGCCGGGACTTCGTCGCCAACGTCAGCCACGAGCTCAAGACCCCGGTCGGGGGGATCTCCCTCCTCGCCGAGGCCGTCCTCGACGCCAAGGAGGACCCCGAGGCCGTCGAGCGCTTCGCGAGGCGGATCCTCGTCGAGTCCAGGCGCCTCACGAGCCTCGTCCAGGAGATCGTCGACCTGTCCCGCCTGCAGGTGGCCGACACGCTGCACGAGCCGGAGCTCGTCGACGTCGGCGCGGTCGTCGCCGAGGCCACCGACCGGGTGCGGGTGGCCGCCGAGGCGCGCAGCATCGACCTCACCCTCGTCAGCGAGGAGGGCCTGCGGGTGTTCGGGGACGCCGAGCTGCTCACCACCGCGGTGGCCAACCTCGTGACGAATGCCGTGAACTACAGCGCCGACGGGACACACGTCGGGATCGGGGCCCGGCGGACGGGCGACACCGTCGAGGTGACCGTCACCGACCAGGGCGAGGGGATCCCGGCGGCGGAGCAGGAGCGGATCTTCGAGCGGTTCTACCGCGTCGACGCCGCGCGCTCGCGCGAGACCGGTGGGACCGGCCTGGGCCTGGCGATCGTCAAGCACGTCTCGAACAACCACGGGGGAGAGGTGACCGTGTGGAGCCAGGAGGGGCGCGGCTCGACCTTCACGATGACCCTGCCCGCGGCGCCCGACAGGCTCCGCGTGGAGGACCACGGCGCCGAGCCGCTGCGCCAGGCGTCGACCGAGGAGAGGCAGCTGCATGACGCGCATCCTGATCGTTGAGGACGAGGTGTCGTTCTCGGATCCCCTGTCGTACCTCCTGAGCAAGGAGGGGTACGAGGTCTCGGTGGCGGAGAACGGCCACGACGCCCTGACGACGTTCGACTCGGCGGGTGCCGACCTCGTGCTCCTCGACCTCATGCTGCCCGGGCTGTCGGGGGTGGACGTGTGCCGCGCGCTGCGGCAGCGCTCCAACGTCCCCGTCATCATGCTCACCGCGAAGGACAGCGAGATCGACAAGGTCGTGGGCCTCGAGCTGGGCGCCGACGACTACGTCACCAAGCCCTACTCGTCGAGGGAGCTGCTCGCCCGCATCAAGGCGGTGCTCCGTCGCCTGTCCGACCCCGAGGAGCTGCTGCCGACCACCCTCGAGTCGGGCCCGGTGCGGATGGACGTCGAGCGCCATGTCGTGACCGTGCGCGGCCAGCAGGTCTCCCTGCCGCTCAAGGAGTTCGAGCTGCTCGAGATGCTGCTCCGCAACAGCGGCCGGGTGCTGACGAGGATGCAGCTCATCGACCGGGTCTGGGGGACCGACTACGTGGGGGACACCAAGACCCTGGACGTCCACATCAAGCGGCTCCGCGCCAAGGTCGAGGCCGACCCGGCCCACCCGTCGCACATCCTCACGGTGCGGGGGCTGGGCTACAAGTACGACGCCTGACGCACGGGTGTGCCCCTCGTCAGGGTGTGGGCGTGGCGCTCGCGCTCGGGGTGGGCAGGCTCGCGTAGTAGCCCGTGGGCGCCAGCACCGGGACGGTCACGATGTTCTGGCCCGCCTGCGGGGTGCTGACGACGAGCTCCACCATCGCGCCCGGAGGGGCCGGGACGGCCGGGATCTCGACGGTGGACGTCGAGTCGGACAGCGTGTCACCCGAGTGCGCGGGCACCGTCGCGGTCGTCGCAGGCGCCCCGCCCTGGACGGCGAACGAGACGTCGACGGCCGAGTCGCCGGAGTTCACCGCCTGGCCGACGAGCACACCGGTCGCCCCCTTGGCGGCCGTGACGATCGCGAGGTTGCGCAGCTCGAGGCCCGTGATGGACAGGCGGACCCCGTCGGCGGCGGGGTAGTCGTACTCGGTCTGGACGGGGGAGAAGGTGGCGCACCCCGACACGAGGAGGGCGGCGCCGGCGAGGGCGGACACGCGCAGGGCGGAGGCGGCTCGGGTCGTCACGCGGCCAAGGATATCCATGTCGCGCCGATCCCCGCTGGCGGCACGGCGGAGCGGTGTCCTGCACCCCCGCGGACGCGCACCCGGCGCGCGCGCGAAGCATGCGACACGGCATTCTGTCAAGACCCGATTTGCTTCGCCCGCATGCCGATTCATGGCGGTGACCTGCGCAAACGCCGGTGGTGCGCATTTCTGGCGGTCCGCAGGCGCATGGTATTCTGGTCCTCGCGAAAGGGGACAACAACAGATGGTTTTCAAGGTCGGCGAGACGGTCGTGTACCCGCACCACGGGGCTGCACGCATCGAAGAGATCAACACCCGTACGATCCGCGGAGAGGAGAAGCTCTACCTCAAGCTGAAGGTCGCGCAGGGCGATCTCGTGATCGAGGTCCCAGCCGAGAACTGCGACCTCGTCGGCGTCCGCGACGTGGTGTCCAAGGAGGGCCTCGACAAGGTGTTCGAGGTGCTTCGCACCCCCTATGCGGAGGAGCCGACCAACTGGTCCCGCCGCTTCAAGGCCAACCTCGAGAAGCTCGCCTCCGGCGACGTCATCAAGGTGGCCGAGGTCGTGCGTGACCTGTGGCGTCGCGACAAGGACCGTGGCCTCTCCGCCGGCGAGAAGCGCATGCTGGCGAAGGCCCGTCAGATCCTCGTCTCCGAGCTCGCGCTCGCCGAGAAGACCGACGAGGAGAAGGCCGAGACCATCCTCGACGAGGTCCTCGCGTCCTGACCACGGGCCCGCGCCCGCACTGACGTGACCGACGCCGACGCTGCTCCAGGCAGCGTCGGCGTCGTCGTCGTCGCGGCCGGGTCGGGTTCGCGCCTCGGTGCCGACGTGCCCAAGGCCTTCGTCCTCCTTCGGGGCCGGCCCCTTCTCGCGTATGCCGTCGACACGGTCGCGCGGCTGGCTCGCCTCCGCTCGCTCGTCGTCGTCGCCCCCGCTCGGCACGCCGATCCCTCGGACCCCGGCGACCCGGTCTGGTCGGGCGTCGACCTTCCGCCGGGCGCCGTCGTGGTCCCGGGCGGCGCCGAGCGCACGGACTCCGTCGCTGCGGGCCTCGCGGCACTCGACCCCGCGTGCGACGTCGTCCTGGTCCACGACGCCGCTCGGTGCCTCACTCCCCTCGAGGTGTTCGACCGGGTCGTCGACGCGGTCGTGGCCGGTGCCGCCGGAGCGGTGGGAACCGCAGGAGCCGTGCCCGGCCTGCCGCTCGTCGACACGGTCAAGACGGTCGACGCTGCCGGGGTCATCACCGGCACGCCGGACCGTTCCGGCCTGCGGGCCGTGCAGACGCCCCAGGGGTTCCGACGGGAGGTGCTGGCCACGGCATACGCCAGCGGCCTGCTCGCGACCGATGATGCCGCCCTCGTGGAGCAGTGCGGGCACCGCGTGCTCGTCGTCGACGGTGACCCGCTCGCGTTCAAGGTCACGACCCCCGAGGACCTCGCCCGCGCCGAGCGCATCCTCTCCGACCGCGCCCTCCCCCCGCACGACCCCGGCCCGGCCGGGCTGAGCAAGGAGGCCACGTGACCCAGCTGCCCCGCATCGGCATCGGTGTCGACGTCCACGGGTATGCCGTGGACGGCGCCGTTCGCGAGCTGTGGCTGGCCGGCCTGCACTGGCCCGGGGAGCGCGGCCTCGACGGCCACTCCGACGCCGACGTGGCGGCCCACGCGGCGTGCGACGCGCTCTTCTCGGCGGCCGGCATCGGCGACCTCGGTGCGCACTTCGGCACGGGTCGTCCGGAGTTCGCCGGAGCATCGGGGTGCGCCCTCCTCGCCGAGGCCGCTCGGCTGGTGCGTGCCGCCGGCTTCGACATCGGGAACGTCGCGGTGCAGGTCGTCGGGAACGCCCCGAAGGTGGGCAGCCGCCGCTCCGAGGCCGAGGCGGTCCTCTCGGATGCCGTCGGCGCTCCGGTCTCTGTGGGCGGCACGACGACCGACGGGCTGGGACTGACCGGCCGCGGCGAGGGCATCGCGGCGATCGCGACCGCCCTCGTCGCCCGGCGTTCCTGACCAGCTTTCCCGCCCGATGGGGCAACCCTCACCATCGCACCTCACCCGTGGTGGTGCGATGGTGAAGGTCCTGCCCTCTGGGGACCGGCGGGGGGCGCGGTCCGCGGAGTCGGGGGATGCCGGCCCGGCCGCTAACCTTGCCCGGTGACCCTCAGGCTGTTCGACTCCATGTCCCGCGAGCTGCGTGACTTCGTCCCCGTCGTGCCCGGCAAGGCGGGGATCTACATCTGTGGGCTCACGACGCAGGCGCCTCCGCACCTCGGACACGTGCGCTTCGCGGTCGCGTTCGACGTCCTCCGCCGGTGGATGACCCGCGGCCACGGCCTCGAGGTCTCGCTCATCCGCAACGTCACCGACATCGACGACAAGATCCTCGCCAGGTCGGCGGAGTCCGGCGAGGCCTGGTATGCCGTGTCGTACCGCCACGAGCTCGAGACCGCCGCCGCGCTGAGCGCCCTCGGCGTGCTCCCGCCGACGTACGAACCGCGCGCGACCGGGCACGTGCCCGAGATGGTCACGCTCATGGAGACCCTCGTCGAGAAGGGCCACGCGTATGCCGCGGCCGACGGAAGTGGGGACGTCTACTTCGACGTGCGGAGCTGGCCGGCATACGGGGAGCTGACCCGGCAGAAGGTCGACGACATGGCCGATGCCGAGGATGCCGACCCGCGCGGAAAGCGCGACCCACGCGACTTCGCGCTGTGGAAGGGACACAAGCCCGAGGAGCCGGAGAGTGCCTCGTGGCCGACGCCGTTCGGCACCGGCCGGCCGGGGTGGCACCTCGAGTGCTCCGCCATGGCCCGCAAGTACCTCGGCGACACCTTCGACATCCACGGCGGCGGGGTCGACCTGCGGTTCCCGCACCACGAGAACGAGCAGGCCCAGTCGCGTGCGGCAGGCCTCGGCTTCGCCAACTACTGGCTCCACAACGCCTGGGTGACGATGGGCGGCGAGAAGATGAGCAAGTCGCTCGGCAACTCGCTCCGGGTCAGCGAGGTCGTCAAGGAGCACCGCCCGCTCGCCGTCCGCTACTACCTGACCGCCGCGCACTACCGGTCGACGATCGAGTACCACCCGGGCTCCATCGAGGAGTCGGCGACGGCCGTCGAGCGCATCGAGGGGTTCCTGCGCCGGGCGCTGCCCGACGTGGTGACCGCCGTGCCGACGGGCGACGAGGAGCTTCCCGCCGACTTCCGCGAGGCCATGGACGACGACCTCGGCGTGTCCGGTGCCCTCGCCGTGGTGCACGAGACGGTGCGGGCCGGCAACACCGCGCGCGACGACGGCGACCACGACGACGCGGCTGCGATCGCGCGCACCGTCATCGCGATGACCGACGTCCTCGGCGTCAACCCGCTCGACCCGGCGTGGGCTGCAGGCGACTCCGGCGCGTCCGACGCGCTCGCGAGCCTCGATGCCCTCGTGCGCGAGCGCCTCACCGCACGGGCCCAGGCCCGCTCCTCGCGCGACTACGACACGGCCGACGCGATTCGCGACTCCCTCGCATCCGCGGGAATCGCCTTGGAGGACACCGCAGCAGGGGCCCGTTGGTCGCTCGTGCGAGGGCGGGGTGAGTGACGTGGCGGGCAACTCCCAGCGTCGAGGTGCCGTGCGCAAGGGTGGCAAGAAGGGTCCCACCGTCGGATCGGGTGGGCAGCGCCGCCGAGGGCTCGAGGGCAAGGGACCGACGCCCAAGGCGGCGGACCGTCCGAAGCACAAGGCCAACAGGGCCGCAGGCGCTGCGGGGCGCACCGCCGGCGCCGGCGCACCGGGTCGTGGTCAGTCCGGCCGCACGAGCACCCGTCGGACCAAGGCCAGCAGCGAGATGGTCGCCGGGCGCAACGCGGTCGTCGAGGCACTGCGTGCCGACGTCCCCGCGACGACGATGTACGTGGCTGGTCGCATCGACTCCGACGACCGGGTCCGCGAGGCGCTCAAGGTCGCGACCGAGCGTGGCATCCCCGTGCTCGAGACCCCCCGGGGTGAGCTCGACCGGCTGACCGACGGTGCCGTGCACCAGGGGCTGGCCCTCCAGGTGCCGCCCTACGAGTACGCCCACCCCAGTGACCTCGTCGACCCCGAGATGCCCGGCATCCCCCTCGTCGTCGCCCTCGACGGCATCACGGACCCGCGCAACCTCGGCGCGATCGTGCGCTCCGTCGCCGCGTTCGGTGGACACGGCGTCGTGGTGCCGAGCCGCCGGTCGGCGGGCATGACGGCATCCGCGTGGAAGACGTCCGCCGGTGCTGCCGCCCGCATCCCCGTGGCGCAGGCCACGAACCTCACCCGGGCCCTGGAGGACTTCCGCAAGGCCGGCTTCTTCGTCATCGGCCTCGACATGGACGGTGACGTCGAGCTGCCCGACCTCGACCTCGCCTCCGAGCCGCTCGTCATCGTCGTGGGCTCCGAGGGCAAGGGCCTCTCCCGCCTCGTCCGCGAGACGTGCGACCAGATCGTGTCCGTGCCCATGTCGTCGACGGTCGAGTCGCTCAATGCCGGCATCGCCACGGGGGTGACGCTCTACGAGGTCGCCCGGCGCCGCCGACGCACCTGAGCGCTGAGGACTCCGCGGCGTCGGCCACCCCCACGCCGCGACCGGCGCCACACCGGTCGAGCCGGCCGGACCGACGCCCGGCTCGACAACCGCCCCGACACCCGGCTCGACACTGTACGAACCCACCCCCTCGTGACCCGCTCTGTGCGAGGATCGTCGCCGCCGGGGGACCCCGGACCGGGGGCGACGGCCCCGACGATCATCGAAAGAGGAGCACATGTCCGACTACGGTTCGACCCCTCCGCCCCCGCCGCCCGGCTCGGGTGACGGCGGCTACAACCCACCCCCGCCCCCGCCGCCGCCGCCCGGTTCGGGTGACAGCGGCTACGGCGGCTACAACGCGCCCCCGCCCCCCGGTGGCGGCATGGGCGGCGGCCCGGTGGACCACCCGAAGGGGATGACCGTCCTCATCCTCGGCATCCTGTCCCTCGTCTGCTGCTCGCCCCTGGGTATCGTGGCGTTCGTCATGGGCAACAACGCGCTCAAGGAGATCGACGCGCAGCCCGGCCGCTACGGCAACCGCCAGATCGTGCAGATCGGCCGGATCCTCGGCATCATCGGCATGGTGCTGCTCGTCCTCAGCATCATCTGGATCGTCTTCCTCGGCGGCCTCGCCTCCATCAGCGGCAGCTCGACGTGACATGACGCAGGTGCGCGAGGCGGTGCCGACCGACCGGGAGACCGGCCGGTGGCACCGCCTCGTGCGTCCTGCCGGCGTGGCGGCAGCGGTGGTGGCCGGCACGGCATACGTCGCGGCCGTGGACCCCAACGAGCCCGGCCACTACCCGCTCTGCCCGACCTACGCGATCGCCGGCATCTACTGCCCCGGCTGCGGCATGCTCCGGGCCACGCACGACCTGGTGCACCTCGACCTGGCAGGGGCGTTCGCGCGCAACCCCCTCGTGGTGCCGTTGTATGCCGGCCTCGTCCTCCTCTTCGTGCTCTGGGTGCGCGCCGCGTGGACCGGGCGCCCCCTCCACTGGGACCCACCCCGGTGGATGCCGTGGGCCATCGGCGCTGCCTTCGTCGCCGTCGTCGTGGTGCGCAACGTGCCCGGCTGGACGTGGGCCTCACCCGCCTGAGCCACCGCCGACACCACGGAAGGGCCCCTGCCACCTCGGCGGGGGCCCTTCGGGTGCGTGCGAGGGCTTCCGGTCAGGCCTTCGGGAGGACGATCACCGTCGAGTGGACCGCCTTGTCGGCGACGGTCTGCTTGTCGGCGTCCCACAGCATCCAGAGGTAGGAGAGGTAGAAGATCTGGTTCACGATGCCGGCCACGATCTCGCGCAGGAACGACATGCCCGCGCCGATCGGCTGGCCGGTCTTGTCGTCGACGAGCTTGAGGCCGATCGACTTCTTGCCGACGCTCTGGCCGGTGCGGCCCATCCGGAACACGCGGTTCCACAGCCAGATCCCGAAGGACACCAGCGAGCCGATGACGACGAGCGCCACGCCGGTCGCGATGAGGCCCCGGTTGCCGCCGGCGAGGGTCGTGTTGCCGAACTCGTCGTAGGTCGAGTACGTCGTCGACGCCCCGGCGGTGATGAGGACGAAGCCGATGATCATGGGGATGAGCCCGACGAGGGTGATCGCGATGTCGATGATGAGGGCGAGGGCGCGCTGGCCGAAGTCCGCGACAGGGCCGAAGTTCTGCTCGACGTACCCGATCGAGCCGGGGTGCGTCGGCCGCCCTCCGGCGTAGACGGGTGCCTGGGCGTAGCCGCCGTAGGGGTTGGGCTGGGGAGGCGCCTGCCCGTATGCCGGCTGGCCCGGACCCGGCTGGCCGTACGCCTGCTGACCGTATCCCGGTGGGGGCGCGGCATACCCGGCCTGGTGGGGTGGCGGTGCGGCAGGGCCGGGCTGGGGAGGCGGGGCGGCGTACCCGGGCTGCTGCGGCGGCGGAGCGTATGCCGGAGCCGTTGAGGGTGGGGCGGCCGGCGGGGCGACCGTAGGGGCCACAGGCGGTGGGGGCGGAGGCTCGGCAGGCGCCCCGGGACCGGCGGCGGGAGGGGAGGACGAGGGGGGCGGGGGAGCCGCGGCCTGGTCGTCGCGAGGCGGCTCGGAGGGGCCCTGGGGCTGGTCGGTCATCTCTCCCCCTGTGGCGGTGGGTGTCTGTCCCTCGATCCTAGGGGGCCCGGTGTGGGGCGGCCACGACGGGCAGCTCCCGGGTGTCGACGCCGAGGACGGACTGCTCGTCGGGCTTGCCCGGGAGCACCGAGGCGACGTAGTCGTCGATCGCGTCCTCGATGGGGATGTCGTGCTGCGCCTTCTCGGCCATGTACCACCGGTGCTCGAGCACCTCGTGGAACAGCTCGGCCGGCTCGAGCTTGGCGACGAGCTCGCGGGGGACCCGTCGGGTCACCGGCTCGTAGATGCGGGTCAGCCACTCGTGCGCGACGATCTCCTCGTCGTCCCCCTGGCGCCCCTTCGCCGCCGTGAAGGCGTCGAGGTCGTTGAGCAGCCGACGGGCCTGGTTCTCGCGCACGTCGAGCCCGGTCAGCCGCAGGAGGCGACGCGAGTGGTGCCCCGAGTCGACGACCTTGGGCTGGATGCGGATCGTCGTGCCCCCGATGTCAGTGGTGAGCTCGAGCTCGTCGACGTCGAAGCCGAGGGCGTTGAGGCGCCGGATGCGGTCCTCGACGCGCCACCGCTCGCCGGTGTCGATGAGCTCGGACCCCGTCAGCTCGTCCCAGAGCTCGCGGTAGCGCGTCATGATGCGCTCGCTGACCTCGACGGGGTCGCGGTCCTCCTGGAGCAGCTCACCGGCCTCGAGGTCCATGAGCTCGCCGGCGATGTTGACGCGGGCGATCTCGAGGTCGTGCTCGCGCTGGCCGTCGCTGAGTCGCTCGCGAAGCTCGCCGGTCTCGGCGTCGACGAGGTATGCCGCGAACGCTCCTGCGTCGCGTCGGAACAGGGTGTTCGAGAGGGAGACGTCTCCCCACCAGAAGCCCTCGAGGTGCAGGCGGACGAGGAGCACGGCGAGGGCGTCGATGAGCCGGGTCGCGGTCCCCTTGCGCAGCGTCTGGCTGTAGAGGGCGCGGTAGGGAAGGGAGAACTGGAGGTGCCTGGTGATGAGACACGCGTCCAGGGGGGTCCCGTCCCGGGCGACCCGACCGCTGACGACGGCGAACGGCTCCACGCAGGGCATGTGGAGCCGGTTGAGGTTGCGCAGCAGCTCGTACTCGCGCCGTGCGAGGTCCGCCTTGATCTCCTTGACCGCGAGCACGCGACCCGACAGCCGGACGAACCGCACGACGTGCCGGGAGATGCCCCGAGGGAGCGCGGCGAGCAGCTCCTCGGGCCACTCCTCGAGCGGCACCTGCCACGGCAGGTCGAGGAGGTTGGGGTCCGGCCGGGCGGCGGTGATCTCGAGTGCCATCGGCAGGGTCCTCCGGTCGGCGCGGTGGGCGCGTGGGTGGCGGCGACGGATGCGCGACGCCCCGGACGAGGCTCGTCCGGGGCGTCGCGGGGTGTCCCGGTGCGCAGGGGGTCAGCTGATGCGGGCGCCGGTCTCCGGGTCGAACACGTGCATGTGGTCGGGGCTCGGGTAGACGTAGACCTGCACGCCCTTGTCGGGCACGTTGCGGCCGTCGACGCGGGCGATGAACGGCCTCGCCAGCGAGTCGTCACCGGTGCCCTCCAGCTTGATGCTGCTGTCGGTCGGCGTGGCGTAGACGTAGGCGTCGGCGCCGAGCTCCTCGACGACGTCCACCGTCAGGGCCAGCCCGTCGTCGTTCGTCGTGACCTCGACGTCCTCCGGACGCACGCCGACGATGACGTGCGAGCTCCCGGCCGACAGGGCCTCGCGCGGCACGGGGAGCCGGTGGCTCCCGAACTGCGCGCCGTTCTCGGTGACCGGCACCGAGACGAGGTTCATCGCAGGGGACCCCATGAAGCCGGCCACGAACACGTTGTTCGGCGTGTCGTACATCTCGCGAGGGGTGCCGCACTGCTGGAGGATGCCGTCCTTGAGCAGGGCGATCCGGTCGCCCATCGTCATGGCCTCGACCTGGTCGTGGGTGACGTAGACGGTGGTGACCCCCAGCCGGCGCTGGAGCGAGGCGATCTGGGTGCGGGTCTGGACCCGGAGCTTGGCGTCGAGGTTGGACAGCGGCTCGTCCATGAGGAACACCTGGGGGGAGCGGACGATGGCCCGGCCCATGGCGACACGCTGCCGCTGGCCACCGGAGAGGGCCTTCGGCTTGCGCTCGAGGTACGGCTGGAGGTCGAGGATCTTGGCGGCCTCCTCCACGCGCTTGCGGATCTCGCTCTTCTCGACGCCGGCGATCTTCAGGGCGAAGCCCATGTTGTCGGCGACCGTCATGTGCGGGTAGAGCGCGTAGTTCTGGAAGACCATCGCGACGTCGCGGTCCTTGGGCGAGAGGTCGGTGACGTCACGGTCGCCGATCCAGATCTTGCCGCCGTTGACCTCTTCGAGGCCGGCGAGCATGCGCAGGGAGGTGGACTTGCCACACCCGGAGGGACCGACGAGGACGAGGAACTCCCCATCTGCCACGTCGATGTCGAGCCGGTCGACCGAGGGCGTCTCGTTGCCCGGGTAGATGCGGGTCGCTTGGTCGAACTTCACAGTTGCCATGGCGTCATTGCCTTCCTTCACCGGCAGGAACGTGCCGGACGATCCGTTGTAAAGGTGGTGGAGCTCCCGCCACATCGGTGTAAGCGGTTTCGCCAGTATGCCGTGTGCCCGTGTCCCGCGGTACCCCCCGTTCACGCGGTGGGGACCACCCGGTCGTTAGAGTGCGGCCCGTGACCGAGTCGCGCTCCGCCCGCCTGGCCGATATCGCGGCCCAGGCCGACGTCAGCGAGGCGACCGTGAGCCGAGTCCTCAACGACCGACCCGGAGTGTCCGACAGCACCCGGCAGGCCGTGCTCACCGCCATCGACGTCCTCGGCTACGACCGGCCGACCCGCCTGAAGCCCAAGTCGGCGCTCCTCGTCGGGCTCGTCATGCCCGAGCTCGTGAACCCGATCTTCCCGGCATTCGCGCAGGTCATCGAGACCGCGCTGGCCGCCGAGGGCTTCACCCCGGTGCTGTGCACCCAGACGCCCGGGGGCGTCCACGAGGACGAGTACGTCCAGATGCTCCTCGACCGCGGGGTCTCGGGGATCATCTTCCTGTCCGGCCAGCACGCCGACGCGGCATCCGACCCGGCCCGCTACCAGGCGCTGCGCGAGCGGGGCCTGCCCATCGTGCTCGTCAACGGCCACCTCGACGGCGTCGACGCCCCGTTCGTGTCCAACGACGACGTCACGTCGATGGACCTCGCGGTGAGCCACCTCGTCCAGCTCGGCCACACCCAGATCGGGCTCGCCCTCGGCCCCGAGCGCTACACCCCCGTCATCCGCAAGGTCCAGGGGTTCCGGGCCGCGATGCGCCACCACCTCGGGGTCGACCCGGCGCACCTCGAGCGGCTCGTCACCCACACGGTGTTCAGCCTCGAAGGCGGCGCGGCGGCGGCGGGACGGCTCATCACCCGGGGCGCCACCGCCGTGATCTGCGGCTCGGACCTCATGGCGCTCGGGGCCATCCGGCAGGCGCGGTCGATGGGCCTGTCCGTGCCGCAGCAGCTCTCGGTCGTGGGGTACGACGACTCGACGATGATGGCCTTCACCGACCCGCCGCTCACGACGATCCGGCAGGCGGTGGAGGCCATGGGGGATGCCGCGGTGCGGGCCCTGCTCGACGAGATCAGCGGCGAGGGCCCGCCACGGGCGGAGTACGTCTTCCGGCCCGAGCTCGTCGTCCGGGGTTCGACCGGGGCCGTGCCGCAGCGCTCGTGAGCCTCCTCTGGCGGTTCTGCGGGCACGCCCTTATCGTCGTGGCATGAGGATCTCGGACGTGGTCAGGCGCAAGGGCGCAGACGTCATCACGGTGCGGACGGACGCGTCGGTCACCGAGCTGCTCTCCCTCCTCGACGAGCACCGGATCGGCGCGGTGGTCGTCAGCGACGACGGCGAGACCGTCCACGGCATCGTCAGCGAGCGCGACGTCGTGCGCCACCTGCACACCGACGGCGCTCGTCTCCTCGAGGCCCCGGTCTCGCAGATCATGACGGCCGAGGTGCACACCTGCTCCCTCGAGGACCACCTCGAGGACCTCGAGACGATGATGACCGAGAGGCGCTTCCGCCACGTGCCGGTGGTCGTCGACGGCAAGCTGAGGGCGATCGTGAGCATCGGTGACGTCGTGAAGAACCGGATCGACGACCTCCAGTCCGAGCGCGACCAGCTCCGCGACTACATCCAGCGCTAGGCCTCCGAACGAGGATCCGGTCACTGCACCGGCTCGGTCGGGTCGACACCTGCGCGGTCGGGTCCAGCCGACCCCCAGCATGACGGCATACCGTGGTGGGCATGACCGCCGACGCGATCGCCGACGGCCCGGGGCCGGAGGAGACCCGGTCGCGCGCTGCCGCGCGCCTCGGTGAGTACCGTCTGGTGCAGCGGCTGGGCGAGGGCGGGATGGGTGTCGTCCACCTCGGGCTGGACCGCCACGGTCGCGCCGTCGCGGTCAAGGTGCTCCGCCAGCACGTCGCCCACGACCCCGAGGCCAGGGCACGGCTCCACCGCGAGGTCGAGACGCTGGGGCGCATCCGGAGCCCCCGCGTCGCCCCCATCGTCGACGCGGACGTCGACGGCCACACCCCCTACATCGTGACCCGCTACGTGCCCGGGCCGTCGCTCGAGGAGCACGTCGCCGAGCGTGGCCTGCTGCCGCCGACCGACCTGCACCGCGTGGCGTCCGGGCTGGCGGAGGCGCTCGACGTCATCCACTCCGCCGGCGTGGTGCACCGCGACGTCAAGCCCGGCAACGTGCTGCTCGTCGACGGCGACCCGGTGCTCATCGACTTCGGCATCGCGCACATCGTCGACGACATCCGGCTCACCCTGACCGGCCTGGTCATGGGGACCCCCGGGTACCTCGCCCCCGAGGTCGTCGGTGGGGAGGACGTCACGCCCGCCACCGACTGGTGGGGCTGGGCGGCGACGACGGCCTACGCGGCGAGCGGGACCCCGCCGTTCGGGAAGGGCGCGATGAGCGCCGTGCTGGCGCGGGTGGCCCGGGGCGAGCCCGACCTCGCCGCCGTCGACCCGAGGATCGAGCCGCTGCTGTATGCCGCGCTGTCGCCGGACCCGCAGGACCGGCCGCACCACGACGAGGTCACCGCCGCGCTCGAGCGGTACGCCCTCGGCGCGCCGGTCACCGAGGCCATCCAGGTGCGGCGGGAGCGGCCGTCGACCCAGGTGCTCACGACGCCGCCGACGGCGGGCCTTCCGTTGCCGCCCCCGCCACCGCCCGCGAGGTCCAACGGGGCGGGGGCCGCCGGCGCAGCAGGGTCGACGCGGGCCGCCGGGTCCGGGGCGTCGGCGGTCGTCGGCGCGGCTGGCGCCGGCGTGGTCGGAGGTGCTGGCGTGGCCGGCGGTGCGGGGCTGGCCGGGGCGGCCGGGGCCGCCCTCGCCGCAGGTGGTGCGGTCGGGACGCAGGCCGGCGCCGGGTCTGCCGTGCCGCCGCCCGGGGTGTCGACGGGCCGGCCCACCGGCCCTCGCTCGTGGGACCGTGCCCTGCCCGCGGACCGTGCTGCCGTGCAGCCGGGACCGGCACCGCCTGCTGGGCGGCCGCCGGGCCCCCCCACCGCAGGTCGCCCCGTGGACCGTCCCAACCCTGCGAGCCAACCGAACCACGTGGTTCCGGCAGGGCGACAGGGCGTGGGTGCGGCCGTGCCGAGCACGGAGTCCGACTGGGATGCCGCACGGCTCGGGCACGGGCCCTACGGTGACCCCCGGATCGGGCGACCGAGCCGCTCTGGGACCCTGCTCGCCCTCGTCGCGCTCCTCGCCGCCCTCACGACACGGGCTCCCTACCTCGCCGTCCTCGTCCTCCTCGGCTGGATCGCGCTGGCGCGCACGGCCGACCGTTCGGTGACCTCGCTCGTCATGCGCCGGCACGAGCGCGGCGCGCGGGGGAGTGATGTGGCGGTGGCCGTCGCG
The DNA here is from genome assembly GCA_035703305.1 of Ornithinibacter sp. Taxonomy (GTDB): domain Bacteria; phylum Actinomycetota; class Actinomycetes; order Actinomycetales; family Dermatophilaceae; genus Fodinibacter. Next base: position 2,134 of record DASSYJ010000006.1, on the reverse strand, counting down.
AGCGGGCCCTGGCACCTCGTCGTGGGGGTGATCGGGGCGGCGGTCACCGTGGTGCTCCCGATCGTCGTGGGGGTCTGCGCGATGTTCGCGACGGCCCTGGTGCTCGCGGCCTTCACGGGGGACGACCTGCGCCCCGACGGCGTGATGCCGCTCGCGGTCGCGGGCGTCTTCGCCGCGCTCACCGCATGGTGGGGCCCCGGCGGCGCCAGCCTTCGACGCGGCAGCCGCAGCATCGTGCGCGGCGCCACCCCGGGGGCACGGGCGACCCAGGTGGCCCTCGTCGTGCTGCTCCTCGCCGCGGCGGCGCTCCTCGCCTCCGCGACCCAGACGGCATCCAGCCCCACGTGGTGGCCCAGCGAGAGTGGTCCGGGCTGGATCGACGCGACGATCCCGACGTTCTGACGCGCCCGTGGCGGCACGCCCCGTCGCCCCCTCGTCCATGACGCGGAGCTGGCTCGGGTGCTCGAGGATGCCGGCGACGACCCGTGCGCGGACGTCGTGGCAGCCGGTCGTCATGCCGAGCTGCCCGTCCGGCGCTCCTCGCCCGTGGTAGGTCCGGTCGGGGTCGAAGGCGGGGAGGGCCAAGGCCGTGCGCTGCCGCTGCCAGCGGTGAACACCGACTGCGGGTACACGTGGTGGAGGCGCCGCCGGAAGCCCGGGCGGCCCGCGCCGGATCGCCACCCTCTGCGCCACGTGGCGGTCAGACAGGCGGTGCGGTCAGGCCGACGACGTTCCAGATCAGGCCATGGTGCCGGAAGGCAACGTCGAGGCGCCCCTGCTCGGCGGCGGCGGTCAGGGCCGCAGGGTCGTGCGCATACGTGCGGAACGGGCTGCGCTGCAGGCGGGACTGGAGGTTCCGGCATCCCAGCGCAAGCCGGCTGAGGAGGTTCCGCGGCGGGTGGCTGAACACGAGCAGGCGGGTCGCGTGGTCGGCCGCGGCCTTGAGCAGCAGGTCGAAGTCGGGGTAGCAGCACACGACCCGGTGGAGGACGACGATGTCGTGCCGCTCCACCTCCTCCGGGTGCCGGGCCAGGTCGAGGTGCCGGCGGCTCATCCGGTCGGCGACCCCGGCATCCGCGGCGAGCGCGGCCGCGTCGGCCTCGTAGGAGTCGGAGAGCTCGAGGTTCGTCGTGCGCGCCGCCCCGTGACGCAGCAGCTCGAGCTGGATGGCCCCCACGCCGCCACCGACCTCGAGGACAGTGGCGCCCTCCACGCCGTGGTCACGGAGGAACTGCACCATGCGTGCCGCCGTGGGGTCGAGACCGCGCCTGCGGTAGCGCCTGGCCAGGTGCCGGGAGAACCGGTCGCCGAAGGTCGTGTCGTAGCCACCCGGCTCGCAGCATCCGCTCATGAGTGCAGTATCGGCGTGCTGCCGGTGCTCCGGAAGACGGCCTCCAGCGGGAAGCCGGAGCTGCGAGGACGAAGGAGACGGTGGTGGTGCGCGCTGGGGGAGGCACCCGCGCGGTGGCTACCTTCCTCGCCCATGGCGAGGGGCCGGGGCCCCACCGCCCGAGGCGTCCTCGCCGGCTGGGGCAGACTGACCGCATGTCGCTCCCCGACCCGGCGCTCGTCGTGCTGGTGGGCGCTTCGGGGTCGGGCAAGTCGTCGTGGGCCGCGCAGCGCTATCGCTCCGAGGAGGTGGTCTCGTCCGACACCCTGCGAGGCGTCGTCGGGAGTGGGCCGCACGACCTGGACGCCTCCGCCGACGCGTTCGCCATCCTCGAGTCGATCGTCGCGGCCCGGCTCGGCCGCCGGCTGACGACCGTGGTGGACACCCTCGGCTACGACACCGCCCGCCGCCGGGGCTGGTTGGCACGCGCGAGGGAGGCCGGCCTGCCAGCAGTCCTCGTCGTGCTCGAGACGTCCGACGACGAGTGCCGGCGCCGCAACGCCCGTCGCGACCGTCCGCTGCCGGCCCGGGCACTGGCCGCACAGCTGCGCCGGAGGCGGGACGTCGTCACCGAGGCCGCGGACGAGGGGTGGGACCTCGTCCTCCCGGTCGCGGCAGAGCTTCCGCCGCCGGCGGCCTCACCCGCCGCGTCGCCCATGGCCGACGACCGCACCGCATCCACTGGTGTCGAGGTGGTGCTGCAGGTCTCACGCTTCCCCTGGGGCGAGGACCCGATGGCCTGGC
>DASSYJ010000026.1:0-13733 GCA_035703305.1 Ornithinibacter sp. | reverse complement strand
GGGGCGACCGGACGGACTCCATGGCCGCCGCCGTCCGGGCCACGACGGCCGACGGCGCGACGAGGGTCGTCGTCGGCGGGTTCTCCGAGGGCGCCGTCATCGGCCTGGGCGGTGCGACCACCTTGGGGCCCACCGTGGTGGGTGTGGTGGCCGTGAGTGGTGGGCCCTCGCGGGAGGACGGCTACCCATCGATCGCGTCGGTCAGCGGGTTCCCCGGCCCGATCCTCCTCGTCCGGGCGCGGGACGACTCGGTCTTCCCCGTGGACACCGAGAAGCGGATCGCCGCTGCGCACGCGGGGAAGGAGACGGTGCTCGTCCTCGACGGCGACGAGCACGCCCTGGCGCTCCTGCGAGGCGAGCACGGGCCAGCGGTCCGCCGGGCGATCTACGACTTCCTCGCGGAGGTGCTCCCAGCCGGGTGACGGGGCGAGGGTGTGGGGCGCCGCCGGCGCCGGGCGCGAGGAGGGAGCGCGCCCGTCATCCGGCCACTGCCCACACTGCGGTCACGGGGGTCCGCTCCCTGGCGCAGATGGATAACGTGAACTAACCGTTGTCCAAACCAGGAGTAATCATCATGAGCATCCGCCTCGGCGACACCGCCCCGGACTTCACCGCCGACACGACCGCAGGCCCCCTCGCGTTCCACGACTGGAAGGACGGCTCCTGGGCGGTCCTCTTCAGCCACCCCGCCGACTTCACGCCCGTGTGCACGACCGAGCTGGGCCGCACCGCGGCTCTCTCGGGCGAGTTCGCGGCCCGCAACGCCAAGCCGATCGCGGTCTCTGTCGACTCGGTCGAGGACCACCGGCGGTGGATCCCGGACATCACGGAGGTCGGTGGCTCCGAGGTCGACTTCCCGATCATCGGCGACGAGGACCGCACCGTCTCGCACGCCTACGACATGATCCACCCCGGCGAGGGCGACACCTCGACGGTGCGCTCGGTCTTCCTCATCGACCCGAGCAACAAGGTCCGCCTCACCATCACCTACCCGAAGTCGGTGGGCCGCAACTTCACCGAGATCCTCCGCGCCCTCGACGCGCTCCAGGCCACGGACGGCGCCACGATCTCGACCCCGGCCGAGTGGACGCCCGGCGAGCGCATCATCGTCGCCCCCACCGTCTCGACGGAGGACGCCCGGGAGCGCTTCAAGAACGTCGACGAGGTCCGGCCCTACCTGCGGTTCGCCGACGCCCCGGCCTGAGCCCCGGCTGCCCGGCTGCCCGGCCCGGCTGCCCGGCCCAGCTCACACCGGCGGCAGGCGGTGGAGGACGACGTCCTCGACCCTCCCGTCCGACAGGCGCGCGGTGACGTAGGTGCAGGCCGGCTCGCGACGCCGCTCAGTGGGTGAGCCGGGGTTGACGAGGCGCAGCCCGGCATACGTCGTGTCCCAGGGGATGTGGCTGTGCCCGAACACGAGCAGGTCGGTGTCCGGGTAGGCCGCCCGCATCCGCTCGTCGCGGCGCTCGCGGGCGCCGGTCTCGTGGACGACGGTGACCCGCACGCCGGCGATGGTCGCGGACGCGACCTCGGGCAGCCGGCGACGCACGGCCGACCCGTCGTTGTTCCCCCAGCAGGCGAGGAGGCTGCGGCTTCGCTGCTCGAGCCGGTCGAGCAGGGCGACGTCGACCCAGTCGCCGGCGTGGACGACGACGTCGGCCCGGTCGACCTCGCCCCACACGGTCTGGGGCAGGTCCTTGGCCCGGTGCGGGACGTGGGTGTCGGCGATGATCAGCACGCGGATGCCGTCACCCGCGGTCGCGCCACCCGCGCTCGCTTCACCCGCGGTCACGCCGCGCCCTCCACCATGCTCTCGTACTCCGGGTGCCGGCGGATCCACGACCGGATGAAGGGGCAGCGGGGCCGCACCTTGCGGGTGCCCTCCTCCGCGACCTCGGCGAGGGCCTGCTGGGCGAGCGCGGCGGCGACGCCCCGACCCTCGTAGGCCGGGTAGACCTGCGTGTGGGTGAAGATGATGAGCCCGGGGCGCAGCTGGAACTCGGCCACGCCGGCGAGCTCGCCGTCGATGTGCGCCTCCCAGCGGTCCTCGTCGTCGTTACGGGTCACCATGACGCCGTCGGTCACGGACACCACCTCCTCGGCACAGCCTCTCATCACCCCTCCGGACGGTCGCCGTCGAGTGCCGCACCAGCATGCCGCGCCCGAGCCCCGGCGGCGTGGCTTTCGTGAAACCGCCAGGTGGCGTGGGCAGGGCCGTCCTACGCTGGTCAGGCGGCATCCCTGCTCCGCTGCCGTGACGTCCCGCGCCCGGACCGCTGCACCTGAGGACATGCCGTGACCGTTGCCTTCGTCGAGTCGGCGGCCGTCCGCGTGCGCGCGAGCCCCTGGGCGCCGACGATCGGTCGGCCCGAACGCATCCTCGACCGAGCCTTCTCGGGCGTCGGCCTGACGGCCGCGATCTGGGCGTTCGCGGCATCCCTCGTCCCCTCCCTCCTCCCACGCAGCGCGTGGCTGCAGGGCATCGTCTCCGGTGTCACCGTCGTCGTCGGCTACGGGCTCGGCACCGGGGCCCAGGCCCTCTGGACCTACCTCGGCGTCCCGCGGCTGCGGGGGAGGTGGCGCACCATCGTCCTCACCACCCTCGTCGGGCTCGGCCAGCTGGCGGCGCTCGTCGCGGGGTGGCGGCAGGTGGGGTGGCAGAACGAGATCCGCGCGCTCTTCGGCATGGAGCCGACCTCACCCGTCGTGTGGCCGGTCATCCTCGTCGTCACCGGGCTCGTCGCCGGTGTCCTGCTCCTGCTGGCCCGGGCCGTGCGGCTCGTCGCGCGCGCGGCGATCGCACGCTTCGCGCGGCGCCTGCACCCGCGGCTCGCCCTCGTGCTCGCCATCGTCCTGCTGGGCGTCGTCATGTGGGGCCTGTGGACCGGCGTCATCGTCAAGGGGTTCTTCGCGGGAGCCAACGCGATCTTCGCCCCCAGGGACACCACCGGCTCGCACAGCGTGAACCGCCCGACGGCTCCCGAGCGCTCGGGCTCCGCTTCGTCGCTCGCGCGGTGGGAGGACCTCGGGAGCTACGGCCGCGTCTTCGTCCGGACCGGCCCGACGCCGGCCCAGCTCGAGGCCGTCAACGGGGCACCCGCCAAGGAGCCGATCAGGGTGTATGCCGGGCTGCAGAGCGCCGACACCGTGCAGGGACGCGCCGACCTCGTCCTCGCCGAGCTCGAGCGCACCGGCGCGTTCGACCGGAAGGTGCTCGTCGTCGCCACGACGACCGGCATGGGGTTCCTCGACCGTCGCTCGACCGACTCCCTCGAGTACATGTGGAACGGCGACACCGCCATCGCCGGCGTGCAGTACTCCTACCTGCCCAGCTGGATCTCGCTCCTCGCCGACCAGGAGGCCGTCGTCGAGACCTCGCGCGTCGTGTTCGAGACCGTGCGGGAGAAGTGGGCGACCCTGCCGCCGGACCACCGGCCGGCCCTCTACCTCTACGGGCTGTCCCTGGGGTCCCTCGGGGTCGAGAGCGTCCTGACCTCGGTCAACATCGTCAACGAGCCCGTCGACGGTGCGCTCATGGTGGGCCCGCCGTTCTTCAACGACATGCACCGCCGCCTGGAGGCCGGCCGCGACAAGGGCAGCCCGGCATACCTCCCCGTGTACGAGAACGGCCGGACGGTGCGGTTCGGCGACGAGGAGGGTGGGCTCCAGGGCACGTCGGAGCCGTGGGGCCCGACCCGCCTCGTCTACCTCCAGCACGCGTCGGACCCGGTCGTCTTCTTCTCGACCGACCTCGCGTTCGACCGGCCGGAGTGGCTCCAGGACGACCAGCGGGGTCCTGACGTGTCGCCGGCGATGGACTGGCTGCCGATCGTCACGATGTGGCAGGTGCTGCTCGACATGCCCGGCGCGGGGCAGGTGCCCGAGGGCTTCGGCCACATGTACTCCGCCACGCTCCAGGTCGACGCGTGGGCAGCGGTGACCCGGCCACCGGGCTGGACTGCGCAGCGGGCGCACCGGATCGCGACGCTCCTCGAGGCCAGGGTGGCCTCGACGCGCTCGGACCCCTCGTGGGGGCTCGGCCAGGGCTGAGGGTGCTGGGGACCCAGGGCTCCAGGGCCGGACCACTCGGCGGCCTCTGGATGCCGCTCACCGACTCGACCGTGGACAGGGCGTTGCCCCCGCGCGGGCCGGCCACGTGTACTGACCCGGTGAGCCCCGGCGACGCGACGACGCGTCCGGCCCGGCGACGCGCGCCCAGCCCGCGCCCGCCCGCGCCGGACCTCGGCGTGCGCTCGCTCGTCGCGGAGTCCTGGCTGCGGTCGTCCGCGGCCGGGGTCGACCCCGACCGCCACCTGCCCCCGGTGGTGCTCGACGGCGGGGACCTCGCGGACTACCGCTCGACCCACGCGCTCTCCCACGTGTTCCCCCTCCTCTACGACGTCCTGGGCCGGGCGGCCGTCGACTGCGACTGCGTCATGGCGGTCGGCGACGCGGAGGGCCGCCTCCTCTGGGTGTGCGGACCGCCGGGGGTCATGCGGCGGGCCGAGACCATCAACTTCGTCGAGGGGTCGGTGTGGAGCGAGCACGACGCCGGCACCAACGCACCGGGGATGGCGCTGCACCTCGGCACGCCCGCCCACGTCCACGCGGCCGAGCACTTCAACCGCCTCGTCCAGCCGTGGAGCTGTGCCGCCGCGCCGATCCACGACCCCACGACGAGCCGGGTGCTCGGCGTCGTCGACATCACCGGTGGACCCGACGTGGCATCTCCGCAGAGCCTGGCGATGATCCGGGCCGCGGCGCGGATGGCGGAGTCCGAGCTCGCCCGCCTCGCCCTCACCGGCACGACGCTGGTCACCCCGGGGCCGACTCCGGAGCTGCCGGAGTCGCTCGGCCTCCTCCGGGTGCGGGCCCTCGGCCTCCCGGAGGCCGTCGTCGAGACCGGCGGGCGCACCCTGCGGCTGGGCCGGCGGCACAGCGAGATCGTCGCGACGCTCCTCGAGAACCCCGCAGGGCTCACGGCCGAGCAGCTCGAGTCTCGGGTGTATGCCGGGCACGTCCACTCCTCGACGCTCCGGGTCGAGATGAACCGCCTGCGGACCCTCCTCGGCCCCGACGTCCTCGCCTCGCGGCCCTACCGGTTCGTCGTCGACACCGAGTGCGACTGGCGCACGGTCGGGGCCCACCTGGCGACGGGTCGGGTGCGCCAGGCCCTCCAGGCCTACAAGGGGCCCCTCCTGCCGGGCTCGGAGTCACCCGTCGTCGTCGAGCTGCGCGAGGTCCTCGAGGGGCAGGTCCGCGGTGCCGTGCTGGCGTCCGGTGAGCCGGACCTCATGGTGGGGTGGACCCGGTCCCGGTGGGGTGCGGGTGACCTGGAGATGTGGGAACGCCAGGTCGAGACCCTGCCGTCCTCGTCGCCGCTGCGGCCGGTCGCCGAGGCGGAGGTCGGCCGGCTGGAGCGCGAGCTCGGCGCCTGAGCCACCCGCGTCACCGCGGTCGCCCGCGGCACCGGGTCCCCGAGCCGGGTCAGGGTCGCCTCAGGGTCAGGCTCAGGTGCCTCCCCGATGCGCCCGCCCCGCCGGCGCCGCCACGATGCTCGGCATGATCACAGTCGAAGCACTCACGAAGACCTACGGCGGCCTGACCGCCGTCGACGACGTCTCCTTCACCGCGCTGACCGGACGCGTCACCGGCTTCCTCGGCCCCAACGGGGCGGGCAAGTCCACGACGATGCGGGTCATGGTCGGCCTCACGCCGGCCACCTCGGGCAGCGCCCTCATCGACGGGCGCCGGTTCACCGACCTGCCCAACCCGGGCCGGGACGTGGGGGTCCTGCTCGACGCCTCGGCGCAGCACGCCGGGCGCACCGGCAGGGAGATCCTCACCCTCGTCCAGCGGACCATGGGCCTGCCTCGCGCGCGGGTCCAGGAGATGCTCGACCTCGTCAGCCTCACCGACGACGAGGCCGACCGGCGGGTGCGCAACTACTCCCTCGGGATGCGCCAGCGCCTCGGCATCGGTGCGGCGCTCATCGGCGACCCGCACGTCCTCGTGCTCGACGAGCCGGCGAACGGACTCGACCCTGCCGGCATCCGGTGGATGCGTGACCTCCTCCGCGGCTACGCGGACCGGGGCGGCACGGTGCTGCTGTCCTCGCACCTGCTCCACGAGATCGAGGTCATCGCCGACGACCTCGTCGTCATCGGGAACGGCCGCATCGTCGCCCGGGGCACCAAGGCCGAGCTGCTCGCCTCCGCGGGCACCCTGGCGCGGTCCCGGGACGCCGCCGCCCTCGTGGCCGCGATGGACCGGGCCGGCCTCACCGTCACGGCCCACCCCGACGGCAGCGTGCACACCGATGCCACCCCCGAGCAGGTCGGCGAGGTCGCCCTCGGTGCCCGCCTCGTGCTCACCGAGCTCCGTGCCGCAGACGGGGCCGGGCTCGAGGAGATGTTCCTCGAGCTCACCGCAGAGACCCAGCGCGAAGGAGCAGCAGCATGACCACCACCGCCCTCACGACCCCCGTGTCGGAGCCGGTCGGCCTCGCCGACCGCAGCCGCACGGCATCCGCCCGGATCCCGCTCAGCCGCATCGTCGGCGTGGAGCTCCGCAAGATGTTCGACACCCGCTCGGGCTTCTGGCTCATGGCGAGCATCGTCATCACGAGCGTGCTCGCGACCGCCGCGATCATCGTCTTCGCGCCCGACGACCAGCAGACCTACGACAACTTCGCCGCCGCGATCGGCATCCCCATGACCGTCATCCTGCCGATGATCGGCATCCTCGCGGTGACGAGCGAGTGGAGCCAGCGGAGCGGCCTGACGACCTTCACGCTCGTGCCGCACCGGGGCCGGGTGCTGTGGGCGAAGTTCCTCGCCGCCGTCGGTGTCGGAGTCGTCGCGATGGTGGTCGCGCTCGTCGTCGGGGCCCTCGGGACCCTCGTCGGCAGCGTGGTCACGGGGGTGGACCCGGTGTGGGACGTCAGCGCCGCCCACTTCGCGCTCATCGTGCTCGGCAGCGTACTCGGCATGCTCTTCGGCTTCATGCTCGGCGTGCTCATCCGCAACTCGGCCGGGGCGATCGTCGCGTACTTCGTCTACAGCCTCGTCCTGCCCCCGCTCGTCGAGCTGCTCGCGGTCAACGCGACGTGGTTCGCCGACGTGCGGCCGTGGCTCGACTACAACTCCGCCCGCACGGTGCTCTTCGACGGGAACGTCACGACCGAGCAGTGGCAGCAGCTCGCGGTGTCGGGCACGCTCTGGTTCCTCCTGCCCCTCGTCATCGGGCTGGTGATCGTCCGCCGCTCCGAGGTCAAGTGACCTCGAGCCGGACCCGGCGGGGGTGGTCCCGCCGCTCCACCCTCGGCTCAGCCCGGGAGGTGCGAGCGGCGGGACTCCAGCGCCTCCCGGCGGTGGGCGTTCCCGTGCAGGCCGACGTAGGCGTCACCGAACCGCGAGAGCAGGTCGTCGTCGAGACGCCGCACGGCGCCCGGGGGGTAGCGGTACCCCATGGCGGCCGTGACCGCGGCGCTGTCGACGTCGCGGAGCGTGGCGCTCAGCTCGTCGAGCGACGCGATCCCGAGCTCGAGCAGCAGGCCCGAGATCCACTCGTAGTGCTCGGTGCGCGACCACCCGGCGCTCGAGTAGCGGCCTGCGAGGAAGGTCGCGAGCTCCTGCGCGCTGATCCGCGGGTCGAGCGCGTCACCGGCATCCACCGCGCTGTCGCCGAGGCCGGCCTGGAGCCGGTCGCGGATGGCGCCGAACTCCCGGTCCGCGAGCTCGAGCAGCCCCGCCGCGAGGGTGAAGCGGCGGTCGAGGTCTGGCACCTGCTCGGGCGGCACGGTGCCCTTGTAGCGGATGTCGTGCTCGAACTCGGCCCACGCGTGCTGGAGCACCGTCCGCAGCTGGATCGACGCGCAGGAGAGCGGGTCGTATGCCGGGCGCCCACCGTTCGCCCGTGACACGAGCAGGTGCCGGCTCGCGTAGCCGAAGCGTCCCGCGGCCGCGGTCTCCTCGCCGAGGTCGCGGTCGTCCAGGACCGTGAGCTGCTCGGTGAGGAGGTCCGCGACGGCCTCGATGTCGCGCTGGACGTAGGTGATCACCCGCACGCCGACCTGGTCGGTGACGGCCACCAACGGGTCGGCCCCGGCATCCTGCGCGAGGACCCCCCGGGCCTTCGCGGCGAACGAGCCCACGGTCTTGGTGCGTCCCGTGACGCTGAGGTAGTTGATGCCGGCGTCGTCGATGATCCCCGTGACGAGCTCGACGAACTCGTCGGTCGCCGGGAGCAGGCGCGCCCGGAGCCCCGTGTAGTCCGAGACGGCTCGGTCGATGCGGCGCATGGACATGGGCCTCACTGTCCCACGGTGACCGGCGGCCCCTGACCCCACCCGCCGCGGGGCACGACGGCGAGTCAGAGCAGCCGTGCGAGTCGGGCCCTGCGGCGGTTCTCCTGAACGACCCAGGCGACGTCCGGGTCGGTCGACGCCGACAGGGCCTCGAACCGGGCCAGCCCGTGCTCCGGGTCCGCCGCGACGGCCACGCTCCAGCAGTAGCCCAGGCCCTGCCGGAGGGTCCGCACGTGGGGGTCGTGCCTGGCGTCGAGCGGGACCGCGGCCAGGGCCCCGGTAGCCCGCTCGCACGCGTCGAGCGCGGCGCGAGTGGCCTCGGGCGTGCGCAGCAGCCGCGGTTCGCAGACGCCCGCGACGGCGGCCCGTAGCACCAGGGGGTCGTCCCGGCCCGACCACTCGCCGACGATGCGCAGCATCCGCGGCACGTCGTCGTCACCCAGGCGCTGCAGGGCCATGGCCACCGCCTCGCGAACCCGCCACCGCTCGTCGGTCGCATGGGCCCGCAGCCGCCCCTCGAGGTCGGGGCGCGCACCTCCGGCGAGGAGCCTGCCGAGACCCACGACCGCAGCTCGGCGCGGTACTGCTCGACGCGGCCCACGCCCCCACGCCAGCGAGACCCGTGCAGTCCCGCGTGCGTGTGGGAGGCGGCTCCAGCACGGCGGTTCCCACACGCACCCGGGATGCCGTGCAACGTGGATGCAACGTCGCGCTGCCTACCCTCGGCCAACCCCGTCGGGCGACGGGTGGACGAGATCAAGGGAGACCGACAATGACGTTGTTCCAGCCCCCCGGCAGTGACGGCAGTCCCGTCACCGTGAAGAGCCGCTACGACAACTGGATCGGCGGCCAGTGGGTCGCCCCCGTGCTGGGCCGCTACTTCGAGAACGTGACCCCCGTGACCGGCCAGGTCTTCTGCGAGATCGCACGCTCGAGCGCCGAGGACATCGAGCTCGCCCTGGACGCCGCCCACGGCGCGGCCGAGGCCTGGGGACGCACCAACGTGGCCGAGCGGTCCGGCATCCTGCTCAGGATCGCCGACCGCATGGAGGCCAACCTCGAGGACCTCGCCGTCGCCGAGACGTGGGACAACGGCAAGCCGGTGCGCGAGACCATCGCCGCCGACCTGGCCCTCGCGATCGACCACTTCCGCTACTTCGCGGGTGCGATCCGCGCCCAGGAGGGCTCGATCGGCGAGATCGACGAGACCACCGTGGCGTACCACATCCACGAGCCGCTGGGCGTGGTCGGCCAGATCATCCCCTGGAACTTCCCCATCCTCATGGCGGTCTGGAAGCTCGCACCCGCCATCGCCGCCGGCAACTGCGTCGTGCTCAAGCCGGCCGAGCAGACCCCGTGGTCGATCCTCAAGCTCGTCGAGCTGGTCGGCGACCTCCTGCCCGACGGCGTGCTCAACGTCGTGAACGGCTTCGGCGTCGAGGCGGGCAAGCCCCTCGCGAGCAGCCCGCGCATCGCGAAGATCGCCTTCACGGGCGAGACGACGACCGGCCGCCTGATCATGCAGTACGCGAGCCAGAACCTCATCCCGGTGACCCTCGAGCTCGGCGGCAAGAGCCCGAACATCTTCTTCGAGGACGTCGCCAACCAGCACGACGCGTTCTACGACAAGGCCCTCGAGGGCTTCGCGATGTTCGCGCTCAACCAGGGCGAGGTGTGCACCTGCCCGAGCCGGGCGCTCATCCAGGAGTCGATCTACGACGCGTTCCTCGGCGACGCCATCGCCCGCGTCGAGAAGATCGTCCAGGGCAACCCGCTCGACACCGCCACGATGATCGGCGCCCAGGCGAGCAACGACCAGCTCGAGAAGATCCTCAGCTACATCGACATCGGGAAGCAGGAGGGCGCCAGGGTGCTCACCGGTGGCGCCCGGGCCGACCTCGGCGGGGACCTCTCCGGCGGCTACTACGTGCAGCCGACGGTCTTCGAGGGCGACAACGCGATGCGGATCTTCCAGGAGGAGATCTTCGGACCGGTCGTCTCGGTGACCCGCTTCTCGGACGAGGCCGACGCGCTCAAGATCGCCAACGACACCCTCTACGGGCTCGGCGCCGGCGTGTGGTCGCGCGACGGCAACCGCGCCTACCGGGCCGGCCGCGAGATCAAGGCCGGCCGGGTGTGGACGAACAACTACCACGCGTACCCCGCGCACGCGGCCTTCGGCGGCTACAAGCAGTCGGGCATCGGGCGCGAGACCCACAAGATGATGCTCGAGCACTACCAGCAGACGAAGAACCTCCTCGTCAGCTACTCCCCGGACGCCCTCGGCTTCTTCTAGGCCGATGGAGGTGACCCCGAACCGGGTCGACGTGACCGGTGAGGCGGCGGCTCTCGTGCGCCGCCTCACCGGCATCCACGGCCCCCTGATGTTCCACCAGTCCGGCGGGTGCTGCGACGGCTCGTCGCCGATGTGCTACCCCGACGGGGAGCTCATCATCTCCGACGCCGACGTCCACCTCGGGGACCTCGACGTCGGGCTCGAGCGCGACGTGCCGGTGTACATGTCGGCGTCCCAGTTCGCCCACTGGCGCTACACCCACCTCACGATCGACGTCGTCCCCGGGCGGGGAGCGGGGTTCTCCGTCGAGGCACCAGACGGCGTCCGGTTCCTCATCCGGTCACGGATGCTGACCGAGCCCGAGCTCGCCGCGCTGGAGCCGTCCGGGCCCGAGGCGCCGGTCCTCGAGCCCTCACTCCTGGGGGTCCCGGTGCCCTCCCGCTCCCGCACGGGGCCGTGAGCCCTCGTCCCTGCGGGGACTAGGCTCCCCGCAGGGACGAGGTGGCCCAACGGAGGAGGACGACATGTCGGCACCAGCGGGCTGGCACCTGCAGCCGGACGGCCGGGAGCGCTACTGGGACGGCTCGCAGTGGACCGAGGAGTTCCGTATGCCGTTGCCCCCGGACCCCACTGCGCCGCCACCGGCGCCGTCGTGGGCGACCGGCCAGGGCACCGAGGGCGGGCCCGGCGACACCACCGGCGCGGGCGGCACGCCCACCGACGACGCGGCCCCCGCCACCGACCAGACCCAGGCCCTCGACGTCACGCGCACGCAGTCCATCCCCGCCGCCCAGCCGCCGGCGGCCTACGGCGCGCCGGTGCCTCCGGCATACCCGGCCCAGCAGGACTACGCCTACCCCTCCGGCGGGGGCGGCCTCGCCCCCGGGGGCCCTCCGGCCGCCGGCTACGGAGCACCGGGAGGCCAGTGGCAGCAGCCCCAGCAGGGCGGGAGCGGCCTCGCGAAGGGCTGCCTCTTCGCGGCCCTCGGGGTGTTCCTCATCCTCGTCATCGCCGTGGTGGCCATCATCTTCTTCGTCTCCCGCACCGTCGACCAGGTGACCGACACCCTGCCGACGGTGTTCCCCACCACCCTGCCCACGGGGCTGCCCAGCGACCTGCCGACCACCCTCCCGACCGAGGGCCTGGGCGAGAGCATCCCGATCACCGTGGGCGACGGCTTCGACCTGCCCCGGGCGAAGGTCGAGGCGGGCTGGTCCCTCGAGAAGCAGGGTGGCGGCGCCGTGTCGATCGTCAACATCTCCGGGATGCGGGCGACGCTCGCCGGCACCGAGAGCTTCCCGGTCCTGTTCACGATGTCCTTCCCGGCCAGCGGAGGGGGGACGGTCGAGACGGTCTGCACCGCACCGGCCGGCTCGGCGGGAGCGACCGTCGACGTCTCGTGCGTGCCGCTCTTCGGCGACGTGGCCGACGCGAGGCGGGGAACGGTGACCGCGGCCCTCTGACGGGGTTCGGCGGTCCCGGGCGTCAGCCCTCGGTGCCGATCGCGACGAGCTTCGCCACGAGCTCGTCCGTGCGGATGTCCTCGACCTCCGGCGTGAACCCCAGCCGCGCCACGACCAGCCGGGCTGACGGCACGACGTAGAGCCGCTGGCCGTCGTGGCCCTGGGCCCAGTAGGCGTCCTCGGGCAGCGCCGGGTTCACGAGCGTCCCGTCCGCCTGGCGGTTGACCCACCAGCCGGCGGCGTATCCCTTCTCCTCGCTGCTGTCGACCGGGGTCATCGTGGTGGACTGCTGCATCCAGCCCTCGGGCAGCAGGCGCTCCTCCCCCCACACCCCGTCCTGGAGGGCGAACTGCCCGATAGCCGCCCACTCACGAGGCGTCGCCCACAGGTAGGAGCTGCACACGGGGGTGCCCACGGAGTCGACCTCCCACGTCGCGGACGCCAGGCCGAGGGGGGTGAAGAGCTGCTGGCGCGGCAGGTCGGCGTCCGGGACGTCCGCGAGGCCGGTGAGGACGCCGCACAGGATGTTGGTCGAGCCGCTCGAGTACTGCTGGTAGGTGCCGGGCTGGTGGGCGAGGGGCTGGGAGGCGGCGTATGCCGCCATGTCGCCCTCCAGGTAGAGCATCCGGGTGATGGGGGTGCCCAGGGCGTAGGTCTCGTCCCAGGTGAGGCCACTCGTCATCCGCAGGAGCTGGTCGACCGAGATGGTGCGCCGTTCGTCGGTCCACTCCGGGCGAAGCTCCCTGTCGCTCAGCGCGATCCGGTCTTCGAGCACCAGTCGGCCGACGAGGAGGTTCGTGACGCTCTTGCCCATCGACCAGCCGAGCTGTGGTGTCTGCGCGCTGAAGCCGGGTGCGTAGCGCTCGCCGATGAGCTGGCCGTCGCGCAGGACGACGATGGCCCGGGTGCCGAGCTCCTTGCTCGCCTCCGCGGACTCGTCGTCACCGAACGCCGTTGCGATGGCGGCGTCCACCGCGGGGTCGGGTGTCGGGGCGGGGGCCGCCTCCAGGGGGTTGGGGTCGGCGCTGACCTTCGTCGCCGCGCCGAGGGTCGGACGTTCCGGCCCCACGGTGCACCCGAACCCCTTGGTGTACCAGGCGTGCTGCGTCGACAGGGTGAAGAGGATGCGCGAGGTGCTCGACTTGCCCGCCTCGTTCACGTAGCCCGTGAGGAAGGGGACGATCGGGTTCGGGGGAAGGTCGGTGTCGGGGTCGTCCCGCCCCGCGACGAGGGTGACCGCGCACGAGTTGTGCGCGGCGTACCCCGTGCTGGTCTCGAGCAGCGGTCGGGCGTAGAAGTAGCCGGCCACGGCGAGGGCCACGACGAGGACGAGGACCACCGCGAGGATCCGGAGCACGACGCGCATGGGCCGGACGGTACCGCGCGGGCGTCACCGCGGGCCACGGTTCGGTGCTTCGTCGCCTCACGCAGCGCGCGTCCACCGGTCGGCTCAGGCGGCGGTGGTGTGGGTGGTGTCGTGGTCGGTGAGGAGGTGGTGGCGGAGCTGGGTGAGGGTGGTGCGCAGGATCCGGGAGACCTGCATCTGGGAGACGCCGATGTGGTGGCCGATCTGGGTCTGGGTGAGCTCGTCGACGTAGCGGAGGTGGAGGATGTGGCGTTGCCGGTCGGTCAGGGTGGTCAGGGCGTGCTGGAGGGCGTGGTGGAG
>DASSYJ010000051.1:0-21909 GCA_035703305.1 Ornithinibacter sp. | reverse complement strand
CCCAAAGATTTCAATGCGTGTTCGCGTCCACTGTGCAGTTCCCGAGATACGGTCGGGACGACTGACATCTCCATAGAGTTTCGGCTGTCATAGCGAAGGGGAAACGCCCGGCTCCATTCCGAACCCGGAAGCTAAGCCCTTCAGCGCCGATGGTACTGCACTGGTGACGGTGTGGGAGAGTAGGACGCAGCCGGACATACCTTCCAGAAAGGGCCCGCCGAATTCGGCGGGCCCTTTCTCATTCCCTGAGGTCCTACACTGTCCGACGGCGGACGCCGCCACCGCTGAGCCCCGCCCAGCCCACGTTCGCACCGGCACGCTGCTGCTGTCGGTGCCGCCGACCGAGAGGCAGCAGACGCGTGTCCCAGGAGAGCAACGAGCCGCGGCGTGACCGTGGCCGACCCGCGGGCCCACCCGGTGAGGGTGGACGCGGGCCGCGTCGCGCCGGCGTCGGGCGGCCACCGAGGTCGGGTGGCACGCCGCCGGGCTCCGGCGCGCGGTCCGGCCGCCCGCCCCGCGGCCGCGACGGGAAACCGCCCGGCGACCATGCGCGGGAGGAGCGGGGCGGTAGCAGGCTCGCCCCGAAGGGGCCTCGGCTGCCCGAACCCCGCATCCCGGAGGGCGTGACCGGCAAGGAGCTCGACCGGGCCGTCCACCACCAGCTGCGCACCCTGTCGAAGGAGAACGCGGAGGGTGTCGCGCAGCACCTCGTCATGGTGGCCGCCCAGCTCGAGGCGGACGACCTCGACGCGGCCCTCGCGCACGCCGAGACGGCGGTGCGGCGGGCCGGGCGGGTCCCGGCTGCCCGGGAGGCGTTGGGGATGGTGGCCTATCGGCGGGGTGACTTCGCGCGCGCCCTGACCGAGTTCCGCACGGTCCGACGCCTCAGTGGCTCCTCCCACCTGCTACCGCTCATGGTCGACTGCGAGCGCGGGCTGGGTCGCCATGGGCGCGCCCTCGACCTCGCCGCGACGCCCGAGGCGGCGACGCTGTCGGAGGAGGACCGGATCGAGCTGGCCATCGTGGTGTCCGGGGTGCGCCGGGATCTCGGTCAGGACGAGGCGGCGCTGCTCGCCCTCCAGGTGCCGGCACTGCGCGGCAACCCCCGATCCGGCGCCCACCGCCTGCACTACGCCTACGCCGACACGCTGCTCGGCCTCGGTCGCGAGGAGGAGGCGCGGACCTGGTTCCTCAAGGCCGCGGAGGGCGATGTCGACGCCGAGACCGATGCCGTGGAGCGCCTCGAGGAGCTCGACGGCATCCTCGTCACGGACCTCGGTGACGAGGATGACGACGACGCGCCGCCCACGGCATCCGCGCCCGAGGGTTCACCGGGGTGAGCGGCGGCTCGTCGCTCGTCTCCCGGTACGACGCGGTCGTCTGCGACCTCGACGGGGTGGTGTACCGAGGCCCGACGGCCGTCCCACACGCCGTCGAGGTCCTCTCCACGCTGGACATCCCCGTGGTCTACGCGACCAACAACGCCTCACGCCCCCCCGAGGATGTGGCGGAGCACCTGCGTGCGCTGGGCCTGGTCTGCGAGCCCAGGGCGGTCGCGACGAGCTCACAGGCGGCCGCCTGGCTCCTGTCGGAGAGGGTCGAGCCGGGCAGCGCCGTGCTCGCCGTCGGTGGACCGGGTGTTGCCGCCGCCCTCGCCGAGGCCGGGCTCGCCCCCGTGGCCGCCGCGGACGGTGCCGTCACCTCGGGGCTCGTGGCGGTGCTCCAGGGGTACGGCGCCGGGGTCACCGCAGCCGACCTGGCCGAGGCGGCGTATGCCGTGCAGCGCGGTGCCACCTGGGTCGCGACCAACACCGACGCCACCCTGCCGACGGACCGTGGCGTGGCGCCCGGCAACGGGGCTCTCGTCGGTGCCGTCGAACGTGCCGTCGGCCGCCCCCCCGACCTCGTGGCGGGCAAGCCGGCTCCGCCGCTCTACCTCATGTGCGCCGACCGCCTCGGTGTCGACCCGCGTCGGGTGCTGGCGGTCGGGGACCGGCTCGACACCGACATCGAGGGTGCCGTTGCCGCCGGCATGGACTCGCTCCTCGTGCTGACCGGTGTCGACGACCTGGGGGCCTGCCTCGCTGCTTCGGCGCACCGGAGGCCGACGCACGTCGCCCCCGACCTGCGGGCACTCCAGGCCGATCCGGGCACGGCAGGGGTCGACCTCGGTGCGCTGGCCGCCGCCGTCGCAGCGGTGCACACGGCCCGGGATGCCGGGGAGCCGGACGCGCGCATCGGCGAGCTCGTGGCGCGCGCCGAGCGTGCCCTCCAGCAGGGCGCTCACCGGTAGCGTGGGACTGGACGGGCGACCGACGGGGCCGCCGGATCGAGGAGGCACCATGGCCAAGCGCTCCATCCAGGGCTACGTCGAGCTCGCATCGGGGTTGGGGGAGCTCACGCGCAGCCGTGCCAAGGAGGCGGCGCAGGAGCTCCTCGCGTTGACGGGGAGCACGGCGTCGCGCAGGAAGCTCACCGAGGACGTGAGCCACCTCGCCGACGAGCTGATGCATGCCGCCGAGAACAACCGCAGGCACCTCGTGGCGCTCGTGCGGCGCGAGGTCGAGGGTGCGATGGGCCGTCTCGACGTCACCCGCCTCGTGAGCGAGGTGCAGACCCTCCGTGACACGGTCAGCGGCCTGGCAGCGCAGGTCGACGAGCTGGCACGCTCCGCCGGTGGTCGCGCAGCCGAGGCCGCGACGACGACCGCCGCCAAGGTGGCCGCCGCGGGATCGGCAGCCGCATCGGGCGCGGCCCCCGGTCGGAGGGAGCCGGCGGCCTCGCCGGGGACCGCCACCACGGCGACGCCGCCCGCGACGTCGACAGCCGCGACGTCGACGCCCGCAAGGACCACGGCCAGGAAGGCACCCGCGCGGAAGGGACCGGCGAAGACGGTGGCCGGAACGACAGCCACGACGACGGCGACGAAGGCTCCCGCCAGGAAGGCTCCCGCAGCGAAGGTGGCCGGCTCGGCATCCCCCGCGAAGACGGCCCCGGCTAAGAAGGCCACGGCTAAGAAGGCCACGGCGAAGACGGCCACGGCGAAGACGGCCACGGCGAAGACGGCCACTGCGAAGAAGGCCTCGGCGAAGAAGGCACCTGCGAAGAAGGCACCGGCACGGAAGGCTCAGGCCACCAAGGCCACCCCCGGCTCGACGGCGACCACCGCCGCGCCCGGGTCCGGCGCCTCGGGAACCACGGGTGACGCGTGACCGAGACGTCGCACACCGCACCGGACGCGCAGGCCACTGACGAGCAGGGTGGCCCGGCGGCGGCATCCGGCGCTCCGCCCCCCGCTCCGCCGGAGACGGGTGACCTCGTCGTCGACGCAGCGCTGCGCGACCTCGCCGCCGCCGACCAGGACGACCTCGACGCCCAGCTCGCGACCGGCGAGGCGGTGCACCGGACGCTCCAGTCACGCCTGTCCGACCTCGGCGGCTGACATCAGCCGACTCGATGCCGAGCTGGTCCGGCGTGGTCTCGCCCGGTCCCGCGGCGAGGCCCGCGACCTCGTGACCACCGGTCTCGTGGCCGTCGACGGCCGGGTCGCGATGAAGCCGTCCGTCGACGTCGCCGCGCACGCGGACCTCAAGGTGCTGGAGGCCGGCCCCCGGTGGGTCGGGCGGGCGGCGCACAAGCTCGCCGCCGCCCTCGAGGCCTGGGGGCCCGAGGGGCTCGACGCCTCTGGCCGCCGCTGCATCGACGTCGGGGCCTCGACCGGCGGCTTCACCCAGGTGCTCCTCGCGGCCGGTGCCACAACGGTCGTGGCGGTCGACGTCGGGCACGGACAGCTCGCGCCCGAGCTCGCCCGCGACCCAAGGGTCGAGGAGCTCAGCGGGACGACCGTCCGTGGGCTCCGGCCCGACGACATCGGCGGGCCCGGCGAGCTCGTCGTCGCCGACCTCTCGTTCATCTCGCTCGCCCTCGTCATGCAGGACCTCAAAGGGCTGCTGGCTCCCGGTGGCGACCTCGTCGCGCTCGTGAAGCCCCAGTTCGAGGTGGGTCGGGGGCGCCTGAACCGCCAGGGCGTCGTGACCAGCCCCGTCGACCGCGAGAACGCCCTGCTGGCCGTCGTGGCGGCCGTCAGGGAGTGCGGGCTGCAGGTGCACGGCATCCGCGCGAGCCCGATCTCCGGCACGACGGGCAACAGCGAGTACCTCCTGTGGGCACGGTCGGACCCGTCGGACACAATGAGCGAGGACCGCGTCCGCGAGGTCGTGCGCGAGATCATGAGCGTCGAGACAGGAGGAGCACGATGACGGCCGACTCGTCGCGGCGCATCTTCCTCGTCACGCACGTCGGTCGCCCCGACGCCCAGCGCCTGGCCGCCGGCGTCGCCAGCCGCCTCCTCGCGGCCGGGGTGGGCGTCTGCGCCCCGGCCGAGGAGCTCGTCGACACCCCGCTGGCCGACGTCCCGGGCGTGCAGGCGGCCGACCGGGTGGACCCCTCGGGCTCCGGCACCTCTCCCGCGGCCGGCTGCGAGCTCGTGTGCGTCCTCGGCGGGGACGGCACGATCCTGCGCGGTGCCGAGCTGTCGCGCGGGTCGGGCGTGCCCCTGCTCGGCGTCAACCTGGGTCACGTGGGCTTCCTCGCCGAGGCCGAGCGAGAGGACCTCGACGCGACGGTCGAGCGGATCCTCGCCCGCGACTACCACGTCGAGGAGCGCATGGCCCTCGAGGTCCGGGCGGTCGAGGACGGCAGACCGGTCTTCACGTCGTGGGCACTCAACGAGGTGACGGTCGAGAAGGCGTCACGCGAGCGGATGCTCGAGCTCACGGTCGAGATCGACGGTCGCCCCCTCTCGACCTGGGGGTGCGACGGCATCGTCATGGCGACCCCCACCGGGTCCACGGCCTACGCCTTCTCGGCGGGTGGGCCGGTGGTCTGGCCCGACGTCGAGGCGCTCCTCGTCGTGCCGATCAGCGCCCACGCGCTGTTCGCCCGCCCCGTCGTGGTCGGCCCCCAGTCCCGGCTCGTCGTCGAGGTGCTCACGCACACCGACGGCTCCGGTGTGGTCTGGTGCGACGGACGGCGCGCCGTCGCGCTGCCACCCGGCGCCCGCATCGAGGTCCAGCGGTCGAGCCAGCCGGTGCGACTGGCCCGGCTGTCCAGGGGCGGCTTCACCGACCGCCTCGTCGAGAAGTTCGACCTACCGGTCCAGGGCTGGCGCGGGGCGGCGCGTCGGGTGCTGGCCGAGGCCGCCGACGGCGATGCGGGACCCGACGTGACAACGGGTGAGACCGCCTCGTGATCGAGGAGATCCGGATCCGTGACCTGGGGGTCATCGACGAGGCCGTGCTGTCGCTGCACCCCGGCCTCACCGTGCTCACCGGGGAGACGGGCGCGGGCAAGACCATGGTCGTCACCGGGCTGGGGCTCCTCCTGGGTGGCCGCGGCGACTCCGGCCTGGTGCGGGCTGGCACCGACCGGGTCGTCGTCGAGGGTGTCGTCGACCTCCCGGCCGGCCACCCCGCCCTCGAGCGGGCCGCCGACGCCGGAGCCGACGTCACCGACGGCCTCGTCCTCGTGCGCTCCGTCTCGGCGGATGGCCGCTCACGCGCCCACGTCGGGGGCCGGGCCGCACCGGTCGGGCTCCTCGGCGAGCTCGCCGAGCACCTCGTCGCCGTCCACGGCCAGGCCGACCAGTGGCGGCTGCGCAGGGCCGACCAGCACCGCGAGGTGGTCGACGCCTTCGGCGGGCCCGAGCTGTCGGCGGCGCTCACGGCATACCGTGACGTCCACACCGAGCTCACCACCGCCGAGGCCGAGCTGGCCCACCTGCGCACCGCAGCCGCCGAGCGGGCCCGGGAGGCCGAGGCGCTGCGCACCGGGCTCGAGCGCATCGAGTCCCTCGACCCCGAGCCCGGCGAGGACGACGCGCTCAGGGTGGAGTCGGGTCGCCTCGGTCACGCCGAGGAGCTCCGAGCAGGGGCCGGGGAGGCCCACGCGATCATGGCCGGCGACGACGACTCCTCGGGTATGCCGTCGAGCGGCGTCGTCGAGAGCCTCGCCACGGCGTCGGCCCGCCTCGCCGCCGTCAGTGGCAGCGACCCGGCGCTCGCCGAGATCGGCACCCGGGTCGACGAGCTGCGCTACCTCGCCGCGGACGTCGCGGCGGACCTCGGCTCCTACCTCGCCGACGCCGATGTCGACCCCGCGCGCCTCGAGCAGGTCGAGCAGCGCCGCGCCGCCCTCGGTGAGCTCACCCGGCTCTACGGGCCGACCGTCGACGACGTCCTCACATGGGGCCGCGACGCCGCCCGACGGGTCGCCGAGCTCGACGGGACCGGCGACCGCATCGACGAGCTCGAGGAGCGCGTCGGCACGCTCACGGTGCGACGTGAGGAGGCGGCCCGGCTCCTGACCCGCAGGCGCAGCGCCGCGGCCGACGCACTGGCCACCCGGATCACCGAGGAGCTGGGTCACCTCGCGATGGGGTCGGCGAGCGTGACGGTGGCCGTGGAGGACTGCGGGCGGTTCACCGCCGACGGCCGCGACGACGTGGAGCTGCGGCTCGCCTCCGGCTCAGGCACGCCCCCGCGTCCGGTCACGAAGGCCGCCTCGGGGGGAGAGCTGTCCAGGGTCATGCTCGCCATCGAGGTGGCCACCGCGACGGACGTGACGGCAGTGCCGACCTTCGTGTTCGACGAGGTCGACGCCGGGGTCGGCGGTCGTGCAGCCCTCGACGTCGGGGCCCGGCTGGCCGCCCTCGCGCGGCACGCGCAGGTCGTCGTCGTGACGCACCTGGCCCAGGTGGCCGCCCACGCCGACCGGCACCTCGTCGTCGAGCGCGCCGACGACGGGCACGTGACCCGCAGCGGAGTCCACGAGGTGGCTGGCGAGGACCGCGTCACCGAGCTCGCTCGGATGCTGGGCGGCTCGGGCACCGAGGCGGCCCTCGAGCACGCGCGCGACCTGCTGGCGCGCGCCCGGCCGTAGCGGGGCGTGGCACGATGGTGCAGATGTCCATCCGCCTCCCCGCCCGCAGGCACCGCGGCCCCGCTTCCGGGCTGAGCGGTCCCGCGCGTGTGGACCGTCGCACCAAGGACCTCACCAAGCGCCTGCGCCCCGGCGACATCGCCGTGATCGACCACGAGGACCTCGACCGGGTCAGCGCCGAGGCGCTCGTCGCGTGCCGCCCAGCGGCCGTCGTCAACGCCTCCTCGTCGATCTCGGGTCGCTACCCGAACCTCGGCCCGGAGATCGTCGTCGCTGCCGGCATCCCGCTGCTCGACCGCGCCGGTCCCGGCATCATGGAGCTCAAGGAGGGCACGGAGCTGACCCTGGACGCCGGCGACGTGCGCGCCGACGACCACACCGTCGCGAACGCCGACGTCCTCGACATCGAGGCGATCCAGGAGGCCATGACCCACGCGCGCGCGGGCCTGTCCGACCAGCTCGAGGCGTTCGCCGAGAACACCATGGACTACCTGCGCAAGGAGCGTGAGCTGCTCTTCGACGGCGTGGGCGTCCCCGACATCACGACCGACCTCGACGGCCGGCACGTCCTCATCGTCGTCCGTGGCTACTCCTACAAGGAGGACCTCGAGACGCTCCGTCACTACATCCGCGAGTACAAGCCGGTGCTCATCGGCGTCGACGGTGGCGCCGACGCGCTCATCGAGGCGCGGCACCGGCCCGACCTCATCGTCGGGGACATGGACTCCGTCTCGGACGACGCGCTGCGGTGCGGGGCCGAGATCGTCGTCCACGCCTACCGCGACGGTCGTGCTCCCGGGCTCGAGCGGGTGCGGTCGCTCGGGGTCGAGCCGGTCGTCTTCCCGGCGACCGGCACGAGCGAGGACGTCGCCATGCTCCTGGCCGACGACAAGGGTGCGAGCCTCATCGTCGCCGTCGGCACGCACGTCACCCTCGTCGAGTTCCTCGACAAGGGACGCTCGGGGATGGCGAGCACGTTCCTCACCCGCCTCAGGGTCGGCGGCAAGCTCGTCGACGCCAAGGGGGTGAGCCGGCTCTACCGGTCGCGGATCTCCGGGTGGAGCCTCGTCGCCATGCTCGTCGTCGGCCTGTTCGCGCTCGGGGCCGCGCTGTGGTCCACGGACGGAGGTCGAGCCTTCCTCCAGGTGCTGGGCGCCCGCATCGACGACCTGTGGTCCTCCATCCAAGGAGTGTTCGGTTGATCGACTTCCGGTACCACCTCGTCTCCATCGTCTCGATCTTCCTGGCCCTCGCCGTGGGGATCGTGCTCGGTGCGGGCCCCCTCAAGGGTGAGATCGGCAGCACCCTCAGCAAGGAGGTGGCCGGCCTGCGCAAGGACAAGGCCGACCTCAACAACCAGCTCGCCGAGGCCAGGTCCGGTGCCGAGGCGCGTGACGCCTACATCGGCGAGACGAACCCGAGGATCCTCGCCGGCACGCTGCAGGACCGCCGCGTGGCGATCGTCGTCCTGCCGGGCTCCGACGCGGGGGTCGCCGAGTCCTCCGCGGCCACCCTGGCCTCCGCGGGTGCGACCGTCGTCTCGACGACGTCGGTCTCGGAGGACTGGGTGTCGACCGACGAGGCCACCGTGGCCGCCCGCGACACCGCCGTCCAGCAGGTCGCGGCGGCAGCCGGGGTTGACGTCAGCGACACCGGCTCGGTCTCACCCCGCGACGTCCTCCTCGCGGCCCTCCTCACCACCCCCGCCAAGGCCGGGGACGACGTGGTCCCGGCCGCGACGGCCACGACGGCGCTCGATGACCTCTCGTCGGCCGACCTCCTCGACATCGACACCGAGACCTTCGAGTCGGCCGACCTCGTCCTCGTCGTCTCGGGTGTGGCGACCAAGGGTGACCAGGAGGCCCAGCAGCAGGCCGCGGGCCGCTGGGTCGACCTCATCGTCGCCCTCGACACGCGGTCCGCGGGGGCGCTCGTCGCAGGGGAGGCCACCACGATCGGCGACGGCGCCTCCGTCATCGCCAGCGTCCGCAACGACGCGACGGCCACCGACGGAGTCTCGACGGTCGACGACGCCGGCAGCGCGCTCGGACAGGCGAGCGTCGCGCACGGCCTGGTCCAGCAGTTCGCCGGGGGTGTCGGGCAGTACGGCCTCGCGGCCGGGGCCGAGGCTCCCTACGCCCCGATCCCCGCGTCGTGACCGGCCGCGGTCGAGGGACGGGCGACACGGCCCGCGGGACTGGCGTCGCCGCGGCCGCAGCCGTGATCGCCGGAGCCGTCACCCAGGTCGCGCACCGTCGACTCACGGCCTCGGTCACGTCCCCGCGCTGGCAGCGCACGAACCACGCAGGCAACCCGGTGACCCTGCTCGAGGGGCCCGCCTACGTCGCCGGCGCCGTCGCGGGGGCGATGGTGGCCGGGCCGCCCGGGGCCGTGGCTGCGCTCGGGGCCGGCGCCTTCGGGGCCCTCGACGACCTCGCGGGCGACGGTGCGAGCAAGGGGCTCAGGGGACATCTCGGTGCCGCCGCCCGAGGTCGCGTCACGACCGGGCTCGTCAAGATCGTGGGCATCGGGGCGAGCGGCCTGGCGGCCGCGGCCCTGGCCGACCGCGGACGCGACGACGTGCGGCCCCTCGACACGCTCGTCGGCGGTGCTGTCGTCGCCGGCGCCGCCAACCTCGTCAACCTCCTCGACCTCCGGCCCGGGCGGGCACTCAAGGCCACGATGATCGCGGCCGTGCCGCTCCTCGTGCCGCCCGGACGCCCCGGGGCCGCGGCGGCCGCCGCGGCGGCCGGCGCGGCGCTCGGGGTGGTGCGACCCGACCTCGAGGGCACCGCGATGCTGGGTGACACGGGGGCGAACGCCGCGGGCGCGCTCCTCGGGACCGCCCTCGTCTCGCGCACCGGCCGACCGGGGCGGGTCGTGGCCCTCGCGGCGCTCGCCGCCCTCACCCTCGCCTCCGAGCGGGTGAGCTTCACCAGGGTCATCGAGTCGACCCCGGGGCTGCGCGAGCTCGACGCGTGGGGGCGGCCGGCGCGATGACCCGTCGCCAGTTCGCCTCGGGCATCGCCGGGGCCGCCGGGCTCATCGCCGTCACGACGCTCCTCGCGCGCGCCGCGGGGTTCGCCCGGATGCTCGTCTTCGCCGATGCCGTGCGCGCAGGTGGCGTCGGGGAGATCTACCAGAGCGTCAACGCGCTGCCCAACGTCCTGTTCGAGGTGGCGGCGGGCGGCATCCTCGCTGCCGTGGCGGTGCCGCTCATCGCCCACCGGCTCGGCGCCGGGGAGAGCGAGCGGGCGTACCGCACCGCGTCGGTCCTGCTCACCTGGACGATCGCCGTGCTCGTGCCGTTGGCGCTGCTCCTGTGGGTGGCGGCCCCGCCGATCGCCGCGTGGCTGGTCGACGACTTCGACCCGAGGGCGCACGAGGTCTCGGCCGACCTGCTCCGGATCTTCGCGGTGCAGGTGCCGCTCTACGGCCTGGGCATCATCCTCACGGGCCTCCTCCAGGCGCACCGACGCTTCCTCGCGGCCGCGCTCGCGCCCCTCGCCTCGTCGATCGTGGTCCTGGCGTCCTACCTCTGGTACGGCTCGCTGACCGACGGCGAGACGGCGCCGTCGGTCGTGAGCGACGAGGCGATCCGGGTGCTCGGCTGGGGCACGACGCTGGGAGTCGTCGTCCTCTCGGTGCCGCTCGTGTGGCCGGCGCTGCGCACGGGCTGGCGCTGGCATCCCGGGCTGCGCCTCCCCCGGGAGGACGCCCGCCGCATCGGCGCGCTCGCGGGTGCCGGGGTCATCGCCCTGGTCGCCCAGCAGGCCACCGTGCTCGTCACGATGTGGCTCGCGAACCACTCCGGGGACCGCGGAGCGTTCCCGGTCTACCAGTACGTCCAGGCCGTCTACCTCCTCCCGTATGCCGTGCTCGCCGTGCCCGTGGCGACGAGCGCCTTCCCGGCGCTGGCCGCGCGCACCGGTGCGGGGGAGGACGTGTCGGCGACTCTTGCGAGGGCGCTGCGCGCGGTGCTCGTCCTCACCGGCCTCTCCGCGGGCGTCCTCCTCGCTGCCGCTCCCGCCATCGGGGCGTTCTTCACCCTTCTCGACGCCCGACGGGGGAGCGAGGGGGCGAGCACCGCAGCACTGGCCGCGATGCCCGGCGCGCTCACGGCATACGCGCCGGGGCTCGTCGGCTTCGGCCTCATCGCGCTGCTCACGCGGGCGCTCTACGTGCGCGGCAAGCCGACCGACGCCGGCATCGCCGCGGCCCTGGGCTGGGCGGTGGCTGCCATCGCGCCGCTCGTCCTCGTCGGCACGGACCAGGGGCCGGCGACGACGCTGCGCATGCTGGGCGTGTGGTCGACGGTCGGCATGACGCTTGCCGGCCTCGGCCTGGTGCTGCTCGTGCGCCGCACCTGGGGGCCGATCGCGACCCGGGGGTCCGCCCGCACGACGGGGTCGCTCGTCGTCGCGGCGGCCGTCGCCGTCATCGTCGGCGACCTCGTGACCCGGGGGCGCCCGCTCGACGACCTGCTCGAGACACTCCTCGTCGGACTGGGCGCGGGGGCCGCGGCACTCTTCACGGGTGTCGTCATCCTCTGGCTCGGGGACCGCGAGATGATGTCGGAGGTCCTCCGGCGCGGGCGGGCCCGGCGACGCGGAGAGGGTCCGGCATGAGGGTGCTCGTCGTCCTGGGCACGAGCGCGGGCGGGGTCGGTCGTCACGTCCACGGCCTCGTCCGCTCGCTGACGGCCGAGGGGCACCAGGTGGTCGTCGCGTGCCCGACGGAGGTCGGCGAGCGCTTCACCCTGGGCGAGGTCGCCACGAGCGTGGTGCCCCTCGACGTCACCGACCGGCCGCACCCGGTCCGCGACACGCGTGCCGTGCGCGAGATCGCCGTGCTGGCCGCCGGGGCCGACGTCGTGCATGCCCACGGACTCCGAGCGGCCGCCCTCGCGGTGCTCGCCACCTCCCGCGGCGGTCCGCCGGTCGTCGCGACGCTCCACAATGCCGCTCCCACCGGCGCCCTCACCGGCCTCGTCTACGCCGCCCTCGAGCGCGTCGTCGCGCGGGGCAGCGCCCTCGTCCTCGGGGTCTCCGCGGACCTCGTCCAGCGCATGGACCGCCTCGGTGCCCGCCGCACCGGGCTGGCGGTCGTCGCCGCGCCCACGCGGCGCGCGGTGAGCCGTGACCGGTATGCCGTGCGCTCCGCACTCCGCGTGGACGACCACACGCCGCTCGCGGTCGTCGTCGCGCGCCTGGCCCCGCAGAAGGGCCTCGACGTGCTCCTCGACGCCCACCGTGAGCTCCTCGGCGACGACCTCGACCTCGTGACCGTCGTCGCCGGCGACGGGCCCCTCCGGCCGACGCTCCAGGCCCGTATCGACGACGAGGGCCTACCGGTGCGACTGCTCGGGCACCGCGACGACGTGCCCGACCTCCTCGCCGCTGCCGACGTCGTCGTGTCCAGCGCCGTGTGGGAGGGCCAGCCGGTCGGCATCCAGGAGGCGCTCCACGCCGGCGCGGCGGTCGTCGCGACCGACGTGGGGGGGACCGCCGCCGTCGTCGGCGACGCCGCGCTGCTCGTCCCCCCGGCCGACCCCGTCTCGCTCTCGCGCGCGATCCGCGACGTCGTGCTGCACGGCTCCGTGCGTGACGACCTGCGCTCCAAGGCCGTCGAGCGGGCGCATGACCTGCCCACGGACCGGGACGCACTGGCGGCGGCGCTCACGGCATACCGGTCCGTCCTCCCCGCCGGGGAGGTCGGCGCGTGACGTGCGGCCCCCGTCATCGGCCCTCGGCGACGCGCCGTGGCCAGCGGCCGGCCCCGACCCGGCCATGACGTATCGTTGAAGCCCGTGGTGCTCCAGACGACGAAACAGATCTTCGTGACCGGAGGCGTCGCCTCATCGCTCGGCAAGGGGCTCACGGCCTCCTCCCTCGGACACCTGCTCCGGGCGCGGGGCCTGCGGGTGACGATGCAGAAGCTCGACCCCTACCTCAACGTCGACCCCGGCACGATGAACCCCTTCCAGCACGGCGAGGTCTTCGTCACCGACGACGGCGCCGAGACCGACCTGGACATCGGCCACTACGAGCGCTTCCTCGACGTCAGCCTCCGGGGCAGCGCGAACGTCACGACGGGCCAGGTCTACAACCGGGTCATCCAGCGCGAGCGTCGCGGTGAGTACCTCGGGGACACCGTCCAGGTGATCCCGCACATCACGAACGAGCTCAAGGACCGGATGCGTGCCCAGGCCGCCGGGTCGCCCGGGGTCGACGACGCAGAGGCGCCGGACATCATCATCACCGAGATCGGGGGCACGGTGGGCGACATCGAGTCGCTGCCGTTCCTCGAGGCCGCCCGGCAGGTGCGCCATGACCTCGGCCGCGACAGCGTCTTCTTCCTCCATGTCTCCCTCGTGCCCTACCTCGCTCCGAGCGGCGAGCTGAAGACCAAGCCCACGCAGCACTCGGTCGCCGCCCTGCGCCAGGTCGGCATCCAGCCGGACGCGCTGGTGCTGCGCGCCGACCGCGAGATCCCCGAGTCGATCAAGCGCAAGATCAGCCTCATGTGCGACGTCGACACCGACGCCGTCGCGGCGGCCGTCGACGCGCCGAGCATCTACGACATCCCCAAGGTCCTGCACCGCGAGGGCCTCGACGCCTACGTCATCCGGCGCCTGGGACTGACCTTCCGCGACGTCGACTGGACCGACTGGGACCTCCTGCTCGAGCGCGTCCACGAGCCCGAGCACGAGGTGGAGGTCGCCCTCGTCGGCAAGTACATCGACCTCCCGGACGCCTACCTGTCCGTCACCGAGGCGCTGCGGGCCGGCGGGTTCCACCACGACGCCAAGGTGCGGATCCGTTGGGTCGCCTCCGACACGTGCGAGACCGAGGCGGGTGCCCAGAAGGCCCTGGGCGGCGTCGACGCCGTGCTCATCCCGGGGGGCTTCGGCGTGCGCGGCATCGAGGGCAAGGTCGGCGCCCTGCGGTGGGCGCGCGAGCGGCTCGTGCCCACGCTCGGCATCTGCCTGGGGCTGCAGTGCATGGTCATCGAGTACGCCCGCACCGTCGCCGGCATCGACGGCGCCAGCTCGACCGAGTTCGACCCCGGCACACCGGCTCCCGTCATCGCGACGATGGAGGAGCAGAAGGCCTTCGTCGACGGTGCCGGGGACCTGGGCGGCACGATGCGGCTCGGCAGCCAGCGCGCCCTCCTCGTCGAGGGCTCGGTCGTCGCCACGGCATACGGCTCGACCACGGCCGACGAGCGGCACCGCCACCGCTACGAGGTCAACGAGTCGTACCGCGCCGCGCTGGAGGCGGCCGGGCTGCGGATCAGCGGCATCCACCCCGAGCTCGGGCTCGTCGAGTTCGTCGAGCTGCCCGTCGAGGTGCACCCGTACTTCGTTGCGACGCAGGCACACCCGGAGTTCAAGTCGCGCCCCACGAGGGCGCACCCGCTCTTCGCTGGGCTGATCGGCGCCGCGATCGAGCAGCAGCGCGCGGCCCGCCTCGTCGAGGTGGAGCGTCCGCGTCACCACGAGCACGCCGACGCGCATGCCTGAGGCGCTCCGCGACCGCCTCGACCCGCGCCCCGTCCTCTCCTCGGAGGTCGTCCTCGGCGGCCTCGTCTGGGACATCCGGCGGGAACGGGTCGACCTCGGCGAGGCAGGGGTCGTCACGCGCGACTTCCTCGACCACACCGGCGCGGTCGCCGTGCTCGCGCTCGACGAGGAGGAGCGCGTCGTGGTCGTGCAGCAGTACCGGCACCCCGTCGGCGCGTTCGAGTGGGAGCTCCCCGCCGGGCTGCTCGACGTCGACGGTGAGCCACCGGAGCTGACCGCCGTGCGCGAGCTGCGTGAGGAGACCGACCTGGCTGCGGGGGAGTGGCACCACCTCCTCGACCACTACGCGAGTGCGGGCGCCTCGAGCGAGTCGGTCCGGGTGTACCTCGCCCGGGACCTGCGACCCGTCCCCGACGACGACCTCCACGAGCGCGACGGCGAGGAGCTGGGTATGCCGGTGCGCCGGGTGCCGCTCGACGAGCTCGCCGCGGCGGTGCTCGCCGGCGACGTGCACAACGGGACCCTCATGGTCTCGGTGCTCGCGGCGGTCCGGCTCCGCGAGGACGGCTGGGCGGGCCTGCGGCCGGCTGGTGAGCCGTGGCCCACGCGGCCACGGCGACGCGGGTGACGCGAGGTGGGCTCGTCCGCGCTCGGGAACGCTGACCTCTCCGGGGTCGGTGAGCCGATGGCGGGCTGCCCGTGCGGCGGTGTGCCACAGGGTGCTTCGCTGGCGTCCTGCTGTGGGCCGTACCTCGCAGGGGAGCGTGCGCCGGCGACGGCGGAGGCGCTCATGCGGTCGCGCTACACGGCATACGCGGTCGGTGCAGCTGACCACCTGTTCCGCACGTGGCACGGTCGGACCCGTCCTCACGACGTGACGCCGGACCCCCGCGTGCGCTGGGTCGGTCTCGAGGTGCGCGACGTCGTGGCGGGCGGTGCCGGGGACCCCGACGGCGTGGTGGAGTTCGTGGCGGGGTGGGTCAGCGCCGACGACGAGCCGGTGCGCCGTGGGGAGCTGCACGAGCGGAGCCGGTTCACGAGGCGCGGTGGCCGCTGGGTGTACGTCGACGCGGAGTAGGTGCGGCCAAGCCTCTGGCCCGGCACTGGACCCGGCGGGGGGCCGGGGTGTCGGCGTCCGCACCCGGGGCGCAACCCGGACGCATTCCGTCCGGTTCGGGTCCTACAGTCGAGGGCGTCCACGGGGTGACCGGCACGTCAGGTGTGGCTCCCCCGACCCGATGACAGGAGTGCAGAAGATGGCCGAGGTCGTGCTGTTCCACCACGTGCAGGGACTCACCGAGGGGGTGCTCGCGTTCGCCGACGAGCTGCGCACCGGCGGGCACACCGTGCACACCCCGGACCTCTTCGAGGGTGAGCGCCCGCCCTCGATCGAGGAGGGCGTCGCGTATGCCCGGGGGCTCGGGGACGAGGTCGCCGCGCGCGCCGACCGGGCGGTCGCCGGCCTCCCGGCCGGCCTCGTGTTCGGCGGCTTCTCGATGGGGGCGGCCGAGGCCCAGCGGCTGGCCCAGACCCGCCCGGGGGCGCTCGGAGCCCTGCTCTACGAGTCGTGCTTCCCGCTCACCGGGGACTGGGCCTTCGGGCCGTGGCCGGACGGGGTCCGGGTCCAGGTGCACGGCATGGACCAGGACCCGTTCTTCGCGCTCGAGGGAGACCTCGACAACGCCCGCGAGCTCGTCGAGGTCGTGGGGCCCGAGCTCGCGGCGCTCTTCGTCTACCCCGGTGACCGGCACCTGTTCACCGACAGCTCGCTGGCCTCCTACGACGCCGAGGCGACGGCCCTGGTGCTCCAGCGGTCACGGGAGCTGCTCGCGGCCGTCGACTGAGGCTGCGGGCTCGTCCACGCACCGGCGACGGGGCTGGCGGCCGCACGACCGCCACCGTCACTGGTAGGACACGAACCATGGGGTGGGGTGCACCTGGGCCATGGTCTGCTGCGGGCTGAGCATGGGGGAGTCCTCGTCCTCGAAGTTCTTCCAGCCCAGCCAGACACCCTGGGGCAGGCCCTTCCTCAGGGCCGACCAGGTGCCCTGCTTCGCCCCCTGGCTGCCCAGGCCGTCGGCGTGCACGAGCCACTGGACCTCGTCGATCGAGGTGTCGAGGCGCTCGCGGTCGCGGATCATCCGGCGGCTGAACTGGTGGAGCGTGAGCACCTTGGGGGGCAGGTCGTGGTCGCGCACGAGGCCCCCCAACCAGGCCCCGACCCGGTTGACCTCGTCGATGCCGACGGAGCCGATCTGGTCGAGGTGCACCTGGTGCGGCCGGAGCCGCCACTCGGGGTCGAGGGCCAGGCCGACCCACGGTCGACGCAGCAGCTCCTCGTAGGCCTTCGCCTGGGTGAGGAAGTCGGTGCGACCGGGCTGGAGGTCGAGCACGACGTAGGCACCAGCGCGCTCGGCAGCCTCCACCCACGGCCGCAGGGTGTCGATGGGCGTGCGCCGCGAGTACGACCCGTCCTTGCCGCTGGAGCCGGAGGCGACCGTCGCGATGATCTCGAACGCGGGGACGACCGGCGTGTCCGTCAGCGCGGCGTACTCGCCCGCCAGGCGCCTGACACGCTCCACGGCCTTCGGTGCCGACTGCTCCCCGAGCATCCCGAGACCCGCGGTCTCCGGGTGGCCGTACAGGGCCACCATGCGGCGCCCGGGGAAGGGCAGGAGCCCACCGCCGGGCAGGTCGGGCGCGTGCCGGGCCGTGCGGACCCGCTGGGCGAGCCGCTCCGCGGGCCCCAGGCCGGCGCCGACGCCGAGCACGGGACCGTCGGGCGTGGCGCCGACCGCCTTGCGCGTGTCGTTGGACGCCCGAGGGTCGGTGTCGTTGTGGGAGAGGGTGATCCGGACCGCGCCGAGCGACGCCAGCATCGGCTCGACGTCCGTCGGCACGGTCGTGCCGTCGACGACCAGCACCGTGGCCCCTCCCTCCCGCGGCGTCAGGGGGAGCCCCGCGACCTCGGGGAGGTCGTCGCCACCCCGGCCCTCCACGACCTCCCGGTCCCCGAGGTCGGCCGGGGCGGGCGAGGGGGACGCGCTGCCAGTGGCGGCGGCGTGCCCGGCATACCGCAGCACGGTTCGGGTGCCCAGCCGGTCCAGCTCGGGAACGAGCCCGGGGCCCGCGACGAGCAGGGGGATGCCGAGGCGCCGGGCCGCCGTGGTGCCGTGGCGGACGTCGTCGGGTGCGTCCGACGCGACGACGACCGCGGTCGCCTCCTCGAGGAGGGCCCGCGACGCCACGAGCGTCGCCTCGGAGCGCGGCTTCCCACGGACGGTGGCCGGGTCGAGGACGCCCGCGGCACGGCCGCCTCGTGGGCGCACGCGGTGCTCGGCGCGCCGACCCGACGCCCCGCGAGTCCCGGCCGACGAGTCGGCTCGGGACCCGGACGACGTGCACGCCGTGGCCGCGCCGGCGGTCGCCCCGACCACCGCAGCCGCGGCCGAGCGCAGCGCGGTGCGCCGCGGGACTCGGGTCGTCATGGCACTCCTCCTGACGCATCGGACCCCGTCCACCCTGACACGAACGCGTCGTCACGGGGTCATCCGGTGCCGCCTTCCCGCGTGGTACGACGGACCCATGTTCCTCGAGAACGTCAACATCGACGCCCACGACCCCACCACGCTGGGTCGGTTCTGGGAGACCCTGCTCGGGTCCGCGACGGTCACCGACGAGCCGGACCTCTTCGAGACCCGGCTCAGCGTCCCCGACGGCCCGGCGCTCGACCTGTGCTTCTCGCGGGTGCCCGAGCCGGTCGCGCCCGACCCCCGGCTGCACCTCGACCTCAGCGGTGGGGAGCGGCAGGCCGAGGTCGTCGAACGGGCGCTCGCGCTCGGCGCCCGTCACCTCGACATCGGCCAGCGGGACGTGCCGTGGGTCGTCCTGGCCGACCCCGAGGGAAACCCGTTCTGCGTCATGGAGCGGCGGCCGGAGTATGCCGTGTCCGGCCCCATCGCCGCCCTGCCCCTCGACAGCGCGGACCCGGCCCGGGACGCTGAGTTCTGGGCCGAGCTCTCGGGATGGACCCCCGTCGACTCCGGGATGCCGGCGGCGCTGCGGCACCCGTCGGGGAGGGGGGTGCTCCTCGAGCTGTGCCCCGAGCGCGCCCCCAAGGGTGACCTCAAGAACCGGCTGCACCTCGACATCAGGCTCGAGCGGGGTGACGACCCCGACGCGGTCGTCCGTCGCGTGGTCGAGCTCGGGGGCCGCGAGCTGCACCCGGACTGGGGGGAGCTGCCGTGGCGGGTGGTCACCGACCCGTCGGGCAACGAGCTCTGCCTGCTCCCGGCCCGGGGTGCCTGAGCCCGGCGCCGTCGCAACCGGTTCGGACCTCGAGCCCGACCTCCGTAGACTGGGCCGGCCCGACGACCGGCGGCCCGAGCGGCCGGCGCGCCCACGGCATTCTCCTCTCTGGGGCTCCGCCCCCGGATCCTCCCGAGACCCCTCCGGGGCCTCCCTGCTACCGACCGAAGGACTCCCGTGCTCCGCACCCACGAGGCCGGCACCCTGCGTGCCGCCCAGACCGGCCTGCCCGTCACGCTCACCGGCTGGGTGGCGAAGCGGCGCGATCACGGCGGCGTGGCGTTCATCGACCTCAGGGACGCGAGCGGCATCGTGCAGGTCGTCGCGCGCGACGAGGTGCTGACAGGGGCGGCCCACGAGCTGCGCAGCGAGTACGTCGTCAAGGTCGTCGGCGAGGTGTCGGCCCGCGAGGAGCGCAACGTCAACCCCGACCTGCCGACCGGCGAGGTCGAGGTCGTGGCGTCGAGGATCGAGGTGCTCAACGCCTCGGCGCCGCTGCCCTTCCAGGTCGACGAGCGCATCACCGTCGGCGAGGAGGCCCGCCTCAAGCACCGCTACCTCGACCTGCGCCGGCCGGGCGCGCACTCGGCGGGGCACGCGATCCGGCTGCGGTCCCAGGTCAACGCCGCGGCCCGGCGGGTGCTCGGTGCGCGGGACTTCGTCGAGATCGAGACACCGACGCTGACCCGCTCGACGCCGGAGGGCGCCCGCGACTTCCTCGTGCCCGCGCGCCTGGCCCCCGGCAGCTGGTACGCCCTCCCGCAGAGCCCCCAGCTGTTCAAGCAGCTCCTCATGGTGGCCGGCATGGAGCGCTACTACCAGATCGCCCGCTGCTACCGGGACGAGGACTTCCGCGCCGACCGCCAGCCCGAGTTCACCCAGCTCGACATCGAGATGAGCTTCGTCGAGCAGGCCGACGTGCTCGAGCTCGGGGAGGCGGTCATCCGCGAGATCTGGTCGCTCATCGGGGTCGAGCTGCACACGCCCTTCCCGCAGATGACGTATGCCGAGGCGATGCGGAGGTTCGGCACCGACAAGCCTGACCTCCGGTTCGGGCTCGAGCTCGTCGAGTGCACCGACTACTTCGCCGGGACGCCGTTCCGGGTGTTCCAGGCGGAGTACGTGGGCGCGGTCGTCATGCCCGGTGGCGCGAGCCAGCCCCGCAAGCAGCTCGACGCCTGGCAGGAGTGGGCGAAGCAGCGGGGGGCTCGCGGCCTCGCGTACGTCCTCGTCCAGGAGGACGGTACGCTCGGCGGTCCGGTCGCCAAGAACCTCTCCGAGGCGGAGGTCGCGGGCCTCGCCGAGCACGTGGGTGCCCAGCCCGGCGACTGCGTCTTCTTCGCCGCGGGGGCGACGAAGTCCTCGCGTGCCCTGCTCGGTGCCGCCCGCCTCGAGATCGCGCGGCGCGGCGGACTCGTCGACGAGTCGGCGTGGAGCTTCCTCTGGGTCGTCGACGCGCCCCTCTTCGAGCCTGCGGCGGATGCCGTCGCGGCCGGCGACGTCGCCGTCGGCGCCGGGGCGTGGACCGCCGTCCACCATGCCTTCACCTCGCCCAAGGCGGAGTTCCTCGACACCTTCGACACCGACCCCGGGCCAGCGCTCGCCCACGCCTACGACATGGTCCTCAACGGCCACGAGATCGGCGGTGGCTCGATCCGTATCCACCGGCGCGACGTCCAGGAGCGGGTCTTCCAGGTCATGGGGCTGTCGCCCGAGGACGCCGAGGAGAAGTTCGGCTTCCTCCTCGAGGCGTTCCAGTACGGCGCGCCCCCGCACGGTGGCATCGCCTTCGGGTGGGACCGCATCGTCATGCTGCTCGGCGGCTACGAGTCGATCCGCGACACCATCGCGTTCCCGAAGTCCGGTGGCGGCTACGACCCGCTGACAGACGCCCCTGCCCCGATCACGGCGCAGCAGCGCAAGGAGGCGGGGATCGACGCGACGCCCCCGGCATCCGAGCCGACGTCCGACACCCCGGCCTGACCCCGCGGTTCCGCCTCAACTTTCCCGCCCGATCAGGAGACCTTCAGGTCGACACCACAACCGACGTGGTGCCGACCTGAAGGTTCCGGGATCGGGCGGGAAAGTTGAGACGACGGGGGAGGGGACGGCCCGTCAGCGCTCGAGGAACGCGAGCAGCGCGCGGTTGAACTCCTCGGGGTGCGAGGTGTTGATGCCGTGAGGGCCCCCGGCGATGACGTGCAGCTCGCTCCCGGGGACCTGCTCGTGCGTCCGCTGGCCCGACTTCTCGAGAGGGACGATCGCGTCGGCGTCACCGTGGATGACGAGCGTGGGGACGGTGACCTTCGCGAGGTCGCCGGTGAAGTCGGTGACCCACGAGCGGATGCACTCCTTCGCGGCGTGTACGTCGGCCTGGTGCGCTGTGGCCAACGCCTCCTGGCGCTGCTCCTCGCTCACCTCGAGCTCGCCGCCCGCGCTGAAGAAGTTCCTCGTGAACTGCTCGAGGAACCCGGGCGGGTCCGCCTCGAGACCCGCCTGCATCGTGCTCACCGTGCCGAGGTCGAGACCTCCGTCGGGGTGCTCGTCGTCCTGCAGGAGGCACGGCGTGATGGCAGCGGCGAAGACTGCGCTGTGCACCCGGTCCTCGCCGTAGGTCCCGATGTAGCGTGCGACCTCACCGCCCCCCATCGAGAACCCGACGAGGGTGACGTCGCGCAGGTCGAGCTCCCGCATGACGGCGTCGAGGTCGCCCGCCAGGGCGTCGTAGTCGTAGGTCAGCTCCGGGCCGGACTTGTCGGACCGGCCGAAGCCGCGCCGGTCGTAGCTCACGACGCGGTAGCCGGCAGCCGTGAGGGCCGACACCTGCTCCGACCAGGACGCGGCGCTGAGCGGCCAGCCGTGGATGAGGACGACGGGCCGGCCGTCGCCCCCGGTGTCCTCGACGTGCAGGGAGACGGAGCCGTTGCTGATCGTGGGCATCGTTGACCTTTCACTTCGGTGGGGACGCGGTCACCATAAGCATGCTCCTGGCCGGCGGGGGTCTGCGACCGGCCCTTCGGCTGCCCTCCCGGCGCCCCTCGCGGCACCCCCTCCCGGCGCCCCTCGCGGCACCCCTCGCGACCGCCGCCCTCGGCGCCGAGCCCGTCGACGCCCGCTCAGGGGCCGAACCAGCGGCT
>DASSYJ010000013.1:0-10497 GCA_035703305.1 Ornithinibacter sp. | reverse complement strand
GGCACGAGGCGCCAGTAGCCGACCGCGAGGCTCGTGGCGACGGAGAGCCACACGGCATACGGCACGAGCAGCCAGCCCGCCCAGAGCACGAGGCCGACCGTGATCACCACGAGCCCCCAGGTGAGCACCGTGGCACCCGCGAGGAGCACGGCCGCCCGGCCGAGGTCGTGCGGGCCGTAGAACGCGTGGGCCCAGCCCAGGGCCAGCGCCACCGAGGCCGCGAGCACGAGGAGCCAGCGGATGCCGTCGGCCCCCGGCGCCTCGAGGGTCACCGTGAGCCCGGCCACCGCGATGGCCCCGAAGTTGAGGGGCCAGACCACGCCGAACACGAGGTCGGGCGGCTGCCAGGACGGGCGCGGCAGCTCCGCGTACCAGCGCGAGGACCGGGCAGTCCAGCGACTCGAGAGCACGGCGTAGAGCACCACGACCGCGAGGACCGCCGCCGCGGTGCCCAGCCGCGCCACGCTCACGCCGTGCTGCCCTGGGGCTCTCGGACCTCCACCACCGGGGCCGCGGGGGCGACGGAGCCGTCCAGAGGACGAGCCGGGCCGATGCGACGCGGCCACCAGAAGCGGTCGCCGAGGATGAGCGCGATGGCGGGTACGAGCACGGTTCGCACGACGAGGGTGTCGAGCAGAACCCCGACGCAGATGACGACGCCGAGCTGCGCGAGGACGACGAGCGGCAGCACGCCGAGCACGGCGAACACTGCGGCGAGCAGGATGCCGGCGCTCGTGATGACGCCACCGGTCGCCGCGAGCGCACGGAGCATGCCCTGTGTCGGGCCGTGCACGCGGGCCTCCTCAGCGGCGCGGGTCACGAGGAAGATGTTGTAGTCGACGCCGAGGGCCACGAGGAACACGAAGGCGAGCAGCGGCACCCCGTCGTCGAGCTTGTCGAAGCCGAGCACCTGCGTGAAGATCACCCAGGACAGCCCCAGGCTCGCGAGGTAGGTCGCCACCACCGTGGCCACGAGCACGACCGGTGCGACCATGGAACGGAGCAGGGCGCCGAGCGCGAGGACCACCAGCACCAGGATGATCGGCAGGATCACGGTGAGGTCGCGCCGGTTCGAGTCCGACGCGTCGAGCGCGATCGCCTCGGTGCCGCCCACGTGCGTGGTGGGCATCGAGGAGACCGCGTCGCGCATGGCGAGGACCGTGTCGGATGCCGCGTCGGAGCCGGGCTCGGCGTCGATCACCGCGTCGACCTCGGTGATGCCGTTGCCCGTGGCGCCGATGCGCACGGCACTGACGCCCTCGACGCCGCGCAGCGCCGTCGCCACGGCGTCGCCGTCGCCACGGGTCACGACGTAGGCCGGGTCCGCGGCTCCGGCCGGGAACGACTCGGCGAGCCGCTCCCCTGCCGCGATGGCCTCGGGCTTCTGGAGGAACTGGTCGGCCTCGTCCAGGCCCGTCTGGATCTGGGTGATGCCGCCGGCCATGACCCCCAGGAGGATGACCGTGACCGTGACGAAGCCGGCCGGCCGCTTGGCGACGGCATTGCCGACCCGGCGCCAGAACGACCGTCCGTCGGCGAGGCCGGTCTGGCCGACCCGGGGCACCCTGGGCCAGAAGATCCAGCGCCCGAACACCACGAGCGCGGCCGGCAGCACGACGAGCGCGAACGTCGCGGCCACGACGACGCCGACGGCGCACGCGAGCCCGAGGCCCCTGGTCGCCGGGAAGAGCGACAGCAGCAGGGTGAGCAGGCCGAGCACGACGGTGGCCGCACTCGACAGCACCGCCTCGGCGGTGCGGCGCACGGCGATGGCCATCGCGTCGCGCCGGTCCTCGGTGACGCGCAGCTCGTCGCGGTAGCGGCTGATGAGAAGCAGGGCGTAGTCGGTGCCGGCACCGAACACGAGCACCGAGAGGATGCCGATGGTCGACTCGTCCCAGAGCACGCCGACGGCGGCCAGGGTGTGGGTGGCGAGCACGGCGGCCAGCTGGTCGGCCACGCCGACGATGGTGAGCGGCACGAGCCACAGCACCGGGCTGCGGTAGGTGATGACGAGCAGGATCGCGACGACGGATGCCGTGGCCGCGAGCAGGCGGACGTTCGCGCCGTCGAAGACGGCCGCGAGGTCGGCCTGGATGGCCGCGGGGCCGGTGACCTGGGCGGTGAGTCCCCCGGGCAGGTCGGCCGTGGCCGCGGCCCGGAGGTCGGTGACGACGTCGGCGGTCTCGACGGCATCCTTGGTCGTGACCGGCACGAACACGGTTGCAGCGGTGCCGTCCTCGGCGACGACGGGCGGGGCACCGGTGGCGCCGGGCAGGGTGCGGGCGGCCGCCTCGACGACGGCGAGCTCGTCCTGGGTCAGGGGCCGGTCGGCGCTGTAGACCACCACGGCTGCGGAGCCCTCGTCCTGCGGCAGCTGGTCGCGCAGCTCGGCGGCGCTGCGGCTGTCGGTGCCGTTCGGCAGGGCGGCCGTGCCCGTCGCCGGTGACTCGGCCTGCCCGACGAGGGCGATGACGGCGCCGGACCCGAGGATGGCGAACAGGGCCAGCAGCCCGGCCACCCACTTCCGTGTGACGAGGTGCGCGATCCTGCCCATCGTTGCTCTCCCTTGGTAGGGTTGTAGTTCACATGGTGATTCACCGAGTTGCTAAGTAGGTGAGGGATATTACGGAGCGCCAGCCACGCGGCGCAAGTCGCGGTCCGTCCCCCGAGGCCGTGTCGAACGTTGCCCGGGCACGGGCGACGACCGTCCAGTCCTACGTGCCCACCTACCGACCCTCCGGCTCGCTCGACGCGCTCCAGGAGCTCGTCGACGTCGCGGGCCAGGTGCCACACGAGGTGGCCCGAAAGGCCGGGCTGTCGGTCTCGGAGCTGCACTCGCTGCGCCACCTCATGGGCTCCCCCATGGGCCCGGTCGAGCTGGCCCGCGAGCTGGGGGTCACGTCGGCCGCGTCGTCGGGGGTCGTCGACCGGCTCGTCGCGCGCGGCCACGCCGAGCGGCGCCCGCACCCCGACGACGGTCGCCGCACCGAGGTCGTCATCACCGAGTCGGGACGGCTCGAGGTGTTCGCCCGGTTGGCCCCGATGTTCGCCGGGCTCGCCGAGATCGACTCCTCCCTCACCGACGACGAGCGCGCGCTCGTCGAGCGGTACCTGCGCGGTGCCACCGCCGCGATGCGGGCGCTGATGTGAGCGGCACGCTGGTCACCGGGGCGTCCCGGGTGCTCGACAGCGTGCTCGACCGCACGGTCGGCCCGGGCTTCACGGCTATGGGGTATGCCGTGCGCCGTCGCCTCCCGACGTGGCCCACCGACCCTCGTGCGGGCGTGCTCGCCGGGCGCCACGTCGCCGTCACGGGAGCATCCTCAGGGCTCGGCCGCCGCACGGCCCTGGACCTCGCCGGGCTCGGGGCGACGGTGCACCTCGTCGTGCGGTCGGCCGCGCGGGGCAAGCGCGTCGCCGCCGAGGTCGACGCTTCCGTGCGGCGCACCGGGGCGGGCCGCGTGTGGGTCTGCGACGTGTCCGACCTGGAGTCGGTGCGGTCGTTCTCCGCCGCGTTCCTCGCCGAGGGTCTGCCGCTGGGCGCCCTCGTGCACAACGCCGGCAGCCTGCCCGATGTGCGCACCGAGTCGGCGGATGGCCACGAGCTCACGATGGCCCTGCACGTGCTCGGGCCGGTGCTCATGACCGAGCTGCTGCTCCCGAGCCTGTCGGCCGATGCCGGTCGCGTCGTGTTCGTGACCTCCGGCGGGATGTACACCCAGCCACTTCCCGTCGACGACCCCGAGTTCCGGCGCGGTGACTACGGCGGCGCGGTCGCCTATGCCCGCAGCAAGCGCGGCCAGGTCGAGCTGCTCCCCGTGCTCACCGCGAGGTGGGCGGCATCCGGGGTCTCCGTGCACGCGACGCACCCGGGCTGGGCGAGGACGCCGGGTCTGGACACCTCGCTCCCCCGGTTCGCGGCGCTGCTGCGCCCGGTGCTGAGGTCCGACGCCGCCGGCTGCGACACGACGACGTGGGTCGTCGCGAGCGAGCCGGGCCCGGCAGCCGGCCACCTCTGGCACGACCGGCGGCAGCGACCGACGAGCGTGCTCCACCGCACGCCGCCCAGCGAGGACGACCGCACCCGCTTCTGGCACTGGGTCGCCGACGCGGTGGGGCTGACCGCGCCCGTCGGCTGACGGCTCGGCTGAGGCGGCGACCCGTGCCCTGCGTGGTCGCGTGCCTAGTACCAGAGGCGTGGTCCCGCTGGTGCGCCCCACCGGGCGCACCGGGCAGTCGACCACAGCCCAGCACCATCAGGCTGCGCTGTCGATCCTCACAGTCAGTCGAGTGGGAGCAGGTGCCGGTGCTTCCGACCGAACAGCAGGTAGACGGCGGGGAGCACGCCGGCCGAGTTGACGACGGCCAGCGCCAGGGCCCAGGCGGGCTTGGGGCCGTTGACCTGCTCGGCAGGCCGGTTCTTGAGGTCGACGAGGGCCCACGCGCGCATGCCGGCGTCGACCACCCCCACGACGATGACGATCTTCTTCCTGGTGGGCGAGAGCTCGTCCCACCGCTGTCGGGCCGGGTTCACGAGGTACCTCCGTCGGGGCTGGGCTGGGGTTTCGGGGTGGTCGTTCGGGGCTGGATGGTTCGCGCGGCTCAGGCGCCGTCCCGGCATACGTGGAACCGCTCGAGGCGCGCGTCCCCGACGTCGAGGTCGGACCAGCGGCCGGAGTACTGGAGCACGGCCACCCCGCACGTGGGGAACCCCTCGGCCATCCGGCGGTGTCCCTCGACGCTCCCCTCGCCGTCGCAGAGCAGCTCGGCGAGGGCCGGGATGCCGGGTGCGTGGCCGACGACCATGAGGACGTCGGCGTCCTCGTCGGCCTCGTGGATGACCTCGAGCAGGCGTCCGGGCGGCGCCATGTAGATGCGGCGGTCGAGGTGGACCTCGGCCTCGGGGCAGCCCCCCGACCACACTCCCTCGGCGGTCTGCTGGGTCCGCTCGGAGGTCGAGCAGAGCACCTCGTCGACGCCGATCCCGTGGTCGACGAGCCAGCGGCCCGCGGCGGCGGCGTCGCGCCGGCCGCGCCCGGTGAGCTCTCGCTCGTGGTCGTTGTCCCAGCCCTGCTGCTCCGCCTTCGCGTGGCGGAGGAGGACGAGCGTGCGGTCCTGGGCTGCCCGGGTCATACCCCGATCATGCACCCGGGCAGGATCGCCTGTCGTGCGAGTCAGGTCACGGCGCTGAGGAGGCGGCGCTAGGTTGGCACGAGGGGCCGCGACGGTCCGCCACCGGAGGGAAGGCATGCCATGAGCGCACTCGACGACATCCTCGGCGCACTGCCGGCCGACCAGATCTCGCAGCAGGTGGGGGCCTCCCCCGACGAGGTGCGCACCGCGGCGGCGGCCGTGCTGCCCGCGCTGCTCGGCGGGCTCCAGGCGAACGCCGGCGATCCGTCCGGGGCCGACTCGATCCTCCAGGCGCTCGGCCAGCACGACGACGACCTGCTCACCGGCGGCGCCGACCTGTCCGCCATCGACGAGGAGGACGGGTCCGCGATCGCGAGCCACATCTTCGGGGACCAGCAGGACGAGGTCGTCGACCGGCTCGGCGGGCTGCCCGCGGTCGGCGGGTCCGGCGCGGGCGGCGCACTCGTCCGGAAGCTGCTCCCGATCCTCGCCCCGATGGTGCTCTCCTGGCTCGCGAACCGCGTGCTCAAGGGCGGTGGGCCGGCTGGCGGCGGTGGGCCCGTTGGAGGCGGTGGGGCCACAGGCGGCGGTGGAACCGGCGGCACGACGAGCGTGCCCACTGGCACCTCCCCCTCGTTG
The DNA here is from genome assembly GCA_035703305.1 of Ornithinibacter sp. Lineage (GTDB taxonomy): Bacteria > Actinomycetota > Actinomycetes > Actinomycetales > Dermatophilaceae > Fodinibacter. The sequence goes on along the minus strand of DASSYJ010000013.1, from coordinate 4,722 downwards.
CCGGGCGGAGGCACCGGCGGTGCGCCGGGTGGCCTCCAGGACATGCTGCGGGACGTCCTCGGCAGCGCGACGGGCGCGGGCGCCGGCACGGCATCCGGCAGCGGCCCGGCATCCGGCGGATCGGCGGGTGGCTTCGACCCGGGCAGCATCATCGGCGACGTGCTCGGCGGCATCCTCGGGGGCGGCCGCCGCTGACCTCCAGCCCGCCGAGCGCCCCTTGTCTCAGGCGCCGGCGGCCACCTGATTGCCGGACTCGGCCGGAGCCGATGTGCGGATGAGGTGGTCGAACGCCGACAGCGCCGCCGTCGCGCCGGCTCCGGCCGCGACGACGATCTGCTTCCACGGCGCAGTCGTGCAGTCCCCGGCGGCGAACACACCGGGGATGCCGGTCGCGCCGCGCGCATCGACGACCACCTCCCCGTGGGGGGTCAGGTCGACGACCCCGTCGAGCCACTCGGTGTTGGGAAGCAGGCCGATCTGGACGAACACGCCTTCGACGGGCAGCACCTCCGCGTCGCCACCGGCGCGCGGCGCGTGACGCAGCCCGACGACCTTGCCGCCGGCGCCGACGACCTCGGTCGTCGCGGTGCCGAGCAGGATGTCGACGTTGGTGAGGCTGCGCGCCTTGCGCTGGAGCACGTCGTCGGCCTTGAGCTCGTCGGCGAACTCGACGAGGGTCACGTGCTCGACGACGCCGGCGAGGTCGATGGCGGCCTCGACGCCGGAGTTGCCGCCGCCCACGACGGCGACGCGCTTGCCCCTGAAGAGCGGTCCGTCGCAGTGCGGGCAGAACGTCACCCCGCGGTTGCGGTGCTCGTCCTCGCCTGGCACGTCGAGGGTGCGCCACCGGGCCCCGCTGGCGATGACCACGGTGCGGGCACGCAGCACCGCACCCGAGGCCAGCCGCACCTCGTGGAGGCCCCCGGCATCCGTTGTTGGGACGAGGCGCTCGGCGTGCTGGCCTGTCATGACCTCCACGCCGAGTCCCCGCACCTGACGCTCGAGGTCGCCGGCCATGCGCGGTCCCTCGGTGTGCTCCACCGAGGGGTAGTTCTCGATCGCCATGGTGTCGAGCAGCTGGCCGCCGAAGCGCTCGGCGAGCAGCCCGGTGCGGATCCCCTTGCGCGCGGTGTAGATCGCGGCGGTGGAGCCCGCCGGGCCGCCTCCGACGACGAGCACCTCGAACGGCGCGAGGGAGCCGAGCCGCTCGGTGTCGCGCTCGGCCGCACCCTCGTCCAGCCTCGCGACGACCTCCTCGAGCGCCATCCGGCCCTGGCCGAACAGCTCTCCGTTCCGGAAGACCATGGGCACGGCGAGGACGCCGCGCTCCTCGACCTCCTCGGGGAAGACCGCGCCGTCGATGGCGACGTGTGAGATGCCGGGGTTGAGCACCGACATGAGGTTGAGGGCCTGCACGACGTCGGGGCAGTTCTGGCAGGACTGGCTGAAGTAGGTCTCGAACCGGTGCTCCCCGGTGAGGCCGCGCACGGCATCCAGCAGCTCCGGGGCTGCGGTCGAGGGGTGCCCGCCGACCTGCAGCAGCGCCAGGACGAGCGAGGTGAACTCGTGCCCGAGCGGGAGCCCGGCGAACTCGACCTCGACGTCGGTGCCCGTGCGCACGACGCGGAACGAGGGACGCCGGGCCGCGTCTCCGGTCCGCGCGTGGGTGACCCGCCCGCCCGACAGCGACGCGACCTCGTCGAGGAGCTCCCCGAGCTGACCGGAGGCGGCCGACCCGTCGAGGCTGCTGACGAGCTCGACCGGCGTCACGACCTTGGTCAGGTAGCCCGAGAGCTGCTGTGCGAGCGCGGGATCGAGCACGGGATCAGATCTTCCCCACGAGGTCGAGCGAGGGGGCGAGGGTGTCCTCACCCTCCTCCCACTTGGCGGGGCAGACCTCGCCGGGGTGGTTGCGGACGTACTGCGCGGCCTTGACCTTGCGCACGAGCTCGGCGGCGTTGCGGCCGATGCCCTCGGCGGTGACCTCGTGGAACTGGATGATGCCGTCGGGGTCGACGAGGAACGTGCCGCGGTCGGCCAGGCCCTCGCCCTTGCGGAGGATCTTGAAGTTCTTCGAGATGCGCTGGGTCGGGTCGCCGACCATCGGGTACGTCACCCTGCGGATCGTGTCCGAGGCCTCGTGCCACGCCTTGTGCGTGAAGTGGGTGTCGGTCGAGACCGAGTAGACCTCGACGCCCAGGGCCTTGAGCTCCTCGTAGTGGTCGGCGAGGTCACCGAGCTCCGTCGGGCAGACGAAGGTGAAGTCGGCAGGGTAGAAGAAGAAGATCGCCCAGCTGCCGGCGATGTCCTCCGAGGACACCGGGACGAACGAGCCGTTGACGAAGGCCGTCGCCTCGAAGGGCTTGATGGTCGTGTTGACGAGGGACATGCGAGGGTCACTGCTCCTTGGTGGGGGTGCGGGTCGCTCCCGGGGCGCCGGTGCCGCCGTCTCTGGAGTGGTTCCAGACTATCGGTATGCCGGGTGCCCACCCACCCCGGGGTTCCGCACCACGGAACGCCTGCCGCACACCGCCGTTGGCGCTGTGACGGACCTCACCACGGGAGGGCTCCGGCTTCACCCCGGAACCCTCAGGTGCGCCGCGGAAAGGAACCCCGGCGAACCCGAAGGTTCCCGGATCGGGCGGGAAAGTCGAGGTCTGGGGGCGGGGTCAGGACTGGCCGAGGCGCTCCAGGATGAGCGCGCGAGCCGCCGCAGCGTCGGCCTGGCCCTTCATCTCGCGCATGACCTGGCCGATGAGCGCTCCCACGGCGGCCACCTTGCCGTCGCGGATCTTGTCGGCGACGTCGGGGTTCGCCGCGATGACCGCGTCGACCGCCGCCTCCAGGGCGCCGGAGTCCTGCACCAGCTCGAGCCCGCGGGCGTCCGCGACCGCGGTCGGGGTGCCCTCGCCCGCGAGCACGCCCTCCCAGACCTGTCGGGCCATCGAGTCGTTGAGCCGCCCGCTCGTCACGAGCGTCTCGAGCTCGACGACGTGAGCCGCGCGGACACCCAGCCCCGCGGCATACGTCGGCACGTCCTGGCCCTCTGCGTTGGCGCGGCGGGCGATCTCACCGGACCACCACTTGCGGGCGGCGGCCGGAGACGCGCCCGCCGCCACGGTCTCCTCGACGAGCTCGACCAGCCCGGCGTTGACGACGTCCCGCATCTCGAGGTCGCTGAACCCCCACGCCGACTGGAGCCGCGCGCGGCGTTCGGCGGGCGGTTCGGGCAGCGTGCCGCGGAGCTCCTCGACGGTCTCCCGCGTGGGGGCCACCGGCACGAGGTCCGGCTCGGGGAAGTAGCGGTAGTCGTCGGCGTCGGACTTGACCCGCCCGGGTGTCGTGATGCCGGTGTCCTCGTGCCAGTGCCTGGTCTCCTGCACGACGGTGCCGCCGGCCGAGAGGATCGCCGCCTGCCGCCCGACCTCGTAGCGCACCGCCCGCTCGACCGAGCGCAGCGAGTTGACGTTCTTGGTCTCCGACCGGGTGCCGAAGCGGTCCGCCCCCTTGGGCATGAGCGAGAGGTTGACGTCGCAGCGCATCGAGCCCTGCTCCATCCGCACGTCCGAGACGTCCATCGCCCGGAGCAGGTCGCGCAGGGTCGCGACGTAGGCCCGGGCGATCTCGGGGGCCCGCTCCCCTGCCCCGGTCATCGGCTTCGTGACGATCTCGATGAGCGGGATGCCGGCCCGGTTGTAGTCGACGAGGCTGTGCGTGGCGCCGTGGATGCGCCCGGTCGAGCCACCGACGTGCAGCGACTTCCCGGTGTCCTCCTCCATGTGAGCGCGCTCGATCTCGACGCGGTACGTCGTCCCGTCGTCGAGGCCCACGTCGAGCCAGCCGTCGAAGGCGATCGGCTCGTCGTACTGCGAGGTCTGGAAGTTCTTCGGCATGTCCGGGTAGAAGTAGTTCTTCCGCGCGAACCGGCACCACGTCGCGATCTCGCAGTTGAGCGCCAACCCGATCCGGATCGCGGACTCGACCGCCTTCTCGTTGACGACCGGCAGGGCGCCGGGCAGCCCGAGGCACACGGGGCACACCTGGGTGTTGGGCTCGGCCCCGAACCCGGTCGGGCAGCCGCAGAACATCTTCGTCGCGGTGTTGAGCTCGACGTGGACCTCGAGGCCCATCACCGGGTCGTATGCCGCGAGCGCCTCCTCGAAGGGGACCGTCGCCTCGGCCTGTGCCTGGGTCGTCATGCTCGGGCCTCCGTCGTCGTCGCGCCGGTCAGGGCGGTGGCGGCCGCCAGCATGGGTGCCCGGTCGAGGATCGCGCCGCCCCACGCGGCGGTGAGCCGCGCCTCGAGCGCCGCGCCCACGGCATACAGGCGGTGGTCCTGCATGGCGGGGGCGAGGACCTGGAACCCGGCGGGCAGGCCGTCCTCGTCGGCGAGACCGCTCGGGACGGACATGCCGGGGATGCCGGCGAGGTTGGCCGGGATGGTCGCGATGTCGTTGAGGTACATCGCCATCGGGTCGTCGAGCTTGTCGCCGAGCCGGAACGCGGTGGTCGGCGCCGTGGGGCTGACGAGCACGTCGGCCTTCTCGAACGCCGCGGTGAAGTCGTCCGCGATGAGCCGGCGGACCTTCTGGGCCGAGCCGTAGTACGCGTCGTAGTACCCGCTGGAGAGGGCGTAGGTGCCGAGGATGATGCGGCGCTTGACCTCGTCGCCGAAGCCCGCGTCCCTGCTGGCCGCCATGACCTGCTCGGCGCTGGGGTCCG
>DASSYJ010000071.1:0-12972 GCA_035703305.1 Ornithinibacter sp. | reverse complement strand
GAGCTCGGTCGAGACGTGCACCGAGTCGATGTCCAGCGCCTCCACGAGGGCGGCGTTGCTGTGGGTCTGCTGGCGCACACTGAGGAACAGCTGCGGGTTGCTGAGCCGCGCGCGCTCGGCCAGGGCACGGTTCGTCGCGTCCCGGTCGGTGCCGGCGACGAGGGCCGCCGCGGCCGACACGTCCGGGTCCCCGTCCCGCGGGTCGGCCATCGTGACGTCGAGGCCGGCGGCCGGCGACCTCCACGCCGAGCTGGCCGTCGCGCACACGACCCACCGGCCCGTGGCCAGGCCGGGTCGGGCCGCGGGGAGGGGCGTCCCGGGGAGGCTGCTCTGGCTCCTCCTCGGGCTGCTGCGCGCGGTCCTGCTGCTCATCGCGGCAGCCTGACGTCCAGACGCCTTGCGGCCGCACCCATGAGGGGCGCGGCCGCACGGCACACGGCGGGTCCGGTCAGGCGACCAGCGAGCGCAGGACGTACTGGAGGATGCCGCCGTTGCGGTAGTAGTCCGCCTCGCCGGGGGTGTCGATCCGCACGACCGCCTCGAAGCCGGTCTGCGAGCCGTCGTCCCGCGTGACCGAGACGCTGACGGTCTTCGGCGTGCGGCCCTCGTTGAGCGCCTCGACGCCCGAGATCGAGAAGGTCTCGCTGCCCGAGAGGCCCAGGCTGTCGGCGGTCTCGCCCTGGGGGAACTGCAGCGGCAGCACGCCCATCCCGATGAGGTTCGACCGGTGGATCCGCTCGTACGACTCCGCGATGACCGCCTTGACCCCGAGCAGCGCAGTGCCCTTGGCGGCCCAGTCGCGCGAGGAGCCCGAGCCGTACTCCTTGCCCGCGAGGACGACGAGCGGGATGCCGGCCGCCTGGTATGCCGCGGACGCGTCGTAGATCGTCGTCTGTTCGCCTCCGTCGAGGAAGCTGCGGGTGAAGCCGCCCTCGACGCCGTCGAGGAGGAGGTTCTTCAGGCGGATGTTCGCGAACGTGCCACGGATCATCACCTCGTGGTTGCCCCGGCGCGAGCCGTAGGAGTTGAAGTCCTTGCGCTCGACACCGTGCTCGGCGAGGTAGGTCCCCGCCGGGCTGTCGGCCTTGATCGAGCCGGCCGGGCTGATGTGGTCGGTCGTCACCGAGTCCCCGAGCTTGGCCAGCACCCGGGCCCCGCTGATGTCGGACACCGGCGAGGGCTCCAGCTGCATGCCGTCGAAGTAGGGGGGCTTGCGGACGTACGTGGAGTCGGCGTCCCACGCGAAGGTGGCTCCCTCGGGCGTCGGGAGCGACTGCCAGCGCTCGTCACCGGCGAAGACGTCGGCGTAGTCGGTGGTGAACAGCTCCTGGCTCAGGGCCTCCTGGATCGTCCGCTCGACGTCGACCGGGGCCGGCCAGATGTCCTTGAGGAAGACCGGCTCGCCGTCGGTGCCCGTGCCGAGCGGCTCGGTGTCGAAGTCGAAGTCCATCGTGCCTGCCAGCGCGTACGCGATGACGAGCGGCGGGCTCGCGAGGTAGTTCATCTTGACGTCCGGGTTGATCCGGCCCTCGAAGTTGCGGTTGCCCGAGAGCACCGACACGACCGCGAGGTCGTTGTCGTTGATCGCCTTCGAGATCTCGTCGCCCAGCGGGCCCGAGTTGCCGATGCACGTCGTGCAGCCGTAGCCGACGAGGTGGAAGCCGAGCTTCTCGAGGTAGGGCCACATGCCGGCCTTCTCGTAGTAGCCCGTGACGACCTTCGAGCCGGGCGCCATCGACGTCTTGACCCAGGGCGCGACGGCGAGCCCCTTCTCGACGGCGTTCTTCGCGAGCATGGCCGCCGCCATCATGACCGAGGGGTTCGAGGTGTTCGTGCAGCTCGTGATCGAGGCGATCGAGACGATGCCGTGGTCGATCTCGAACGACGCCCCGTCGGCGGTGGTGACCGTGACCTTCCGCGAGGGCCGGCCAGCGCCGTCCCCCTCCTCGGCCGGCTTCTCGCCGCCGTTGAGTCCGTCGGTCGTGCCCTGCGGCGAGGGGTCGCTCGCCGGGAAGCTGGACGCCACGCCGGCGTCGCCCTCGTGGTGCGACACGTAGGTCGGCAGGACCTTGCGGAACGCGTCCTTGGCGTCGGCGACGACGATGCGGTCCTGCGGGCGCTTCGGACCGGCGATCGACGGAACGACCGTGGACAGGTCGAGCTCGAGGTACTCGCTGTAGCGCGACTCGGGCTGGTCGGGGCCGGCTTTGAGCCACATCCCCTGCTCCTTCGCGTACGCCTCGACGAGCGCGACCGACTCGGCCGAGCGGCCGGTGAGGCGCAGGTACTCCAGCGTCACCTCGTCGATCGGGAAGATCGCACAGGTCGAGCCGAACTCGGGGCTCATGTTGCCGATCGTGGCGCGGTTGGCCAGCGGCACGGCGGAGACTCCCTCGCCGTAGAACTCGACGAACTTGCCGACGACGCCGTGCTTGCGCAGCATCTCGGTGATCGTGAGCACGACGTCGGTCGCGGTCGCCCCGGACGGGATCGCGCCGGAGAGCTTGAAGCCCACGACCCGCGGGATGAGCATCGAGACGGGCTGGCCGAGCATGGCCGCCTCGGCCTCGATGCCGCCGACGCCCCAGCCCAGCACGCCCAGGCCGTTGACCATCGTCGTGTGGCTGTCGGTGCCGACGCAGGTGTCGGGGTAGGCGACGCCGTCGCGGACCATGACGGTGCGCGCGAGGTGCTCGATGTTGACCTGGTGCACGATGCCGGTGCCCGGCGGGACGACCTTGAAGTCGTCGAACGCGGTCTGGCCCCAGCGGAGGAACTTGTAGCGCTCCTCGTTGCGCTCGTACTCGATGGCGACGTTGCGCTCGAACGCGTCGGCGCGGCCGAAGACGTCGATGATGACCGAGTGGTCGATGACGAGCTCGGCTGGGGCGAGCGGGTTGATCCGGCTCGCGTCGCCCCCGAGCTCGGCCACGGCCTCGCGCATCGTCGCGAGGTCGACGACGCAGGGAACGCCGGTGAAGTCCTGCATGATCACGCGTGCCGGCGTGAACTGGATCTCGGTGTCCGGCTCGGCGTCGGCGTCCCACCCCCCGACCGCCCGGATGTGGTCGGCCGTGATGTTGGCACCGTCCTCGGTGCGCAGGAGGTTCTCGAGGAGCACCTTGAGGCTGTAGGGCAGCGACTCGCTCCCCTCGACCGCGCCGAGCCGGTAGATCTCGTAGGACTGCTCACCCACCTCGAGCGTGCCGTGGGCGTCGAAGCTGTTCGTGCTGGCCACCGGGGCTCCCTTCAGGTCGTGCGTCGTCGCGCGATTCCCGTGATTTATCTTGACGTCAAGATATCTAACCACACCGGGTCGGTCGTGGTCGAGCCTATGCCGCACCCTCCCCACCCGCGAGGTTCGTCGCCCTGCGGGGTCAGGGCCCGGGCACGAAGCGCGCGACGCACTCGACGTGGTGCGTCATCGGGAAGGCGTCGAACGCCGCCAGCCGGTCGAGGCGGTAGCCCGCATCGGAAAGGTATGCCGTGTCGCGCGCCAGTGCCGCCGGGTCGCACGCGACGTAGGCGACGACCCGTGGTCCCAGCGCCGCGACCTCGACGCACACCCCGCGCCCGGCCCCGGTGCGCGGCGGGTCGAGGACGACGACATCGGCCGAGGTCGGGAGGAGGGTCGAGCGCGACGCCTTGCGGGGCCGGCTCCCCCGCTGCCGGGCGCTGCCCCGGCGAGCCGGACGAGGCACCCCGAACGCGTCGTCGACCCTCGCGGGCACGACGACGACGTTGCCGAGCGCCGCCAGGTTGTCGCGGGCGTGCGCCGTCGCTCCCGGGTCGGACTCGACGGCCAGGACCTGGCCCGTGGGGCCGACCGCCTCGGCGAGCGCGGTCGCGAAGAGGCCGACACCGGCATACAGGTCGAGGGCGCGCTCCCCGGAACGGGCGTCGACCGCCTCCATCACCGCGGCCAGGAAGGTCGCCGCGGCGCCGGGGTGGACCTGCCAGAAGCCCCTCGCGGAGACCGCGAACTCGTGGTCGAAGCGACGCTCCCCACCGTCGGCCGACCGCCAGGACGCCACCACACGCTCGCGGACGACCGGCACCTCGCCCGGCACGGGGACCGCCAACGCCTCCCCCACGGACGGCGACACGGTGTCGACGAGCTCGACGCCGGGCCACGTGCGGGTCGTCACCCCGAGCGCGTCGACCCCCGGCGCGGCGATGCGGCAGTGGTCGACCGGCACGACGTCGTGGGAGCGGTGGCGCCGCAGCCCGGCCCGTCCGTCCGAGTCGACGGCGAACTCGACGCGCGTGCGCCAGTCGAGGCCACCGACGTCCCCGGGAACGGGTTCGACGACCACGTCGACGTCGAGGTGGGCCAGCCGCGCCAGCTGCTCGTGCACGACGTCGGCCTTGAGCTCCCGCTGGCGGGCGAGCGCCACGTGCTGGAGGTCGCAGCCCCCGCAGCGACCGGGACCGGCCCAGGGACAGGGTGGTTCGACGCGGTCGGCCGACGCCGTGAGCACCGTGACGGCATCCGCCCGGACGAAGCGGTCCCCAGCCCCGGTCTCGGTGACCCGGGCGAGGACCCTCTCTCCGGGGATTGCGTGGCGGACGAAGAGCACCTGCCCCTCGTGCCTGGCGACGCAGTGCCCGCCGTGCGCGACCGCCGTGACGTCGACCTCGACCTCGTCACCGACGGCCAGCCCGTGCCGGTCGCCTCCGGGCATCACCCCTCGCCGCGGCGGACGTCTCCGGCGACCGGTCCGTCCATCCGCGCCTCGACGCCCTCCGACGAGGCGAGCTGCCACGGGACGGAGGACACCATGACACCCGGCGTGAAGAGGAGACGGGTGCGCAGGCGCAGCGCGCTCTGGTTGTGGAGCACCTGCTCCCACCAGTGGCCGACGACGTACTGGGGGATGTAGACGACGACGAGGTCGCGCGGGTTGCCCGACCGGATCGACTTGACGTACTCGACGACCGGCCGCGTGATCTCGCGGAACGGGCTGTCGAGCGCCTTGAGCGGCACCGGGATGTCGCGCCGGTCCCACTCCGCCTGCAGCGCCTTGGTCTCGTCGGGGTCGACGTCGACCGTCAGCGCCTCGAGGAAGGTGGGTCGGGTGGCGCGGGCGTACGCCAGGGCGCGCAGCGTGGGCTTGTGGATCTTCGCGACGAGCACGATGGCGTGGACCCGCGACGGGAGCAGCTGGTGCTTCGTGTCGCCCTCGTGCACGGCGAGCTCGTCGCGGACGTGGTCGTAGTGGCGGCGGATCCGCGTCATGACGACGAAGAGGACCACCATCGCCGCGATCGCGTAGCCGGCCCCGTGGGCGAACTTCGTGATCAGCACGACGACGAGGACGGTCCCCGACATCGCCGCGCCGATCGCGTTGATGACCCGGCTGCGCATCATCCTGGAGCGCGCGGCCGCGTGCTTCTCGACGGCGAGGTGCCGGTTCCAGTGCCGCACCATGCCGATCTGGGACATCGTGAACGACACGAAGACCCCGACGATGTAGAGCTGGATGAGACGGGTGACCTCGGCGTTGTAGGCGATGATCAGCCCGCAGGCGGCCGCGGCCAGGATGATGATGCCGTTCGAGAACGCGAGCCGGTCACCGCGAGTGTGCAGCTGGCGGGGCAGGAAGCCGTCGCGCGCGAGGATCGACCCGAGCACCGGGAACCCGTTGAACGCGGTGTTCGCCGCGAGGATGAGGATGAGCCCTGTGACGATCGAGACGAGCACGACGCCGGGGGGGAAGCCCGAGAACACGGCCTTGGACACCTGCCCCATGACGGTGTCCTGGACGTAGTCGTCGCCGACCGGGACCCCGTTGAGGGTGAGCTGGGTCGCGGGGTCCTCGGCGATCTTCACGCCGGTCCACTGCGAGAGCGCCATCATCGAGACGAGCATCGTCACGGCGATCGAGCCCATGAGGAGCAGGGTCGTGGCGGCGTTCTTGCTCTTCGGCTTCTTGAACGCGGGCACGCCGTTGCTGATCGCCTCCACCCCCGTCAGGGCCGCGCACCCCGAGGAGAAGGCTCGGAGCATGAGGAACGCGAGGGCGATGCCCCCGAGGGCCTCGTAACCGGGCTCCGGGACCAGCTCCATGGGGCCGCTCTCGGCCAGCGGAAGGGTGCCGGCTGCCCGCCGGTAGAAGCCGATGACGGCCATCCCGATGACGCTGAGCATGAAGAGGTAGGTCGGCACCGCGAACGCGGCGCCGGACTCGCGCACGCCCCGGAGGTTCATCGCCGTCAGGCTGGCGACGATGAGCACCGCCACGACCGCCTCCCTGCCACGGAGGAACTCGAACGCCGACGCGGCGTTCTGCACGCCGGCCGACACCGAGACCGCGACGGTGAGCACGTAGTCGACGAGCAGCGCGCTCGCGACGGTGAGCCCCGCCCTCGGCCCGAGGTTGACGCTCGCCACCTCGTAGTCGCCGCCGCCCGAGGGGTAGGCGTGCACGTTCTGGCGGTAGCTCATGATGACGACGGTCATGACAAGGATGACCGCGAGGGCGATCTGCCACGAGTGCGTCAGGGCGAGCGCGCCACCGCCGAGGCCGAGGGTCAGCAGGATCTCGTCGGGGGCGTAGGCCACCGACGAGAGCGCGTCGCTGGCGAACACCGGGAGCGCGAGCCGCTTGGGGAGCAGGGTCTCTCCGAGGCGGTCGCTGCGCATGGCGCGACCGAGGATGACGCGTTTGACGAGGCGTCCGGGGGATGACACGACAGACACTGTATGCGGCACCGTCGGCTCGTGTGCGCCGGTCACGGGACGGGCTCACCGGGGCGATGACGTCGGTGTAGCGTCGGCTCCGTGCACTTCGTCATCATGGGCTGCGGACGCGTGGGCGCGTCCCTCGCCCGCGCCCTCGAGCGTGCCGGGCACGAGGTCGCGGTCATCGACCAGGACGAGTCCTCGTTCCGCCGGCTGGGCACGAGCTTCGGCGGCCACACGGTGACGGGAGTCGGTTTCGACCGGGACACCCTGCGGGCCGCCGGCATCGAGAAGGCCTACGCCTTCGCGGCCGTCTCCAGCGGCGACAACTCCAACATCCTCGCCGCGCGCGTCGCCCGCGAGAAGTACGGCGTCGAGCACGTGGTGGCGCGCATCTACGACCCGGGCCGTGCCGAGATCTACCAGCGGCTCGGCATCCCCACCGTGGCCACGGTGAAGTGGACGAGCGACCAGATGCTGCGCCGTCTCCTCCCCCAGGGCCACGTCCCGGAGTTCACCGATCCCTCCGGCAAGGTGGTCATCGCCGAGATGCCGATCGCGCGCGCCTGGATCGGGCACCGCATCGCGGACATCGAGGCGGCCACGGGGAGCCGGCTCGCGTACCTCACCCGGCTCGGCGACGGGATGCTGCCCGGGCCGGACACGGTGTACCAGGACGGCGACCTGCTCCACCTCGCGCTGCGGCGCGAGGACCTCGGAACGGCCGAACGCATCCTCGACACCGCGCCGCCCCTGCACTGACTCCCGAAAGGCCACACCCATGCGCGTCGTCATCGCCGGAGCCGGCAGCGTCGGGCGGTCCATCGCCCGGGAGCTGCTGCGCAACGACCACCACGTGCTGCTCGTCGACCGCGAGGCAGACGGCGAGCGCGTCCAGAAGGTGCCGGACGCGAGCTGGCTCCAGGCGGACGCCTGCGAGATCGAGGCTCTGAGCGAGGCCGGTCTCGCCGAGTGCGACGTCGTCGTCGCCGCGACGGGTGACGACAAGGTCAACCTCGTCCTCTCCCTCCTCGCGAAGACCGAGTTCGGCGTGCCCCGCACCGTCGCTCGCGTCAACAACCCGAAGAACGAGTGGATGTTCGACGAGGCGTGGGGCGTCGACGTCGCCGTCTCGACGCCTCGGCTCATGACGGCCCTCGTCGAGGAGGCCGTGAGCGTCGGCGACCTCGTGCGCATCTTCGAGTTCCAGCAGGGCCGGGCGATGATGGTCGAGATGACGCTCCCGGTCGGCAGCCCGTATGCCGGTGCCCGCGTCGGCGACGTCCCCTTCCCCGGCAACACCGTGCTCACCGGCATCATCCGCGAGGGCCACCCGATCGCGCCGAGCCGCGACGACGCCCTCGAGCCGGGTGACGAGCTGCTCTTCATCACGATGCCCGACGCCGAGGTCGAGCTCGAGTCCCTCCTCAGCCCCGGGCAGCGCCACAAGCGGGACACCGAGAACGCCGACGACGAGCTCTGAGGCCAGCAGCCACGAAGGGACCGGTGTCGCGTCGGGCGTCCGTCAGGCGGTGTCCTGCTCCACGTCGTGCTCGGCGCCCGGGCCCTCGCCCGGCTCGAGCGGGGTGTGGCCCGCGAGGAGCAGCCAGCCCATGACGGCGATCGAGGCGACCCAGAGCGGCCAGCCCAGGGCGATCTTCGCGGCACCGAGCCAGGCCACCTCGGCCGCGAGGTAGAGCGGCACCATGATCGCGAGGCGCACGGCATACGTCCCCACGAGCACCCAGGTGAGCCGCGAGCAGACCCTCACCATTCCGCGGTCCCGGCGCCAGGCGAACGGGTCCTCCTGGGCCCGCGGGTCGCCGGCCCCCACGATGAACCCGATCGCGGGCCACCTCGTGGCGATCGAGACCAGCGTCGCGGCGAGGAACGCGGCGTTGGTGAGGATGCCGGGCAGGAAGGCCGCCTCGGCCCTCCCCGACCGCACCGCGAAGAACGCCGCGATCGCCGTCGCGAAGACTGCGCCGACGACGTGCGACACCGACGACCGCTGGGCGAGGCGGACGACGGCGAGCACGACGGCCACGGCCAGCGCGGCGCCGGCGGCGAGGACGACGTCCTGGCGCCACGTCCAGACAGCGACGAACACCACTGTGGGGAGGGCGGTCTCGACCGAGCCGCGCCACCCACCCAGGGCGGTCGACAGCCGGTGCCTGATGAGCGCCTCGACCGTCTCGGCGTCGGTGGCTGCGACGGCGCGGGGGGCCTCCTCCGTCACTGCCGCGGCACGATCTCGTAGGCGGGGTTGAAGATCGTGGGGGCGCCACGGACGGTCGCGACCCGTCCGCGCGCCCGCAGGAAGACCCCCGGCTCGATGCCGGCGATGGTCCGCCGGCCGATCCACACGAGGTTGACCGAGCCCTTGCCGTCCCAGACCTCGGCGACGAGTGCGGGCACGCTCCGTCGGGGCGGCAGCGTCACGGTGCGGACCGTGCCGCAGACGAATGCCGGGTGACGGGCCGCCAGCGCGGTGAGGTCGTCACCCCCCGCGTCCTCGGCCTGGACCCGCAGCGCGTCGGCCTGGTGCTCGACCGGCGTCTTCGCGAGGTCGTGCCACCTCTCGCGCAGGCCCATCACCGCACCTCGGTGATCTCGGGGCCACGCTCGAACGGGTCGAGGGTCGCAGCCTCCTCCTCCTCGGCAGCCGGCTCGTCGTGCGCGTGGCCGGGGTCGCGCGGCAGGGTGAGGGGCAGCAGCTCGCGCGGTGCCATGGGGTCGCCGCCACGGACGACGACCGCCTCACGGAAGACCCCGATGAGCGGTGCCGCCGCGGCGTCGTCGATCGCGGCGCGACCCGAGAGGACACCTCGGAGGAACCACCGCGGGCCGTCGACACCGACGAACGTCGCCGGTGCGAACACGGTGCGACCGTCGACCGTGGACGGCATCCGGGTGCGCAGGTGGGTGCCGAGGTCCCCCTGCTGCTCCTCGGCCGTGCCGCCCTGGCCCTCGACCGCGGTGGCGATCTCGGCCCGGATCTCGTCCCACAGTCCCGACGACCGCGGCGCGGCGAACGCCTGCACCTGGAGGGCGGAGTCGCCGAGCACCGCCGTGGCGGCGTTGACCTGCTGGCTCTCCTGGTCGACCTCGAGGCGCAGCTCCATACCCGGGACGCCCCGCATCCACAGGGCCCCGAGGTCGACCCGCCCGTCGCGGCCGTCGACCTCGGTGACGTCCCACGGACCACCGGTGCGCTCGACCTCGGCGGGTGCCGTGGCCACGGCCGGGTCCGGCCCCCCGAGGTCGGCGGCGCCGGCGGTCACGTCGTCCGGGTCGCTCGCGCCCTCGGCGCCTCGGGAGTCCGCGGCACCCTCGTCTCGGCCGGAGTGCCTGGATCTCTTGAAGATGCTCACGTCTGCTGTCGTCCTCGGTGTGGTCCGGTCTGTGGGGTCACCGGGAGCCGGCGGCGCCGAAGCCTCCGGTGGACCCGTGACCAGTCTCCCCCCGGGCACTCTCCGGAAGCGAATCCACGTCGGCGAAGTCGGCGTGCAGGTAGTGCTGCACCACGAGCTGGGCGATGCGGTCGCCGACCCGCACGGTGAACGGCTCGTGGGGGTCGAGGTTGACGAGGTTGACGAGCACCTCTCCCCGGTAGCCCGAGTCGACGGTGCCTGGGGCGTTGACGATCGTCACGCCGTGCCGGGCGGCGAGCCCCGACCGGGGGTGCACCAGGCCGACCGTCCCGGGCGGAAGGGCGATCGCGATCCCGGTGGGCACGAGGGCCCGCTCGCCCGGCGCGAGCGTCACCTCCGCGACGCTCGTCAGGTCGGCCCCCGCGTCCCCCTCGGTGCTGTATGCCGGGATGCCGGCGTCCGGGTGCAGCCGCCGGACCCCGACGGGCACGCGTGCCGGCCCGGGCCGGCTCGGGTCGTCGCTCAGGCTGCGCACTCCCGGCAGATGAGCACGCCGGACTTCTCGCTCGCGAGCTGGCTGCGGTGGTGCACGAGGAAGCACCTCGAGCACGTGAACTCGTCGGCCTGCCGCGGCAGGACCCGCACCGAGAGCTCCTCGCCGGACAGGTCGGCTCCGGGCAGCTCGAAGCCCTCGGCCTGCTCGGTCTCGTCGACGTCGACGCTCGAGGCGCGCTTGTCGACGCGACGGCTCTTGAGCTCCTCGATGGAGTCCTCTGACAGCTCGTCGTCGGTCTTGCGCGGTGCGTCGTAGTCGGTTGCCATTGCTGATGTCCACCCTTCGTCGTGTAACCCGGCCCTGACAACGCACGGATGGCCGCGTTTGTGCCCGGGGCTCTCGCCGTGCGCCGGAATTGTGCACCATGGGAGCCGCCCGCGCCACGCGGTATCCACGGCGTGGCGTCAGACGGGGTCGGACGGGTCAGTCCCGGGCGGTCACGTGGCGCGCCGTGAGCCCCTGCACGAGGGCGGCGAAACCGGCCGCCAACCCCGGCGCCGCGGCCCAGGTCAGCTCCCGGTCCGGGCCCCTCGGGCCGGGTCCGCCGACGACCGCGCCGGCCTCGGTGGCCACGAGCTCACCGGCCGCGCGGTCCCACGGGTTGAGACCCGTCTCGTAGTAGGCGTCGAGCCGCCCGCACGCGACTGCGCACAGGTCGAGGGCCGCGCTGCCCTGTCGCCGGATGTCCCGCACCACCGGGAGCAGGTCGACGAGGACAGCTGCCTGACGCGCGCGCATCCGCGGGTCGTAGCCGAAGCCGGTCCCGACGAGCGCCAGGCCGAGGTCGGTGGCCGACGTGGCGCGCACCCGACGGGTGCCTGCCGCCGAGGTCAGTCGTGCTCCTCCGCCGCGGTGGGCGTGGAAGAGCTCCCCCGTCACGGGGTTGAGCACCGCGCCCGCGACGGCCTGCCAGGCGCCGGGTCGCGTCGCGTCACCCGTGACGGCGGCGACGGAGACGGCGAAGGCGGGGATGCCGTAGACGTAGTTCACGGTGCCGTCGATGGGGTCCACGACCCAGGTGACACCGCTGCTGCCGGCGACCCCGCCCTCCTCCTCTCCGAGGACGCCGTCGTCGGGACGCCGTTCGCCGAGCAGGTGGACGAGCAGCTCCTGGCTGCGCTGGTCCATCTCGGTCACCGGGTCGGTGCGGGTCGACTTCGAGGAGACACCGAGCTCCTCGGGGCGTTCCTCGACGACGAGCCGGCCCGCCGCGCGGGCGACCTCGCAGGCGACCTCCTCGAGCCCGGCCGCGTCGGCATCCACGGGCCGGGACCTCGGCCCGGCCATCAGTCGCTGCCGCAGAGGGCCGGCTTCGCGCTGCGCAGGTTGGGGCAGCACCCCGGAGCACACACCGAGGGCCGCACGTCCCCGGAGAGCCATGCCTCGGGGACCACGAGCTCACCGCGCGCCTCCGCCGCCCGCTCCAGGAGCAGGTCCACGAGGCCCTCGACGAACACCTCGTCGGTGCCGGGGGTCGCGACCCGCAGGAAGGGGACCCCGACGCGAGCAGCCGTCTCGGCGGCCTCGGTGTCGAGGTCGTGGACCACCTCCATGTGGTCGGACACGAACCCGATCGGCGCGACGACGACGGGGCCGTCGCCCTCGCCCGCGAGCTCCACGATGCGGTCGTTGACATCGGGCTCGAGCCACGGCTGGGACGGGGGACCCGATCGGGAGCAGAAGACGAGCTCGCCGGGCACCGCGGTGCCGAGCTCCCTGTTGACCTCGTCGGTGAGCCTCCGCCCGAGCCGGACGTGCTGGTCGGTGTAGAGGTTCCCCTCCCCGTCCCCCGGCCCGGACGTGTCGTCCATCGCCTCGGGGACGGAGTGGGTGACATAGAGGATGCGCGCCGTCGACGGGTCGGGCAGCGACCGGAGCGCCGCGACGATGGCGCGGAGCCAGGAGCGACCGACCGAGGGGTGCACGGCATACGGCCGCACCTTGTCGACGACGAGTCCGTCGGCCGCCGGGCCGAGCTCGGCGACAGCGGCCGCGAGGTCCTCGCGGTACTGGCGGCACGAGGAGTAGCAGGAGTACGCACTCGTGAGGATCGTGACGACCCGGGAGGCGCCGAGGTCGAGCGCCTCCCGCAGGGCGTCCGCGAAGAAGGGCTCGGAGTTGCGGTTGCCCCAGACGACCGGGACGTCGATGCCGCGGCGCTCGAGCTCGCCCCGGAGGCGCACCAGCAGGTCGCGGTTGAGGTCGTTGATCGGGCTGCGGCCGCCGCGCGCGAAGTAGTGCTCCCCGACCGCCTCGAGCCGGGCGTCGGGGATGTCGCGACCGGCGGTGACACGGCGCAGGAACGGGAGCACCTCGTCCGGACCCTCCGGCCCACCGAAGGAGCCGAGGAGGACGAC
>DASSYJ010000090.1:0-52271 GCA_035703305.1 Ornithinibacter sp. | reverse complement strand
GGCCACTGGTGCTGGCGGGGGCGCAGGGTTTCGGCTACCAGAGGAGCCAGGCCGGCGAGTACGCGCAGGACTTCGCCGCGGTCTCCTACTACGCCTCGGCCCTCCTGGGGAACCATGAGCTCGCCGTCGGGCACGACCGTTCCGCGAGCGAGCACTTCGCTGCGGCCCTGCTCTGGGCGGACACGCTCCAGGGCGTCGTCCACCTCGACGCCTTGCGCAACTCCGCCGCCCTCGCCGCCCTCGGCGCCGGCGACAGGAGCGCGGCGATCCCCCTGTCCCGAGCAGCGGTGTCCGGCGACCCGCGCAGCCCTGTCTACCTCATGACCTCCGCCGCGGTCGCGTACCGAAACGGAAACGTGGACAATGCCATCCGCCAGTATCGTGTCGCACTCGAGACGGATCCGAGCGCGTACCCCGCCGCCAACAACCTCGGCGTGCACCTTGCCCACGAGGGCCACCTCTCGCAGGCTGCCCTCGCGCTGCGCGCTGCCGTGCAGGCGAACCCCGCCTATGCCCTCGGGTGGTACAACCTCGGGATCGTCGAGGGGCGACGTGGACCTCTTGCCGTCGTGGTCTCGCAGGGCGCCCTCGCCCGCGCGGTGGCCCTGGACCCGAGCTTCGCCGACCGCCCACCTCGGACGGTGCTCGACACTGCCACCTACCGCACGGGCTTGGACGTGTCGAAGCCGCTGCCTTCCGGCTGGTCCTTCGCCGAGTCCCAGCGGAAGGCGCCCGCGGCGACCGTGGGCCTGTTGGCCGTGCTGCTCGCGGGCGTCGGTCTGGCTCGGCTGCGTGCCACGTCGACCGACTCGGGAACAGGCGACTGGCTCGGCTCGGTCGGCGGCCGGCTCGGGCGGCTGCGCGGCATCCGGAGGATCCAAGGACCCTGGTGGGCCGTCATGGCCACGGTCGCCGCCTTCCTCCTCGCGTTCTGGAGGGAGCCGTTGTGGCCCTGGACAGGCATCGCGTATGCCGTGGGCCTGGTCGCGCTCGTGGGCGCCGGCATGCTGGCCCGCGCCCTCGTCGCGCGGCGGAGCGCGAGCGACGTGGTGCACGGCAGCTGGCCGCCGGGGGTGCTGGTCGGCCTCGTGTCGGGGGCGTTCGGCAGCCCGATCGCTCCCCTCCCCGTCGTCAGGAGCCCCGCAAAGGATGCGCGCGTCGCGATCGCAGCTCCCCTGACGCTCGCCGTGCTGGGCCTGGTGCTCCTCCTCGAGTCGGCGTGGCTCCACACCCCCTTGACCACGTCACTCGGTGTGGCGGCCTTGATCATGGCTGGGTCCCTGCTCATCCCCGTCAAGCCCCTCGACGGCGCGAGGGCCGGACGCGCCGGGGTGGTCGGGGCCGTCGGGCTCCTGGGTGCCCTGCTCCTCCTGGGCCTCGGCCTCGTGTGAGCCGATCCGGGAGCTCGCGGGCGGATGACGACTCCACGCCTACACCCAGCCTGCGAACCTCTCGTGGCGCAGCGTCAGCTGACGCGTGACCGGTCGAACGACGAGACGAGTGCGGTCGCCACGGCGAGCGCGATCGTGGCGGGCTCCTTGCCGACGACGGCGGGGTCGCCGATCGGCGAGACGATGCGGTCGACCTCCGACTCGGCGTGCCCCTCGACCCGCAGGCCATGCCGGAACCTCGTCCACTTCGCCGACGAGCCGATGAGCCCGATGCTCCCGAGGTGCCCGCACCGCAGGGCCGCGTCGCAGAGCGCGAAGTCCTCGGCGTGGTCGTGGGTCAGCACGAGCACGTGCGTCCCGGTGGGCAGGCCGCCGAGCACCATCTCGGGCAGGGGGGCGTGGTGCACGTGCACGCTCGCGAGCGCGTCGGACAGGCAGGCGAGCCGCTCCTCGGAGAGCCGCGCCTCACGCGAGTCGACGAGGTGCAGCTCGACGTCGTGCCGAGCGAGGATCCGCGCCAGCTCGAGCCCGACGTGACCCACCCCGAACACCGCGACGGCAGGCACCACTGGCAGCGGCTCGAGGAGAAGGGTCACCTCACCCCCGCAGCACTGGCGCCCGTGGTCCGTGTGGACCTTCTCGGACAGCGACACGACCAGGCTCTCGGGCTCCGACGTGCCTGCCTCCATCAACGCGCGACCTCGCGTCACCGCCGTCTCCTCGAGGTTCCCTCCACCGATGCTCCCCCACGTCCGGTCGGCGGTGACGACGAGCTTGGCCCCGGCATCCCGTGGAGCGTGCCCCCGCACCGCCGCCACCGTCACGAGCACGCCGGGCACGCGCTCCCGGCGGAGTCTCGTCACGGCATCCGTCCAGTGCACGTCAGCGACCCGATCCCACGTGCTGCTCCGACGCCGGGTGCAGGGCCGGTCGGTCGGGTTCGGGCTGCTCCGGCTCACGACCGGGTGACCCGACCGAGACGTGGCCTCCCTCGCCACCCCGGCGGGCCTGCTCGACCGCCCAGAAGACCGCCTCCGGGGTCGCCGGCGAGGCCAGGTCGACGCTGACCCCGTCGGGGCCGAAGGCCGCCGCGGCCTGGCGCAGCGCCTCGCGCACCGAGAAGGCCAGCATCAGCGGCGGCTCACCCACGGCCTTGGACCCGTAGACGACACCGTCCTCGTGGGCCCGCTCGAGCAGGGCGACGTGGAGCTCCTCGGGCATCTCCGACCAGGCAGGAAGCTTGTACGTCGAGGCGGACCGGCTGAGCAGCCGCCCGCGCGACTCGCCGACCGACTCGTCCCATCGGAGGTCCTCCAGGGTGAGCCACCCGGCCCCCTGGACGAACGCGCCCTCGATCTGGCCGAGGTCGACGAGCGGCGACAGCGAGTCACCCACGTCGTGCACGATGTCGACCCTGCGCGTGCGGTGGGCGCCGGTGAAGCCGTCGACCTCGACCTCGCAGGCGGCGACGCCGTACGCGAAGTACTTGAAGGGGTGGCCCTGCATCCTCGTCGAGTCCCAGTGGATGCCCTCGGTGCGGTAGTAGCCCGCCGCCCACAGCTGCACCCGGGACACGTACGCCTCCCGCACCAGCTCGTCCCACGTGAGGTCCCGGCCGGCCCTCACGACCTCGAGGCGCGCCAGGATCTGGTCGCACGCGTGCCGGATGGCCCCGCCGTTGAGGTCGGCGCCCGAGCTCGCCGCCGTGGCACTGGTGTTGGGCACCTTGTCGGTCCGGGTCGGCGCGAGCCGCACCCGCTCCAGCGGCAGCCCCAACGCGGTGGCCGCCACCTGGAGCATCTTCGTGTGCAGCCCCTGGCCCATCTCGGTGCCACCGTGGTTGATGAGCACCGAGCCGTCCTGGTAGACGTGGACGAGCGCCCCCGCCTGGTTGAACGCCGTGAAGTTGAAGGAGATCCCGAACTTGACCGGCGTCACCGCGAGGGCGCGCTTCGTGTGGGGGTGCGTGGCGTTGAAGGCCGCGATCTCCTCCCGGCGCCGGGCCACGTCACCGTCGGCGAGCACCTGGTCCCACGCGGTGACGAGCCGCCCCGGGTGGCGCACCGGCTGGCCGTACGGCGTCTCCTGTCCCTCGCGGTAGAAGTTGCGCCGACGCAGCTCGTCCGGCGCGATCCCGAGGAGGGGCGCGCACCGACCGAGGATGTCCTCGATGACGAACATTCCCTGCGGCCCACCGAACCCGCGGAAGGCGGTCTGCGAGGTCTTGTGCGTCTTGGCGATCCGGCCGTGCACGCGCACGTGCGGGATCCAGTAGGCGTTGTCGACATGGCAGAGGGCCCGCGCGAGCACGGGCTCGGAGAGGTCCAGGCTCCACCCGCCGTCCGACGTGAGCGTCGCGTCGAGCGCCTGCAGCCTCCCGTCGGCGTCGAACCCCACCCGCCACTCGGCGTGGAACCCGTGGCGCTTCCCCGTCATGGTCATGTCCTGGGCGCGGGTCAGCCGGACCCGCACCGGGCGCCCCGTCAGCACCGCACCCAGGGCGGCGACGGCGGCATACCCGTGCGGTTGCATCTCCTTGCCGCCGAAGCCTCCTCCCATCCGGAGGCACTGCACGGTCACCGCGTGGCTCGGGACCCCGAGCACGTGCGCGACGATCGACTGGGTCTCGGTCGGGTGCTGGGTGCTGGACTGGACGAATACCTGCCCCGCCTCGTCGACCTCGGCCAGCGCGCACTGCGTCTCGAGGTAGAAGTGCTCCTGGCCGGCCATCTCGACCGCACCGCTGAACACGTGGACCGACCCCTCGAGGCCCGCCTCGACGTCGCCCCGGGCCACGGTCGGCTGCCCGCCCTGGAACGAGTCGGCGGCGATGGCCTCGGTGAGCCGCACCACCGAGGGCAGGGGCTCGTAGTCGACCTCGACGGCCCCCGCCCCGAGCCGAGCCGCCTCGAGCGTCTCGCCGAGCACCCAGCACACGGCGTGCCCGGCATACATGACCTCGCTCGGGAACAGCGGTTCGTCGCCCTTCATCCCGGCGTCGTTGAGCCCCGGCACGTCGTCGGCGGTGAGCACCCGCACGACTCCGGGCATGTCGTATGCCGGCCGCGCCCGCAGCGCGGTGACGCGCGCGTGGGCGTGCGGCGCCTGCACGGGGTGGGCGTGGAGAACCCTGGGCGTCCGCCCCAGGAGGTCGTCGGTGTAGAGCGCGTGCCCCGTGACGTGCAGGGCGGCGCTCTCGTGCGGCAGGGCCGCCCCGGCCACCGCACCCTCGGGGCGCTCGGAGAGCCGGCTCATGACGCCCTCACCCCGGGGTCGAGTCCGCCGCGCTCGACGCCGAACCGCACGAGGGCATTGCGGAGCATCGCCTGGCGGTAGGCCGCGCTGGCGCGCACGTCGTCGATGGGTGTGCCCTCTGCGGCCAGCACGTCTGCGGCGTGTGCGACGGTGCGGGGGGTCCACGGCTCGCCCTCGAGAGCGGCCTCGGTCGCGAGGGCCCGCAGCGGTGTCGCTGCGACGCCGCCGAGACCGATCCGGGCCTTCCGGACGATCCCGTCGACGAGGTCGACCGCGAACGCCACGGCCACGCTGGAGATGTCGTCGATGCGGCGCTTGGCCACCTTGTGAAAGGCCACGAGCGGGCTGGGCGGCACGGGGACCCGAACGGTCCGGATGAGCTCGTCCCCTTCGAGGACCGTGCGGCGGTACCCCGTGAAGTACTCGCTCAGCGGCACCTCCCGCTCACCCCGCGAGGACACGAGCACCAGGCTCGCCTCGAGGGCGAGCAGGGCCGGCGCGAGGTCACCGATGGGGGATGCCGTGCCGAGGTTGCCGCCGACCGTCGCACCGTTGCGGATCAGCCGGGAGGCGAACTGCGGCCACACCTCGTCGAGGAGCGGCAGGCGGCCGGCCAGGACTGCCTCCACCTCGGTCAGCGTGAGGGCGGCTCCGACGGTGATCGCGTCGTCCGCTACCTCGGCGACCCGCAGCTCGGCAAGGCGGTCGACGGCCACCACGGAGCGCGCGCGGCGACCGTGGAGGTTGACCTCGACGCCCCAGTCGGTGCTCCCGGCGACGGCCACCGCGTCGGGGTCCGCGGCCAGGAGGGAGAGCGCCTCGTCGAGCGTCGCCGGTCGCACGAACAGACCGTCGTCGGCAGCCACTCGGGTGGTCGAGGGGCCGGGCGCGAGCGCGCTCGTGCGGGCGGCCAGTGGGTCTCCATGCTCAGGGGCACCGAGGGCCAGCGCGGCGTCCCGGATCGGCCGGTATCCCGTGCACCGGCACAGGTTGCCGCTCACGGCATGGAGGTCGAAGGTGCCACCGTCGGCGCGGTAGTACTCGGCGGCCATGCTGCACACGAATCCCGGTGTGCAGTAACCGCACTGGGACCCACCCCGCTCGGCCATCTCGCGCTGCACCGGGTGCAGCCGGTCCGGCGAGCCCAGCCCCTCGGCCGTCATGACCTCCTGCCCGTCGAACGCCGCGGCCGGGACGAGGCAGGAGTTGAGGGCCAACCACTGCGAGCGCTCACCGTCGGGTCGCAGCACGAGCACCGAGCAGGCTCCGCACTCCCCCTCCGCGCAGCCCTCCTTCGCGCCAGTCAGGCCGTGGCTGCGGATGAGGTCGAGCAGCGAGGTGTGCACCCGCACGCCGTCCAGCGGCAGCAAGGCCCCGTTGACGGAGACCGATGGTGGTCCACTCATTCCTCCACGGTATGCCGCCCGACCGCCGCCGCGCCCCCGTCGACGAAACCACTCTCGCCCTCGGGCACGTCGTCGGCGGCGAGCACCTCGCGCACGCCCGCGGCGACGACGGCCAGGTCGGTCGTCACGGCGAGGCAGTGGATGCCGTGCGCCCGCAGCGTGGTCGCGTTCGACGGAGTGCCTGCGAAGGCACCGACGAGGATGCCGTGACTGCGAGCCGCCTCGACGACACGGCCCAGCGGGTTGCCCGGTGAGTGGTCGGCCAGGAGGGCCTCCACCGTCGTGCCGAGGGCGAGGGCCAGGTCGAGTGGCCCGACGAAGAGCCCGTCGACCCCCGGTGTCGCCGCCAGGTCGTCGACCGCGTCGAGCGCCCCGACCGTCTCGACCATGACGAGGCACCGCACGGCCGCGTTCGCGGCCACGGGATCGGGGGCCGACCCACCCCACAGCGGCGGGAACGGTCCCCAGCTGCGGTCGCCCTCCGGCGGGTAGCGGGACGCGCGAGCCGACGCGACTGCGTCCGTGGCACCGGTGACAGAAGGCACGATGACCGCTCCGGCCCCGGCGTCGAGGGCCGCGCCGATCCAGCCCGCGTCCACCCCCGGCACCCGGACGACGAAGGGTGCTCCAACTCCCCCCAGGGATCGGCCGAGGGCGTGCAGCAGGGCCCGGTCGACGGGGCCGTGCTGGGCGTCGACACTGACCCAGTCGAAGCCGCTGGTCGCGAGCCGGCGGAGCAGGTCAAGGTCGGCCGTGAAGGCCCAGAGGCCCCGCGACGTCGCGGTGAGGCCGACCGGGAGCGCCCCCTGCCCGTGGTCCGCGTATCCCATGACCGCCCCTTCGACGTCCCGCGCCCGACGTGGGGACCCTAGCCCAGCGGCCCCCCGGGGCGAGAACCCGCCGAGCCGGCCGAACGCCGCCCCGGACCACGACCGGCGGGAGCCGACGCCGGGCCACGAGGGTGAGCCGGGTCTCGGACGGGCGCCGGCCGTGGCGGCCGGTGCCACGATGGAGGTGGACCATCTGTGGCCCGGCGCCAGCCGGGCGCCGCGCCGCGTCGAGCGGAGGCACCACCATGGCCGCGACCCACCAGCCCGTCATCGGGCCACCCCTTCACGCCAAGGTCACCGCCGGGCCGGCGTCCCGCCGCTTCGGGTACACCGTGGCGATCGTCGTCAACGTCGTCGTGTACGTCCTGGTCAACGACCGGCCCGGCTGGCAGGCGCTGTCCTTCCTCACCGACGACTTCGCCCTCGTGCTCCCCCTCGTCAACGCGTCGATCATTGCCGGGATCGCGGCCAATGCGGTCTACGTCCTCCTCGACCCCGTCTGGCTCCGCGCGCTCGGCGACATCGTCACGACGAGCGTGGGCCTGGCCGCCATGGTCCGGCTGTGGCAGGTCTTCCCCTTCGACTTCACCCAGACCTTCGTGGACTTCGAGGTCGTGGCGCGGGTGGTCCTCGTCGTCGGGATCGCCGGGAGCGTGATCGGCATCGTGGTGGCCGTCGGACGGCTCGTGCGCTCCCTGGCCCGAGCGGACTGAGCAGACCCGAGCCGGGCACCAGGCCGGCGTCGGCACGCCGACCCGAGCCCCGCAGTCAGGCCCGGCGTCACCCCTCGGGTGCGAGCGCCTGCACGGTGTCGATGGTGTCGGCCTCGTCCGCCGTCTTGTCGTCGCGGTAGCGCAGCACCCGCGCGAACCGCAGGGCCACCCCGCCGGGGTAGCGGCGCGAGCGCTGCAGCCCGTCGAACGCGATCTCCACGACCTGCTCGGGCCGCAGGTGAACGACCCACCCGTCCGTGCCGTCGACCGCCAGCTCGGTGAACCGGTCGGTCTGCCACCGGAGCATCTCGTCGGTCATGCCCTTGAACGTCTTGCCGATCATGACGAACGCGCCGCTGCGCGGGTCGCGTGCCCCGAGGTGGATGTTGGAGAGCGTGCCGCGCCGTCGCCCCGAGCCCCACTCGACGGCCAGCACGACGAGGTCGAGCGTGTGCGTCGGCTTGACCTTGACCCACCCGCTGCCCCGGCGCCCCGCGGCATACGGGCTCGACGCGGCCTTCACGACGACGCCCTCGTGCCCGGCCGCGACGAGCTCGTCGAAGAACCTCGCCGCATCGGCGGCTTCCGACGTCACGACCCTCGGCACCATGAGGTGGGGAGCCACCTCGAGCAGCGCCTCGTGCCGCACCATCGCGCTCTCGTCGATGAGGTCGGCGCCGTCGCGATGGAGCACGTCGAAGAGGTAGGTCGTGAGCGGCACCGTCGCCCGGAGCCCGGCAACGTCGGCCGAGCTCGCCGTGCGGGCCCCCGTCACCTGGAACGGTGCCGGTCGGCCCCCCTCGCGCAGCACGATCGCCTCGCCATCGAGCACGAGGTCGCCACCGGGCAGGCCCGCCACCGCCTCGACGACCTCCGGCACGCGCTCGGTGATCTCGTCGAGGCTGCGGGTGTAGACGGTCACCACCCCGGAACGACGGTGCACCTGCACGCGGATGCCGTCGAGCTTGCCGTCGACGAGCAGCTGACCGCCGCCGACGGCCTCGACCGCCTCGCCGG
Source organism: Ornithinibacter sp. (assembly GCA_035703305.1). GTDB lineage: Bacteria > Actinomycetota > Actinomycetes > Actinomycetales > Dermatophilaceae > Fodinibacter. Next base: position 43,659 of record DASSYJ010000090.1, on the reverse strand, counting down.
CCGTCTTCGCCGATGCCGCGAGCATCGGGCGCACGGGTCGCCCGACGACGAGCCCCACCTGCTCGAGCGCCACCGTCCCGCCGCTCGCCGCGAGCCTCGCGGTCTCGGCCGCCGTGCCCGCGAGCATGGCGGCGCGGCGCACGACCGGCTCGGGCACGGCATACGCCTTCGCGACCGCGCCGAGGACGACGCCGTCGAGCGCCCCCTGGCGGAGGTTGCCGGTGATGAGGTCACGGAGGAACGCCTGCTCGTCGGCCGTGGCGCGGCCCATGAGGTCGGCCAGCTCCGCGCGCCGGGATGCCGCGGAGCCCGCGCCCGTGGTCGCCGCCAGGCGGTCGAACGCCGCGTCGACCTCTGCCACGGTCAGGGACGCCTCCCCGGCCGGTGGCGGCAGCGACCCCAGCGAACGGAACCCGACGCCGAGCCGGCGCTGGGGCAGCACGCCGGAGAGGTGCGCCACCACCACCCCCACCTCGTCGGGGTCGCAGCGGGCGAACAGCTCGGCCAGTGCGTCGGTCTTGGCCGTGCGCGACCGCGTCGCGGCCACGGTGCGCGACGCCGCCACGACGTCGGCGAGGGTCACGTCCATCCGGACATCCTCTCCCACGCCACCGACACCCGGCCCCGCTCAGGTGGGCGCGCCGCGTCGGCCGGGCCGGTCCCCGTCGAAGGGTGCTGGGCGCCCCGCCGCGCCGTCGCGCGTCAGTCCCCGGGATGGAGCTGCGCAGCCGGCCGCCCCCGTCGCAGGTGCCACACCACGGCCACCACTGCCACGACGAGGAGGCCCGCCAACCCCGCGTCGCGACCGAAGGCCTTCTCGACCGCGCCGTAGGAGGCCCCCGCAAGGTAGCCGGCCAGGACCACCGCGACTCCCCAGAGGAGGCCGCCGGTGGCGTTGAACACGAAGAACCGCCGGTACGACATCGGGGTCGTCCCCGCCAACGCCGGCATGACCGCCCGGAAGAACGCCGTCCACCGGCCGAGGAACACCGCCCAGCCACCGCGGCGACCGAGGAACCCTCGTGCCTCGTCGAGCCGGGACCGATGGCGCTGCAGGATCGGCGCCCCGAGGACGCGAGGTCCCAGTCGCCGCCCGACCTCGAACCCGATGGTGTCGCCGACCACGGCCGCCCCGACCACGACGGCGAGGACGGCGGCGAGCGGGACGTGGCCCAGGCTGGCGGCGACGCCTCCGAGGATCGCCACCGTCTCGCCGGGGATGACGAACCCCACGAAGAGGGCGTCCTCGGCCAGGACGACGAGACCCACGACCGCGAGCACGAGTGGGGCGGGTGCCGCGAGGATGCGGCTCAGGAGCTCGTGGACCACGAGCTGACCGGGGTTCGCCGAGGTGTCACCCCCGCATGGTGGCGCTCGCACCTTGGAGCGGGCTGTGAGTCCGGTCGTGCCGGGAGGCCCCTGCCGCGCGACCCGGGTCAGTCGCTCGACGTCGTGACACCGTGCGGCGCCCCGACCTCCTTGCTCTCCGGGGACCCTCGCTCGCGGAGGTAGATGGCGAAGACCGCCATCGTCCCGATGGCGAGCAGCTCGGACTGCCAGTTCTGGAGGGTGCGCCCCCAGAAGTCGGGGGACGCGACGTACTGACCCAGGCTGAGCGGGTCGAGCCGGTCGCGCAGCCGCTCCTCGTTGTTCGCCACGTGCCCGGCGACGGCCTGCGCCGACCACGAGCCCACGAAGACGACGCCCATGACGAGGACGAGGGAGTGCGAGTACAACCGGGTCCGCCAGCCACCTGCCCTGGCCCAGGCGGGTGAGTCGGGTCGGGCGTGCGGGCCCACCATCTGCTGCTCGTCGCTCTCGCGCCCCTCGTCACCCGGCTCCTTCGACTCCGACGACCCCCGCTGGACGAGCCACACGGTGAGCCCGATGTAGAGCACGAACTGGAGGAACTCGGACTGCCAGTTCTCGGCGACGTCGACGGCGAACCCCGACGACGTGACGTAGCGCAGGAGCGAGATCTCCTGGAGCCCCGCGGTCCGTGCCTCCTCGTTGTACCCCGCGACGCCCCACACGGCCTGCCCCAGGAGGGTCAGGAGGAGGAGCGCGCCGAAGACCAGCGAGAGGGAGTTGTCCCGCCAGAACGACCGGGGAGGGGGAGCTCCGCTCATCGGGCCGCCACCCCCAGCGCGATGCAGTACGCGAGGCCGGCCGCGATGAAGACGGCGTAGACGGTGAACATCACCCGCACGGTGTCACCCTCCCTCCACGTCGCAGTCGTAGGGCTCGGAGGCGTCCGCCGAGACCCGCTCGCACCCGGCAGCGGTGACCCGCCAGCCGTCGTCGAAGAGGGCGAGGAAGACGGTGTCCCCGGCATACCTGACCTGGGCGCTGTGGCCCGCGACGGTGACCGACCGGGCAGCACCGGCACCCGTCAGTCCGAGCCCGCCTATGACGTCCTGGCAGCCGGCGCCGGAGTCCTCCTCCAGCGTGCGCCGGGTCTCCGGCGCGAGCCGCTCACAGGCCGCAGGAGGGTCGCCGGCGGCCTCGGCGACGAAGGCGTCCGAGGCCGCGCGGGCCTCGTCCTGGGCGGCACCGGCCCCGCAGCCCGAGAGGGCGACCACCAGGGGGAGCGCCATCAGCGCCGCCGTGGCGCGGCGACCACCCACGGGTCGGCGGCAGCTGTCCATGGTCCGCAATATAGGTCGCCGTCCCCACGGAGCCGGGGAGAAGCCCACGGGCGGCCCTCAGGTGGCCGAGATGTCACGCGAGGGCCGGCGGCTGCTCCACGAGGCGGTAGCCGATGCCCGGTTCGGTGACGATGTGGCGCGGTCGGCTCGGGTCCGCCTCGAGCTTTCGCCTCAGCTGGTTGCCGTAGACGCGGAGGTAGTTGGACTCCCGCCCGTAACCCGGTCCCCACACGGCCCGGAGGAGGTCGGTCTGGGTCACCACCCGGCCGCGGTGCCGGGCCAGCTCGCCGAGGAGCCGCCACTCGGTGGGCGTCAGGTGCACCTGCTCCCCCGCCCGGGTGGCGGAGAGGGTGGCGAAGTCGACCTCGAAGGCGGCGGTGGAGACCGGGGGTATGCCGGTCAGCGAGTCCGCGACCGAACCCCCCCTGCGCAGCGCGGACCGCACCCGGGCCATCAGCTCGTCCATGCCGAACGGCTTCGTGACGTAGTCGTCGGCGCCCTCGTCGAGGGCCTCGACCTTGTCGTCGGACTGCTGGCGCGCAGAGAGGACGACGACCGGGACGGCCGAGGTGCGTCGGAGCCGTCGGAGCACCTCGACGCCGTCGAGGTCGGGCAGGCCCAGGTCGAGGACGACGAGGTCGGGCGCGGCGTCCTCGAGGGTGGAGAGGGCGTCCCGCCCGGAGCCCACCACCTCGACCTCGTAGCCGCGGGCGCGGAGGTTGATCCGCAGCGTCCGCCGGATGGTCTCGTCGTCGTCGACGACGAGGATGCGCTCAACCACCACTGCCCTCCTCCGGCGCCGCGGGCAGGTCCACCACCATGGTGAGCCCGCCGCCGGGCGTCTCCTCCGCGGACACCTCGGCCCCCATCGCCTCCGCGAGCCCCCTGGCGACCGCCAGCCCGAGCCCCACACCGTCGCCCGCGGGTGCGTCCCCCGTGCGCTGGAAGGGCAGGAAGATCTGCTCGCGGCTGTCCTCCGCCACCCCGGGACCTGTGTCGACGACCCGCACCTGGGTGCGGTGCCCGATGCCGCTGGTCGTCACCCGCACGTGCCCCGGAGGGGGCTGGTGCCGCAGGGCGTTCTCGACGACGTTGCCGAGCACCCGGTCGAGCAGGCCGGGGTCGGCGACCACCACCCTGGCCGCCGGGTCCAGGGTCCAGTCGACCCGCTCGGGCTCGGTCACCGAGGCGACCGTCGCCGGAACCACCTCGCCGAGGTCCACCGGGCGCGGCGACGCGACGAGCGCCCCCGCCTGGAGTCGCGACATGTCGAGCAGGTTGCCGATGAGGGCGTCGAGCCGGTCGGCGGAGTCCTCGATGGCGGCCATGAGCTCGGCCTCGTCCGCCGGCGAGAACGTGACCTCCGACGACCGCAGGCTGCCGATCGCCGCCTTGATGCCGGCGAGCGGGGTGCGCAGGTCGTGCGAGACCGCCGACAGCAGCGCGGTCCGCGCCGAGTTGTCCCGGGCCAGCGAGGCCGCCTCCCCGGCGGCGCGCTGAAGGGCCCGCCGCTGGAGGATCGCGCCGGCGTGCGCGGCGAAGGCCGCAAGGAGTCGCTGCCGGTCCGCTGGGACCGGTGCACCCACGAGCACGAGGTCGTGCGCGTCGTCCGCCGGCGCGTGGGCCTGCTCGTCCATGCCGGCTGCCGTCCCCGTCACGGCGCCGGGGTCGGGGGCCGCCCCCTCGCTCTCGGCGACGACCTCGGCCGGTTCGTCGGCCGTGGCGCGCCTCAGGATCAAGGCACGGCGGGCCCCGAACATGTCGACGGCGTGGTCGAGCAGGACGGTCATCTGGTCGGTCGAGCCGAGCAGCGTGTGGGTCAGCTCGGCGAGGGCGGCCGACTCCCTCTGGGCCGCCACCGCACGCTCGGCTCGGCGGGCGCTGGTGTGCACGACGAACGCGACCACCGCGGCGACGACGACGAACACGACCAGTGCCAGCGCGTTCTCGGGCTGCGCGATCGTCAGGGTGCGCACCGGCTCGAGGAAGAACCAGTTGAGCAGCCCTGACGACACGACCGCCCCCACGAGGGCCGGGCCGATCCCACCGAGCAGGGCGACGAGCACCGTGATGAGAAGGTAGAGCGGCACGGTCAAGGGCAGGTCGGGGTCCTCCGGCAGCACGGCGAGCAGGCCGGTGAGCACGAGCGGACCGATCACGGCCGCGGCATACCCGATCCGAACGCGACGGCGGGGCAACGCCGCCCGCGGCACACGCCAACCCCGTCCAGCGGCGAACGAGTGGGTCACCACGTGCACGTCGATGTCGCCGGAGTGGCTGATGACCTCCTCCGTCGTGCTGGGCACCACGAGGGTGCGCCACCGCGGTCGGCGGGTACTGCCGATGACGACCTGGGAGGCGTTGACCCCTCGCGCCACGTCGAGGATGGCCTCGGCCGGGTCGTCGCCCGTCACCGTGTGCCACGAGCCGCCGAGCTCCTGGGTGAGCCGGCGCAGGGTGGCCAGGGTGGGCAGGGGCGGGCCGCTGAGGCCGTCCACCCTGGCGACGTGCACGGCGAGCAGCTCGCCCCCCGCTCCCCGCGAGGCGATCCGGGCACCCCGGCGGAGGAGGATCTCGCCCTCGGGGCCGCCGGAGAGGGCGACGACGACCCGCTCGCGGGTCGGCCACGAGGAGTCGATACCGTGGTCGGCGCGGTAGCGCCCGAGCCCCTCGTCGACCCGGTCGGCCAGCCACAGCAGGGCCAGCTCCCGGAGCGCGGACAGGTTGCCGACCCGGAAGTAGTTCGACAGGGCGGCGTCGACCTTCTCGGCCCGGTAGATGTTGCCGTGCGCCATCCGACGCCGCAGCGCCTCGGGCGTCATGTCGACGAGCTCGATCTGGTCGGCGCGCCGCACGACCTCGTCGGGCACCGTCTCTCGCTGCACGACACCGGTGATCGACTCGACGACGTCGTTGAGCGACTCCAGGTGCTGGATGTTGACGGTCGAGATGACGTCGATGCCGGCATCCAGCAGCTCGTCGATGTCCTGCCAGCGCTTCTCGTTCCGCGACCCCGGGGCGTTGGTGTGCGCGAGCTCGTCGACGAGGGCGACGGTGGGCCGGCGCGCGAGCACGGCGTCGAGGTCCATCTCCTCGAAGGTGGCCCCCCGGTACTCGAGCCGTGTGCGCGGTACCACCTCCAGCCCGTCGATCAGCTCGGCGGTGTGCGCCCTGCCGTGGGTCTCGACGAGCCCGGCCACGACGTCGGTGCCGCGGGCGGACCGACGGCGCGCCTCGTCGAGCATGGCGACGGTCTTGCCCACCCCCGGGGCGGCTCCGAGGTAGATGCGATGCCGGCCGCGTGCCATGCCGTCATTCTCACTGACGGGCGGCGCTGACGGCGGAGGTCGTCGCCAGTGCCACGTTGAGCTCGGTGACGTTGACCCGGTCCTGCCCGATGAACCCCAGGGCGGCCCGCTCGGTGTGCTCGGCGATGATCCGCTGCACGTCGGCCAGCGCCATGCCGCGGGCCGCCGCCACCCGTGGCGCCTGGTATGCCGCGTACTCCGGCGAGATGTGCGGGTCGAGGCCGCTGCCGGATGCCGTGAGGGCGTCTTCAGGGATGGTGGCCGGGGCGTCCGGGTTCGCCTCGCGCAGGGCGGCCTCCCGCTCCGACACGGCGGCGGCGAGGTCCTCGGCGTCGGGGCCGAGGTTGGAGCCTCCGCTGGTGTCGCCGCTGTGGTCGGATGCGGACGGCCGGGCCTGGAACCACTCGGGGCCGTCGGCAGCCTGCCCGAGCAGGCTGGATCCGACGACCTCTCCGTCGACCTCGATGAGCGAGCCCTGCGCCTGGCCGGGGACGACGAGCCCCACCGCCAGGATGGCCGCCGGGTAGAGCACCCCGAGCACGAGGGTGAGGACGAGCAGCATCTTGAGGGCTGCCCAGAGCTGACGAGTGATGGCCATGGGAATCACCGAAGTCCGGGGAGGAGGGAGATGACGAGGTCGATGAGCTTGATGCCGATGAACGGCGCGACGATGCCGCCGAGGCCGTAGACCAGGAGGTTGCGGCGCAGCATCAGGTGAGCCGAGACCGGGCGGTACCTCACCCCGCGCAGGGACAGCGGGATGAGGGCCACGATGACGAGCGCGTTGAAGACGACGGCCGACAGGATCGCCGAGTCGGGGCTGGACAGCCCCATGACGTTGAGCCGGTCCAGGCCGGGGAAGATGCCGACGAACATCGCGGGGATGATCGCGAAGTACTTCGCCACGTCGTTGGCGATCGAGAACGTCGTCAGCGCACCCCGGGTGATGAGCAGCTGCTTTCCGATGGCGACGACGTCGATGAGCTTGGTCGGGTCGCTGTCGAGGTCGACCATGTTGCCGGCCTCCTTGGCGGCGGAGGTGCCCGTGTTCATCGCGACGCCGACGTCGGCCTGGGCGAGGGCTGGGGCGTCGTTGGTGCCGTCGCCGGTCATCGCGACCAGCCTGCCGCCCTCCTGCTGCGCACGGATCAGGGCCATCTTGTCCTCGGGGGTGGCCTCGGCGAGGAAGTCGTCGACTCCGGCCTCGCTGGCGATGGCCTTGGCGGTGAGCGGGTTGTCCCCGGTGATCATCACGGTGGTGATGCCCATCGCCCGCAGCTGGTCGAACCGCTCGCGCATGCCCGGCTTGACGATGTCCTTGAGGTGCACCACGCCGAGGGTCCGTGCCCGGCATCCGGGCTCGGCGATGGCGACGACGAGCGGAGTGCCGCCGTTCGCGCTGATCCCGTCGACCGCGTAGTGCAGGTCGCTCGCGACCTGCCCCCCGCTCCCCTCCACCCAGGAGGCCACGGCCGAGCCCGCGCCCTTGCGGACCCTGGTGCCGTCGGGAAGGTCGACCCCGGACATGCGGGTGGACGCGGAGAACGGCACGAACTCGGCGCCGGCCTGGCGCAGCTCGGCGAACGACCCGGTGGCCGGGTCGACACCGTGCGCGAGGGCGTGGTCGACGATCGAGCGGCCCTCGGGTGTCTCGTCCGCGAGAGAGGAGAGGTACGCCGCGCGCAGCAGGTCGGCGCGGGTGGCCTCCTCGACCGGGACGACCTCGCTGGCCTGCCGGTTGCCGAAGGTGATCGTGCCGGTCTTGTCGAGCAGCAGCGTGCTGACGTCCCCCGCGGCCTCCACCGCGCGGCCCGACATGGCGAGCACGTTGTGCTGCACGAGTCGGTCCATGCCGGCGATGCCGATGGCCGACAGCAGCGCCCCGATGGTCGTCGGGATGAGGCACACCAGGAGGGCGACGAGCACCACGAGCGACAGTCGTGAGCCCGAGTAGATCGCCATCGGCTGGATCGCGCCCACGGCGAGGACGAAGATCAGGGTCAGCGTCGTCAGGAGGATCGTCAGCGCGATCTCGTTGGGGGTCTTCTGCCGCGCGGCACCCTCGACGAGGGCGATCATCCGGTCGATGAAGGTCTCGCCGGGCCTGCTCGTCACCTTGACGACGATCCGGTCCGAGAGCACGGTGGTGCCGCCGGTGACGGCGCACCGGTCGCCACCGGACTCGCGGATGACGGGTGCGGACTCGCCGGTGATGGCCGACTCGTCGACAGTGGCGACGCCCTCGACCACGTCGCCGTCGCCGGGGATCACCTGGCCGGCCTCGACGACGACGAGGTCGCCGAGCCGCAGCTCGGTGCCGCGCACCTGCTCCTCGGTACCGTCGGCCCGGAGCCGGCGCGCCGTGGTCTCGGTGCGGGTCCGGCGCAGCGTCTCGGCCTGGGCCTTTCCCCGCCCCTCGGCGACGGCCTCGGCGAGGTTGGCGAAGAGCACGGTGGCCCAGAGCCACACGGTGACCGAGATGGTGAAGACCGAGGGATCCTTGACGGCCAGGACGGTGGTGAGCACCGACCCGACCCACACCACGAAGATGACCGGTGCGCGGAACGCGTGCCGCGGGTCGAGCTTGACGAAGGCCTGGGGCATCGCCACCCAGGCGGTACGGACGAGGGCGAGGTTCATGACAGGGCCTCCGCGATCGGCCCCAGTGCCAGGGCCGGGAAGAAGGTGAGCCCGGCGACGACCACGACGGTGCCGGCGAGCAGGACGGTGAACAGCGGGGTATCGGTCGGCATGGTGCCGGCGGTGACCGGGCGCTTGCGCTGGGCGGCGAAGGAGCCGGCCAGGGCGAGCACGAGCACGATCGGGACCAGCCGGCCGAAGAACATGCAGAACGCCAGGGCGAGGTTGAGGAACGGCTGGTCGGCCGTGAGCCCGGCGAAGGCCGAGCCGTTGTTGTTCGACGCGGACGTGAAGGCGTACATCATCTCGCTCAGGCCGTGCGGGCCGGTGTTGAGCAGGCCGGCGGTCGCCGCGGGGAGCACGATCGCGAGGCCGGTGAAGATGAGCACCAGCGCGGGGGTGACGACCACGCTCAGGGCGACGTAGGTGATCTCCCTGCGGCCCACCGTCTTCCCGAGCAGCTCCGGTGTCCTGCCGACCATCAGCCCGGCGATGAAGACGGCGAGCACGATGTAGACGAGCAGGTTGTACAGGCCGGTGCCCACGCCGCCGGGGGAGACCTCGCCGAGCATCATGTTCGACAGCGGCACCGCGCCGCCGAGGGCGCTGAAGCTGTCGTGCATCGAGTTCACCGCGCCGGTCGAGGTGCCGGTGGTGGCCCCGGCGAAGATCGACGACCAGGCGATGCCGAGGCGCTGCTCCTTGCCCTCCATCGAGCCCAGTGCCGACCCGGAGGCCGCGTACTCGCCCCAGGCGGCCAGGCCCATGCTCGCGACGAGGAGGCCTGCCATCGTGGCGGTGGCGACGTAGCCCTGGCGCCTGTTCCCGACCATGCGCCCGTAGACCCAGGGCAGCGAGAACGGGATGACGAGGATGAGGAAGATCTGGAGCAGGTTGGTCCAGGCGTTCGGGTTCTCGAACGGATGGGCCGAGTTGGCGTTGAAGAAGCCACCGCCGTTGGTGCCGAGTTCCTTGATCGCCTCCTGCGAGGCGACCGGTCCGCCCTGCACGACCTGCTGACCACCGGTGATCGTCGTGATCGTGTGCGGGTCGGTGAGGTTCTGGATGACACCCCCGGCCAGCAGCACGACCGCCGCGATGGCGGCCATCGGCAGCAGGATCCGGATGGTGCCGCGCACCAGGTCGACCCAGAAGTTGCCGATCCGGTCGGTGCTGTGGCGCGCCAGGCCGCGGATCAGCGCGACAGCGACAGCGAGGCCCATCGCTGCCGACACGAAGTTCTGCACGGTCAGGCCCACCGCCTGCACGGTGTAGCCCGTGCCCGCCTCACCGGCATACGACTGCCAGTTGGTGTTCGACATGAAGGACACTGCGGTGTTGAACGCGGTGTGCCAGTCCAACGACCGGCCCAGGGACCAGGGCAGCAGGCCCTGGCCGACGAGCAGCAGGAAGAGGACGAGCACGGAGGTGACGGCGAAGGCCAGCACCGAGAGGGCGTACCCGGTCCACCGCTGCTCGGTGCGGGGGTCGACGCCGACGACGCGGTAGATCGCGCGCTCGACGCGCCAGTCCTCCTCCCCGGTGAAGACCCGGTAGATCCAGGTGCCGAGCGGCACGTGGGTCAGTGCCAGCAGGACGACCAGCGCGAGCACGGCTGCGCTCGTGATGATGACGGGGTTCACAGCTCCTCCCTCAGAACCGGTCCGGGCGGACCAGGGCGTAGAGGAGGTAGACCACGAGGGCCAACCCCACGACGGCGGCGACGATGTCTTCCCACATGGCTCCGACAAGACACCCGTCGGGCCGGCCGGGAAGGGTCGGTGACGGCTCCCTGACACCTCTTGACGCCCCCTTGACGCCCGCCGCGCCGGATCGACAGCGGCCCGGGTCGATCGACGGGCGGGCCCCGCGTCAGCGGCCGGTGAAGTCCGCGGGCCGCTTGGCGAGGAAGGCCGCGACGCCCTCCCGGTAGTCCTCGGTCGCCATGAGCCGCAGCTGGCCCGCCTCCTCGCGTGCGAGCGCGGCCTCCACGTCGACGGATGCTGCGTTGACGGCCGCCTTGGTCTCGGCCAGGGCGAGCGTCGCCCCCGCCGCCAACGCCACGACCACCTCCTCACCCCGGTCGGGAAACGCCTCCGCCTCGACGCACTCCGCGACGAGGCCCCACTCCGCTGCGGTCGACGCCGGGAGGCGCTCGCCCGTGAGTGCCAGGCGCATCGCCCGCGCCCGACCGACCGAGGCGGCGACGAGTGCCGTCGCGCCACCGTCGGGCATCAGGCCGATCCGGGCGAACGCCAGCACGAACGACGCCGCGTCGCTCGCCAGCACGTAGTCGCACGCGAGCGCCATCGGCACACCGATGCCCGCCGCGACACCGTTGACGAGGGCCACGGTCGGCGTGCGGGAGCCGAGCAGCGCACGCACGACCTCGGCACCGGCATACAGGGTGCCTTGCGTGGCGCCGTCTGCCGACAGCGGTGCGCCGGAACAGAATCCGCGTCCCTCACCGGTCAGGGAGATGACGCGCACTCCGGGGTCGGCATCGAACGCCCGCACCGCCGCGGCGACCGCCTCGCACATCTGCGGGTCCACGGCGTTGAGCCGTTCCGGTGCGTTGAGGACGATCCGGCCGACGGGGCCCGACGACTCGACGAGGACGGTGTCCGGGCTGCCGGGAGGGGTGGGTGCGCTCACCAGCCCATCCAAGCGCACCCGTCACGCCTGGACGACGGCGCCCGAGGCACGCAACGCCTCGACCTCGGCAGCGCTGAAGCCGTGCGCCACGAGGTATGCCGTGGTGTCGGCTCCCGGGACCGGCTCGGCTCCGGGGTCCCTGGCCGGGGTGGCCGAGAGCTTCGGGCCGGTGCGCGGGACCGGGTGCCCCGACGGCCCGGCGGCGAACGTCCCGCGTGCGGCGAGGTGCGGGTGGTGCGGCGCCTCGGTGAGGGACAGCACGGGCGCGACGCAGGCGTCGGTGCCGTCGAACACGGCTGCCCACTCGTCGCGGTCGCGGGTCCGGAACGCCGCGGTGAATGCCTCGCGGTGCGCGGGCCAGGCGCTCGGGTCGTACTGCGAGCCCTCCACCTCGATCCCGAGACCGGCCACGAGAGCCTGCCAGAACGCCGGCTCGAGCGCACCGACCGCGACGAACCGACCGTCGGCGCACTGGTAGACGTCGTAGAACGGCGCGCCGCCGTCGAGGAGGTTGACCGACCGCTCGTCCCGCCAGGCTCCCTCGCCGAGCAGCCCGTGGACGAGGGTGAGCAGGTGCGCCGAGCCGTCGACCATGGCGGCGTCGACGACCTGCCCCCGACCCGTCGCGCCGCGGGCGACCAGGGCCGCGAGGACGCCGACGACGAGGTACATCGAACCGCCGGCGAAGTCCCCGATGACGGGGGGCGGTGTCACCGGGCGGTCTGCGGTGCCGAGTGCGTGCAGGGTGCCCGACACCGCGGCATACGTGATGTCGTGCCCGGCGCGCTGGGCCCAGGGGCCTGTCTGGCCCCAGCCGGTCATCCGCGCGTGGACGAGCCGCGGGTTGCGGGCGAGGCACTCCTCGGGTCCGAGGCCGAGTCGCTCGGCGACACCCGGCCGGTAGCCCTCGAGGAGCACGTCGGAGTCGTCGACGAGGCGACGGACGACGGCGCGGCCGTCCTCGTGCTTGAGGTCGACCGCGATGCTGGGGCGCGAGCGGCGCAGGCCACCGGCGAGCGCGAGCGGGTTGCTCTCGCCGGGCCGGTCGACGCGCACGACGTCGGCCCCGAGCTCGGCGAGGTAGAGACCCGCGAACGGTGTCGGGCCGATGCCGCCGAGCTCGACGACCCGCACGCCGGCGAGCGGGCCCGCCGGGGGCGCCGGGTCGACCGGGTCGACCGGGTCGACCGGTTCGGCCGGGTCGGCCGGGTCGGCCGGGTCGGCCGTCACCGCGGCACCCCCCGCACACCCACCCGCGGCGGTCGGTCGCCGCGGATCGAGGCGACCATGTCGACGACCCGGCGGGTGGCGCGCACGTCGTGGGCCCGGAACACGGTCGCGCCCAGCCAGGCCGCGACGGCCGTGGCGGCGAGCGTTCCCTCGAGCCGGTCCTCGGTGGGCAGGTCGAGGGTCTCGCCGACGAAGTCCTTGCGCGAGAGCGCCTGCAGCACAGGGAAACCGAGTGCCACGACCTCCTCCGTGTGTCGCAGCAGCGTGAGGGAGTGGGCGGTGGTCTTGCCGAAGTCGAGGGTCGGGTCGACGAGGACGCGGTCGGCCGGTATGCCGGCCGCGACCGCCCGCTCCGCTCCCTCCCGGAGGGTGCGGAGGACGGCGTCGACCACACCGAGCGGCTCGGGCGGGTACGTCGCCGCCACGGGGTCGGTGCGCGGTGGCAGGCCGCCGGTGTGCGAGACGACGTAGCCGGCGCCGACCTCGGCCGCCACGTCGACGAGGTCGGGGTCGTGCCCCTGCCAGGTGTCGTTGACGAGGTCGAGCCCGGCCTCGGCCGCCGCCGCGCGGGCCACCTCCGCACGCCAGGTGTCGAGGCTGAGGACCACGTCGGGATGTGCGTCGCGGGCCGCGACGAGGAACGGCACGACGCGCTCGACCTCCATGTCGGTGGTGACGACGTCACCCTCCTGGCCGGCGCGCACCCCTCCGACGTCGATGACGTCGGCACCGAGCGCGAGGGCGTCCTCGAGCGCGCGGCGGGCCGACTCGAGGTCGGCGTGGCGGTTGCCCGTCCAGAACGAGTCGGGGGTGCGGTTGATGACCGCCATGACCGCGGGTCGCGCGGCGTCGAAGGACCGGCCGCGGAGCCGGAGCACCGCCGGTGCGGCCGGCACCACTTCCGTGGTCACCGGGTCGCGGGGGTGAGCTCGCGCAGCCCGGGGAGGACCTGCTCGGTGAAGGTCGTCAGGAACCGCTCCTGGTCGTGCCCGGGGCCGTGGACGACGAGGTGGTCGAACCCGAGGTCGGTGTAGACCCGCAGCGCCTCGACGACGTCCTCGGGCCGGGACGCCACCACCCAGCGCTTGGCGACCTTCTCGATCGGCAGCCGGTCCGCGGCGTCCTCCAGCTCGGCGGGGCTGTGGATCGAGTGCTTCTGGTGCGCGCTCAGCGACAGCGGCGCCCAGAACCGGGTGTTCTCCAGCGCCCGGTCCGGGTCGGGGTCCCAGGACACCTTGACCTCGATCATCCGGTCGATGTCGCCACGGTCGCGACCCGCCGCGTCCAGCCCCTCGTCCACCGCCGGGCAGAGCTGCTCCGCGTACAGGTCGTGCCCCTTTCCCGAGGTGCAGATGAACCCGTCGGCGACCCGGCCGGCATACCGGGCCACGAGCGGCCCACCGGCCGCGACGTAGATCGGCACGGGAACCTCCGGACGGTCGTGCACCTGGGCGTCCACCGTCCGGTACCACTGCCCGTCGAACGTCAGGCTCGGCTCGGACCACAGGGCCTGGATGATCCGCACCGCCTCCCGCAGCCGCCCGAACCGCTCCTTGAACTCCGGCCACTCCCCCTCACGCACCGACCCCACCGACACCTCGTTCAACGCCTCCCCGGTGCCCACACCCAGCATCACCCGCCCGGGAGCGAGGCACGCCAAGGTCGCGAACGTCTGCGCCACCACTGCCGGGTTGTACCGGAACGTCGGCGTCATCACCGACGTGCCCAGCAGCACGCGCTCGGTGCGCGCCGCCACCCACGCCAACCACGTCAACGAGCTGGGCGAGTGCCCACCCTCCAGCCGCCACGGCTGGAAGTGGTCCGAGACCGTCACCGAGTCCAGCCCCAGCTCCTCGGCACGCACCGCGTACCGCGCCAGCTCCCCCGGAGCGAACTGCTCCGCCGACGCCTTGTACCCGACTCTCAGCACGACTCGCTCCTCGGTGGGGGATGCTCAGGGACCCAGTCTCACACCCCGCACCGCGCCGTCGGCCTCCCGTCGAACCTTGCGGGCCGGGCCGAGCACCGTGCGCCCGGGTGGGCGGCTCCGCCGCGAGGGCCGCGGCGCACGTCCAGTCGACCCGACCCTCGTTGCGCCGGTGACGCACGGCGCCCGCCGCCGCGACCCTACGGCGCCCGCCGCCGCGACCCAAATGTGTCCGTGCTGAGCCTCGGCACTGCTGCGCCCCAGGTCAGCAGTGCCGAGTCCGCTGCCACCACCCACTGAGCGCCCGGCTCGGCACTGCTGCGCCCAACGTCAGCAGTGCCGAGTCCGCTGCCCACCAACCGCTGAGCGCCCGGCTCCGCATTGCTGCGCCCAGGGTCAGCAGTGCCGAGCCGGCTGAGGAGCACATTCCTGTGGGCCCGGGACCACGTGGGATGCCGTCGTCGTCCAAGCGCACCAGCCGCGCCGGGGCGGCCGACGGCTAGCGTTGAGGCACTCGACCACCCGCAGGAGCAGAGCATGGCCACCGACCTCATCGACCTCACCGGCCACGAGCAGGTGGCCTTCTGCTCCGATCCGGTGACGGGCCTCCGGGCCGTCATCGCGCTCCACGACACCGCGCTCGGGCCGGGCCTCGGCGGGACCCGCTTCCATCCCTACGCATCCATGGACCAGGCGCTCGTGGACGTCCTGCGCCTCTCGCGCGCGATGACCAGCAAGAACGCGGTCGCCGGCCTCGACCACGGTGGCGGCAAGGCCGTCGTCATCGGCGACCCGCAGCGCGACAAGACCCCCGAGCTGCTCCGGGCGTACGGCCGGTTCGTCGAGTCACTCGGCGGGCGCTACGTCACGGCGTGCGACGTCGGCACGTACGTCGCCGACATGGACGTCGTGGGCGAGGAGACCCGGTGGGCGACCGGCCGTTCCCCCGAGCGCGGTGGCGCCGGCGACTCCTCGGTGCTCACGGCATACGGCGTGTTCCAGGGCATGCGGGCGGCGGCGCAGCACGTGTGGGGCGAGGCGAGCCTCGGTGGCCGGCGCGTCGGGATCGCGGGTGTGGGCAAGGTGGGCCGGCGCCTCACCGAGCACCTCCTGGAGGACGGCGCCGACGTCGTGGTCACCGACGTGGACCCGGATGCCGTGCGCGCCCTCCTCGAGCGCCACCCGGGGGTGCGGGCGGTCGCCGACGTCGAGGACCTCGTCATGGAGGAGCTCGACGTCTTCAGCCCGAACGCCATGGGCGGGGCGCTCGAGGACGAAACCGTCGACGCCCTCCGAGCCGCCGTCGTGTGCGGTGGGGCGAACAACCAGCTCGTCGTCGAGGGGCCCGGCGGGACCGCCGACCGCCTGGTCGCCCGAGGGATCGTCTACGCGCCGGACTTCCTCGTCAACGCGGGCGGTGTCATCCAGGTGAGCGACGAGCTGCACGGGTTCGACATGGAGCGGGCGCGCCGGAGGACGGAGTCGATCTTCGACACCACGCTCGAGGTGCTGCGCACCGCCGACGAGGCCGACGTCAGCCCCGCCGTCGCCGCCGACCGGCTCGCCGAGCGCCGGATCTCCGCAGGTGGGCGTAGGCCCTGGCTGCCCGGCGACCCGGTGGGCACGCGCGGTCACTGAGGCGCGCCTGTGGACCCCGAGCGGGGAACACGGTGGTGCGGCACATCGTTGACGGGGACGGCGTCGCCGGACGCGCTCCTCTCATGTACCGTTGGCGCCACGACACACACACGATTCCCGGGACCGCTCCGCGACGTGGGATGACCCTGACACCGGGGCCGTCCGACGAGCGATGCCGCCCCGGCAGACGCACGAGGGGGTCACGCCATGGGGCGCGGCCGAGCCAAGGCCAAGCAGACGAAGGTCGCTCGAGAGCTGAAGTACTTCAGCCCGGACACCGATCTCTCCGCGCTTGAGCGAGAACTTCACGGAGCCACCCAGACCGGTGGGCGCGCGAGCGACGACCGCGACGGGGAGGACGAGGACGACTACGGGCAGTGGTCACCGGGTCGGCGTTGACGCCACCCTGACCCCGCCCCTCGTGCGACCCGCGCCGACGGCGCGGGCCCCACGCGTGCCCGGTCCGGGATGAGGACCCGGTAGCCACACGACTGACCCCCGAGCCCCGCGAAGGAAGCCTCCGTGTGGCGGACGTCGGCCCTATGCTCGGCCCCATGGCAGAGACGACGGAGACGACGGTCGCCGCGACGAGACGGCTCGGGGTCGAGACCACCGGGATCGAGATCATCGACGAGGCGGAGCGCACCGCACGCCCACGCGACCTCTTCTGGCCGTGGTTCGCCGCGAACGTCTCGGTCTTCGGCATCTCGTACGCGGCCTTCGTGCTCGGCTTCGGGGTGTCCTTCTGGCAGGCGGTGCTGGTCACCGTCGTCGGGGTCATCGTCTCGTTCGCGCTGTGCGGGGTGATTGCCATCGCCGGGAAGCGCGGATCGGCCCCGACGATGATCCTGTCGCGGGCGGCCTTCGGGGTCACCGGCCAGAAGGTGCCGGGCGTCATCTCGTGGCTGACCTCGATCGGCTGGGAGACCTTCCTCGCCATCCTGGCCGTGCTCGCCACCTCGACGATCTTCACCCAGCTCGGCTGGGGCGGAGGCACGACGACCAAGGTCGTGGCGGCCGCCGTCGTGGCCCTGCTCATCGTCGTGGCCTCGGTGGCCGGCTACCACATCATCATGCGGATGCAGTCGGTGCTCACCTGGGTCACCGGCATCGTCACCGTCGGCTACATCCTGCTCACCCTCGACCACGTCGACTGGGCGGCCGTGCAGGCGCTGCCCAGCGGCCCGGCGCAGGCCGTGGTGGGCGCCCTCGTGCTCGTCATGACCGGGTTCGGGCTCGGCTGGATCAACATCGCCGCCGACTGGTCGCGCTACCAGCACCGTGACGCCTCGGGCGCGGCCATCGTCGGGTGGAACACCCTCGGCGGCGCGGTCGCCCCCGTCATCCTCGTCATCTACGGCCTGCTGCTCGCGGGGTCCGACCAGAAGCTCAAGGACGGCATCGCCGCCGACCCCATCGGCACCCTCGCGACGCTCCTGCCCACCTGGCTGCTGGTCCCGTTCCTCATCGCCGTGATCCTGTCCCTGGTGTCCGGCGCCGTGCTCGGCATCTACTCCTCGGGGCTGACCCTGCTCTCGCTCGGAGTCCGCATCCCCCGACCGGCCGCGGCGCTCGTCGACGGCGTCATCCTCACGCTCGGCACCATCTGGGTCGTGTTCTTCGCCGAGAACTTCATCGCGCCGTTCCAGAGCTTCCTCATCACCCTGGGCGTGCCGCTGGCCGCCTGGGCGGGGATCATGATCGCCGACATCGCGCTGCGCAAGCGCGACTACGACGACGAGGACCTCTTCGACACGCGCGGCCGCTACGGCGCCTTCGACTGGGTGTCGATCGGCACGATGGTCGTGGCCTCGGTCATCGGCTGGGGCCTGGTCGTCAACAACTTCGCCACTGACGCCGCCTGGAACAACTGGCAGGGCTACCTTCTCGAACCGCTCGGCCTCGGCACCTACGTCACCGAGGGCGAGGGCGCCCCCTACTGGGACGGCAACTGGCCCTACTCGAACATCGGCGTGCTCCTCGCCCTCGTGCTCTCGTTCGTCGTCACCTACCTGGCGCGGCGCGCCACGGTGCGCCGGCAGGAGGAGGCGGCTCCGACAGCCGCGCCCGGCGTCGACCGCGAGCCCGCCAGGTGACCCAGCCGAGCGGTACCGCCGACTCGGCCGGGGGGCAGACGGCATCCGACGGGTGGTTGGTGGTCGTCGACCCACAGGCCGTCTTCGCCGACCCGGCGACCTCCCCGTGGGGCTCGCCGATGTGGGCGGCGACGGTGCCGCGCATCGCTGAGCTCGCCGCGGCATACGGCCCGGACCGCACGATCGTCACCCGGTTCGTCGCGGACCCCTCGATCGGGGGGTCGTGGGGGCCGTACTACGAGGACTGGCCGTTCGCCCTGGTCCCTGACGACGACCCCCTGTATGCCGTGGTGCCCGAGCTCGCCGGCGCCGCTCGGCACGTCGTGACAGCGGGGACGTTCGGCAAGTGGCCGGCGCTCCGCGAGCTCGTCGGCGACGACGCCCGGTTGACCCTCACCGGGGTCTCCACCGACTGCTGCGTCCTCTCCACCGCCCTGCCCGCCGCGGATGCCGGTGCGACCGTCCGCGTCGTGGCCGACGCCTGCGCGGGCTCGACCCCCGAGAACCACGAGCGAGCCCTCGCCGCGATGGCCCTCTACGCCCCCCAGATCACCATCACCTGACAAGGCCGGACGCACCCCCGCGGCTCCCCCCGCCGGGGTTTCTCGACCTCGTGCGACCTACCTGCGGCTTCTCAGAGGTCCGTGCGCCGGAACCGCAGGTGGGTCGCACGAGGTCGTCAGAGGATGCCGGTGAAGGCCAGGACGACCGCGCCGGCGGTGACTCCGAGGGTTCCGGCCGCCAGGCCCGCGACCGCCGGTGGCATCGACTCGCCGCGCCCGAGGGCGGCGGCGGTCGCGCCACCGGTGCACCACCCGACGAGGAGGCCGGGGGCGAGGTCCGCGGCGACCCGCACAGGGTCGAGCTGCACCGGGACGACCGGCACGACGACGCTGACGGCCGAGACCACGAGCCAGGACGCGGCCACGAGCAGCATCACGTAGGCGAGCAGGGCGACCGTCGCAGCGGCGAGGACGACGGTCGCCCACACCGAGGCGGTCCTCGGGTGGGCGCGGTGCTCGGTGTGCACGGCGGCGTGGCTCATGGTGAACACCGTCGCGTGGGACCGGACGGCACGGCATCCGTGCGGGTACTCAGATCGAGGACGCCCTCCCGTGCCCCACCCGACCTCGTGCGACTTTCACACTGTTCTCCCAGCGGACGGCCGTGCGAAACCGTATGTACGTCGAACGAGGTCGGGGGTGAGGGCGGTCAGGGGGTGGGGTGCGAGCCGACGAGCTGGACCGAGCCGCCGTCGACGCCCTTGGCGCCCCGGACGACCTCGACGCCGTCCTCGAGGGGGGCGCCCTCGACCTCGTGGACCTCGCCGACGGCCCACGTGCGGATGCCGCGCGCGCCCAGCACGTCGACGGCGGCAGCCACCCCGGAAGGCGGCACCATCGCGACGAAGCCGACTCCCATGTTGAGGGTGCGCTCGAGGTCCGCGGGTGGGACCGCACCGAGCCGACCGACGGTGCCGAAGACCGCGGGCGGCGTCCACGTGGACCGGTCGACCCGCGCGTGCAGGTGCCTCGGCAGCACCCGTGCGAGGTTCGCGGCGAGGCCGCCGCCGGTGACGTGGGAGAGCGCATGCACCTCGACGCCCGGCGTGCGCACCAGGTCGAGGAGGTCCGCGGAGTAGACGCGGGTCGGCTCGAGCAGCTCCTCGCCGAGCGTCCGCCCGAACTCCTCCACGTGACGGTCGAGCCGCCAGCCCGCGTGCTCGACGACCCGTCGAACCAGCGAGTAGCCGTTGGAGTGCAGCCCGCTGCTCGCGAGCCCCAGCACGACGTCACCAGCGCGGACCCGATGCGGACCGAGGACCTCGGCGTGCTCGACGACCCCCGTGGCTGCCCCGGCCACGTCGTAGTCGTCGGGGCCCAGTAGCCCGGGGTGCTCGGCCGTCTCCCCGCCGACGAGCGCGACCCGAGCCTGCACGCAGGCCTGGGCGATCCCCGACACGATGGCGGCGATGCGCTCGGGGACGACCTTCCCGCAGGCGATGTAGTCGGTCATGAAGAGGGGCTCCGCGCCGCACACGACGATGTCGTCGACGACCATGCCGACGAGGTCGAAGCCGATGGTGTCGTGCCGGTCGAGCGCCCTGGCGATGGCCACCTTGGTGCCGACGCCGTCGGTGGACGTCGCGAGCACCGGCCGGTTCATGCGGGCGATCGTGCTCGCGTCGAACATCCCCGCAAACCCCCCGAGACCGCCCAGGACCTCCGGCCGGGTGGCCCGTCGGACGCTCGCCCTCATGAGCTCGACGGCCTTGTCGCCGGCCTCGACGTCGACCCCGGCCGCGGCATACGTCATGGGCGTCGGCTCGGTGGGCTGGCTCACGCCGGGAAGCCTACCGGCGGCCCCGACCGTCGAGAGGCGCGCGGCCGGGCACCCGCCAGGGCCCAGACCCGCGTCGGCCCCACGCCCGCGAGGGTCAGAGGGCCTTGAGGATGTCCTCGACGCGGTCCTTGGCGTCGCCGAAGAGCATCTGGGTGTTCTCGCGGAAGAAGAGGGGGTTCTGGACGCCGGCGTAGCCGGTGGCCATCGAGCGCTTGAACACGATGACGTGCTCGGCCTCCCAGACCCGGATGACCGGCATCCCGGCGATCGGTGAGGTGGGGTCCTCGGCGGCTGCGGGGTTGACGGTGTCGTTGGCGCCGATGACGAGGACGACGTCGGTGTCGGCGAGGTCGTCGTTGATCTCGTCCATCTCCAGGACGATGTCGTAGGGGACCTTGGCCTCGGCGAGCAGGACGTTCATGTGGCCGGGGAGGCGTCCGGCGACGGGGTGGATGCCGAACCGGACGTCGACGCCGCGGCCGCGCAGCTTGCGGGTGAGGTCGGCGACGGGGTACTGGGCCTGGGCGACGGCCATCCCGTAGCCGGGGGTGATGACGACCGAGCTCGCGTTGGTGAGGAGCTCGGCGGCGCCCTCGGCGGTGACCTCGCGGTGCTCGCCGTAGTCGACGTCGGAGGCGACCGTGCCGCCCTCGACGCCGAACCCGCCGGCGATGACCGAGATGAACGAGCGGTTCATCGCGCGGCACATGATGTAGGACAGGTAGGCACCGGAGGAACCGACGAGCGCGCCGGTGATGATGAGCAGGTCGTTGCCGAGGAGGAACCCGGCCGCGGCCGCCGCCCACCCGGAGTAGCTGTTGAGCATCGAGACCACGACCGGCATGTCCCCGCCGCCGATCGAGGCGACCAGGTGCCAGCCGAGGCCGAGCGCGATGAGCGTCACCACGCCGAGCACGCCGGCCCGCACGGCGGTCTGGTCCTGCGGGAGGAGCACGTAGAGAACCGTGAGGACGAGGAACGCCGCGATCGCGCCGAGGTTGATCCAGTTGCGGCCGGGGAGGGTGAGCGGGGCGGACTTGATCCGCGCCGACAGCTTCAGGAACGCCACGATCGAGCCGGTGAACGTCACCGCGCCGATGAAGACCCCGACCATCACCTCCACGTCGTGGATGCCGGGGTACGGGCTGTCCTCGTACGAGCTGTTCCAGCCGACGAGGACGGCGGCGAGGCCGACGAAGCTGTGCAGCATCGCGATGAGCTCGGGCATCCCGGTCATCTCGACCTTGCGGGCCCGGTCCAGGCCGATCACGGCCCCGATGGTCATGGCCACGACGATGAGGGCGAGCCCCAGCCAGCCGCTGCCCTCGCGGTCGGGGCCGCCGGCGCCGACCGGGGAGGCGTCGACGCCGCCGGTGGCGGCCAGGACCGTGATGACGAGGGCGACGGTCATGCCGATGATGCCGAACCGGTTGCCGTTGCGGGCGCTCTCGTGCCGCGAGAGGCCGGCGAGGGCGAGGATGAAGAGGAGCCCGGCGATGATGTACGCGCCCTGCACCAGGGACAGGGACAGCGTCATCGGGCGGGCTCCTCACGCTTGAACATCTCGAGCATTCGGGCGGTCACCCGGAACCCACCGAACACGTTCACGCTGGCCACCAGGATCCCGACGAACGCGAGCACCGACACCGCGACGCTGCCGTGACCGACCTGCAGCAGGGCCCCGACCAGGATGATGCCGCTGATCGCGTTGGTCACCGACATCAGCGGGGTGTGCAGGGCGTGGTGGACGTTGCCGATGACGTAGAACCCGATCACCACCGAGAGCATGAACACCATGAAGTGCCCCAGGAACGGCTCCGGGGAGACCGCCGACATGAGCAGGAACAGCACCCCGGCCACGCCCATGATCGTCAGCCGGCGGGTCCAGCTCATCGGCTGCTTCACCGGGCTCACCACCCCGGCGGCCGGGGCGGCCGCCGCGGCGGGTGCCGGTGCCGCGGAGACCTGCACCGGCGGTGGGGGCCACAGGATGCTGCCCTCACGCACCACGGTCATCCCGCGCTGCACCGGGTCCTCCAGGTCAAGGGTGAACTCCCCGTCCTTGGCCGGCGTCACCAGCTTGAGCAGGTTCACCAGGTTCGTGCCGAACAGCTGCGAGGCCTGCGTCGGAAGCCGGCCCGGCAGGTCGGTGTACCCCAGGATCCTCACCCCGTTCGGGGTGACCACCCGCTGGTCGGGCACCGTGCCCGCGACGTTGCCGCCGTTGGCGGCCGCCATGTCCACCACCACCGAGCCCGGCTTCATCGAGGCCACCATCGCCTCGGTCAGCAGCCGCGGCGCCGGACGCCCCGGGATCAGCGCGGTCGTGATGATGATGTCCACGTCCGCCGCCTGCTCCGCGTACAGCTGCGCGGCCTTGGCGTCGAAGTCGGCGCTGGTCTCCCGCGCGTACCCGTCGGCCGACGGCCCGGAGTCCTCCACGTCGATCCGCAGGAACTCCGCACCCATCGACTCCACCTGCTCGCCGACCTCGGGCCGGGCGTCGAACGCCCGCACGATCGCACCCAGCGAGGATGCCGTGCCGATCGCCGCCAGGCCCGCCACCCCAGCGCCCACCACCAGCACCTTGGCCGGCGGGACCTTCCCGGCCGCCGTCACCTGCCCGGTGAAGAACGACCCGAACTCGTGCGCCGCCTCCACCACCGCCCGGTACCCCCCGATGTTCGCCATCGAGGACAGCACGTCGAGCGACTGCGCCCGCGAGATCCGCGGCACGGCATCCATCGCCAACGCCGTCACCCCCCGCCCCGCGAGGATCTCCAGCAGGTCGGGGTCCAGTGCCGGGGCCAGCAGCGAGACGATCACCTGGCCGGGGCGCAGACGCATGATCTCCGCCTCCGACGGGGCGTTGATCTTCAACAGGATGTCGGCGTTCCACACCGCGTCGTCGATGACGTCGGCGCCCGCCCGCAGGTAGGCCGCGTCGTCGAAGCTCGACCGGGCACCGGCGCCCCGCTCCACGAACACGGCATACCCGAGCGCACGGATCTGCTCGACGGTCTTGGGGGTCGCCGCGACCCGGGTCTCACCCGGTCGGGACTCTCGGGGCACTCCGATGCGCACAGCGGTTCCTCTCGGCCTGCAGGGGACGGGACGAACCTATCGGGTGGACCGCCGCCACGAGACCACGTGTGACCACCGCGACCGTCCCGTGGGACACGAGCGCGGCCCGCCGGTGGGCGGCGGGCCGCGTGCTGGGCCGTGCGACGGCCCTGGAGGCCCCGGTCAGCCGTCCGCGCGGTGGAAACCGCTGCGCTCGGCAGCCTCCTGGTCGTAGAACCACACGTCGGGTTCGGACGAGTCGTACCCCTCGTCGCCCGGGAGCCGGAACGTCATGGAGTCGCGGTGCGCCTGGACCGGGTGGTCGAGCGGCTGTGCGCCGTCGTCGAGCGGAGCGGCCGAGCCGACCCCGAACCCGCCGTCGCGCAGCTCCTCGAACGCCGAGATGCGCCGACCCGCGGATGCCGTGTCGCCGGCGGATGCCGTGTCCCCGACGGGCGCTGCCTCCTGGGCGAGCGCGTCCCGCTCCTCGGCCAGTCGGTCACCGCGGTCGTGGGTCTCGTCGAGCAGGTCGCCCTCGTCGGCCGCCCAGTCCCGGGACGGGGTCGGGTCGAAGCGCGCCCCGGACTCGTCGGAGGCCGGGATGCCGGGGGCCTCCGCGTGGGCACCGGCATCCGCACCCGCGTCCGAGTCGGCACCAGCATCGGCGCCGGCATCGGCACCCCCGTCGGCGCCGGCATCCGCGTCGTCACTGGAGGTCGAGTACGCGCTGGCCTCGGCGTTGACCGGGGCGTGCTCCACCGGCGGCGACTGGTCGGCCGCAAGCACCGGCTCGGTGGCGGCGTAGTCCTCCGGCTCCGTGACCATCGCCATCCCGGCCGCGCCACCCGCCGCCTGGTCCGTGTCGGCACCGGCATCCGCCCCGCCGTCGGCGCCGGCGTCGACCTCCGCACCGGCATCCGCGCCGTGGTCAGCGCCCGCGTCAGCATCCACGTCCGCACCGGCATCCGCGCCGTGGTCGGCGCCCGCGTCAGCATCCACGTCCGCACCCGCATCGGCGCCGTGGTCGGCGCCCGCGTCAGCATCCACGTCCGCACCCGCATCCGCGCCGCCGTCCGCTCCCGCGTCGGCATCGACGGTCGACCCACCCTCGGCGGCGTGTGCGCTCGCCTCGGCGTTGACCGGGGCGTGCTCCACCGGCGGCGACTGGTCGGCCGCAAGCACCGGCTCGGTCGCGGCGTAGTCCTCCGGCTCGGTGATCATCGCCATCCCCGCACCGGCATCCGCGCCGTGGTCAGCCCCCGCGTCAGCGTCCACGTCCGCACCGGCATCCGCGCCGTGGTCCGCGCCTGCGTCAGCATCCACGTCCGCACCCGCATCCGCACCGTGGTCCGCGCCCGCGTCAGCATCCACGTCCGCACCCGCATCCGCACCGTGGTCCGCACCGGCGTCGGCGTCCACGTTCGCACCGGCATCCGCACCGTGGTCGGCTCCCCCGTCAGCATCGACGACCTCGTCCACGCCGGACCCCGGGGCCAGGTCGCCCTCGTCCTGCCGGGGGCCACCCCACTCCCCGCGAGGAGACTCCACGTCACGGGAGAGGTCGGCGTCGACGTCTGCGACCGGCCGCTCCTCCTGGCCGTGGGTCGAGCCTGCCGGGGCATCCGGGCGCGCGTCATCGCTCATGGAACCGGCGTTACCCACCACGGGGGCGCCGTAAACGTCATCCCTCGAAGAGTCCGCGTCGACGTCGTCGCGGTAGTCCGCCGCTGAGGCGATGCGCGCACTCTCGGGGTGGGACTCCTCGTCCGTCGCCGCCCACATGGCCGCACCGGCGGAGGCGGCACCGGCTCCCGCGAGCGGCACGGCCGGGGACACCTCGGCACTCTCTCGTTCCTCCCGGCGCTCGGCGCGCGTCACCGTGGCGTCCTCGCCCTCGGGAGTCCCGCTCGCCTCGGCCTCCGTCGGCGCCTCCGCGACGTCGGCATCGGACGCCGTACCCCCACCCTCCGCAGCGGGCGCGGCCTCGTCGGCACCCTCCTCGGCCACCGGGGCGAAGGAGGACTCCTCGACGTCGGGGTCCACCTCGTCGGCGCGGCGCATCGTCTGCTCGTACTCACGACGCGTCTCGCGCGCTGCCGCCTCCTGCTCCGCGGCCTCGGCCTCCAGGCGGGCGGCCTCGCGAGCCTTCTCCTCGGCCTCCGCCTTCGCCACCTCGGCCCGCTCCGCCGCCTGCTGGGCGAACGTCGTCTGGCCGCCGAGCGTCGCCGCGAGGCGGTCCGCCTCGATGCGCAGACCGGCGGCCTCCACCCGCTGCTCCTCACGCCGTGCGGCGTTCCTGCGGAGGACGAGGACGACCACGAAGGCCGCCACGACAACGAGGAGGAGCAGGAGGAAGAGGAGGATCAGCTGGCTGGTCTGCATGGAGAAATCCTGTCGTCTGCATCGCCCTGACGGGCCATCTCGCGGCACAACCTACCGCCCACGGGGGCGCCTGGGGGTGGGCGGTGCCGGCCGGCGGCGAGCGCGCGTCGGCGAGGGAAACCCAGGGCCAGCACGTCCCGGTCGCCACCCGGCGCTGCCGGCACGCGCCGGGCTGCCATCACGGGGGAGGCGGAATCACAGCCCGAGCTCGGAGACCGTGACCTCCCGCATCTCGACCTTGCGGACCTTGCCGGTCACCGTCATGGGGAACTCGTCGACGACCCGGACGTAGCGCGGGATCTTGTAGTGCGCCAGCTGTCCGGTGGCGAACTCCCTGAGCGACTCGACGGTCAGCGGCTCGCTGCCCTCACGCATCCGCACCCACGCACACAGCTCCTCGCCGTACCGCGAGTCGGGAACGCCGATGACCTGGGCGTCGAGGACGTCGGGGTGGGTGTAGAGGAACTCCTCGATCTCGCGCGGGTAGATGTTCTCGCCGCCCCGGATGACCATGTCCTTGATCCGCCCCGTGATCCGGACGTACCCGTCGGCGTCCATGACCGCGATGTCCCCGGTGTGCATCCACCCGTCGACGAGCACCTCGGCGGTCTTCTCCGGCTCCTCCCAGTAGCCGAGCATCACCGAGTAGCCCTTCGTGCAGAACTCGCCCGCCTCGCCCCGCGGGAGGGTCTCGCGGGTCACCGGGTCGACGACCTTGATCTCGAGGTGTGGGTGGACCGCGCCGACCGTGCCGACCTTGTGCTCGAAGGAGTCGTCGGTGCGGGTCTGCGTCGACACCGGCGAGGTCTCGGTCATGCCGTAGCAGATCGTCATCTCGTCGATCCCGGCCTCGATGAGCTGGGTCATCGTCGAGGCGGGGCACGGGGAGCCCGCCATGATGCCCGTGCGCACCGAGGTCAGGTCGTACGAGGAGAAGTCCGGCAGCGCCCACTCGGCGATGAACATCGTCGGCACGCCGTAGAGGGACGTGCACCGCTCCTCCGCGACCGCGCGCAGCGTCAGCGCCGGGTCGAACCCGGGGGCGGGGACGACCATGCAGGCGCCGTGGGTCGTCGCGGCCAGGTTGCCCATGACCATCCCGAAGCAGTGGTAGAAGGGCACCGGGATGCAGATCCGGTCGTCCTCGGTGTAACGGCACAGCTCGCCGACGAGGTAGCCGTTGTTGAGGATGTTGTGGTGCGAGAGGGTCGCCCCCTTGGGGAAGCCCGTCGTGCCCGAGGTGTACTGGATGTTGATCGGGTCGCGCGGGTCGAGCTCGGCCTGGACCATGGTCAGCCGCTCCGGGCTCACGTCGTCGGCCCGCTCGAGGAGCCTCGCCCACGACTCCTGGCCGATGACGAAGACGTCCTCGAGGGTCGGGCACTCGCCGCGCGCCGCGTCGACCATCGCGACGTAGTCGGAGGACTTGAACGACGGCGCGACGACGATCATCCGGATTCCGGCCTGGTTGAGCACGTAGGTCAGCTCGTGGAGCCGGTATGCCGGGTTGATGGTGACGAGGACTGCCCCCACCTTCGCGGTGGCGTACTGGGTGAGGGTCCACTCGGCGCAGTTCGGCGCCCAGATCCCGACGCGGTCCCCCTTGCCGAGGCCGATGGCGACGAGGGCGCGGGCGAGCCGGTCCACCTCGGCGCCCAGCTCGGCATACGTCAGGCGGATGCCGGCCGCACGGTCGACGAGTGCCTCGCGGTCGGGGACGCGCGCGACCGTCGCGTCGAGGTTGTCGCCGATGGTCTGCTCGAGGAGCGGCGGCTCGAGGGAGCCGACGGTGTGCGACAGGGCAGGGTCGGGCGTTTCGGCGGTCATGGGAGTCCCTTCGAGGGCGGTGCTCGACCCTCAGCCAACACGCCCCGCCGCCGCCGGGCAACCGGTGTGCGCTCAGGGGACGGTCGGGCGCGACAACCGGTCGAGCACACCGAGGAGCAGCGCCTCCCGGAGGGCGGTCGGGCACGCGTCGAGGAGCGCGTTCACCGGCGCCATCCGCGCAGGGAGCGTCAGCGCGCCGTCCTCCCCCGCGAGCCCGGCGGCGGCGAGGAGCCCGGCGAACCCGGCCTCGTCGAGGGTCGCCGGGTCGAGCGCGCCGACCAGCCCCGCGAGGGACGGGTCGAGCGGCACCGGCCCGGAGGTGCGCGCGGCGGCAACGGCGTCGCCGAGCGCCACGACGAGCTCGGGCACCGAGGGTGCCGTGGCCGCCGAGAGGGTGAGGTGGAGGGTCGGGGGCTGGTCGCGGTAGGACATCTGGGGCTGGACGAACCACCCGCGCACGAGCATCTCGTCGGCGATGGTGAACACGTCGCAGGATCCGTCGGTCGCCAGGGCCACGAGCGTCGCGTCGGGCGCGGCCACGACCCGCAGACCCGGGATGCCGTCCGCCGCCTCGGCCACGTCGAGGGTCGCCGAGCGTGCCGCCTCCGCGAGCCGGGCGTAGCCGTCGGGGCCGATCCGGTGCGTGACCGCCCACGCGGCCGCGAGGGGTCCGCCGGAGCGGGTCGACTGCATCGTGCTGTTGAGCATCGTGTAGCCGGGCCAGTCGGCCGACGCGAAGAAGTGCCCCGCGCGCAGCGCCGCCGAGCGGTGGAGCAGGACCGAGACACCCTTGGGCGTGTACGCGTACTTGTGGAGGTCGACGCTGACGCTCGTGACCCCGTCGACGGCGAAGGTCCAGGGGGGCACGTCGTCGAGGTGGGGCAGCACCCACCCGCCGATGCACGCGTCGACGTGGCAGCGGATGCCGCGCTCGGCCGCGAGCGCCGCGATGTCACCGACGGGGTCCACGACCCCGTGGGCGTAGGAGGGGGCCGAGGCGACGAGGAGCACGGTCGACCCGTCGACCGCCGCGGCCATCGCTGCGGGGTCGGCACGCAGCGTCAGCGGGTCGACGTCGACGAGGACCTCGCGCACGCCGAGGTACTTCGCCGCCTTGTGGAACGCCGCGTGGGCGGACGTGGGCAGGACCATCGTCGGGTGGTCGACACCGGCTGCCCCCTCACGAGCCGCGAGGACAGCGAGGAGGATCGACTCGGTGCCGCCGGAGGTGACCGATCCGGCATACCCGGGTGGCGCGTCGAGCAGCTCCCCGGCCATCGCGACGAGGTCGTTCTCCATGCGCAGGAGCGACGGGAACGCCGTGGGGTCCAGGCCGTTCGACGACGCGAACATCGCGAGGGCCTCGAGCCCCACGGCGTCGGCGTCGGCGAGCCCCGAGTCGTAGACGTAGGCGAGGGTTCGGCCGCCGTGCGCCGGCAGGTCCGCGGACTGGAGGTCCCGCAGGGTGGCGAGCACCTCATCCGTCGTCAGGGCGCGAGTGCGTGCGTCCGTCATCGGTCAACCTCCTCGTCGAGCCGGTAGCTGCGCAGGACCACGAGCGAGACCCCCACGAGCACGGCAGGGAGCACCGTGAAACCCAGCGCGATGGCCGTCTCCGCGGAGCCGGGCTGCGTCGCGGCGGCGTCGGTCGAGGAGACGTACCCGCCCAGGGCGAGCACCCCGGCATACAGGAACGGCCCGAGGGCCAGCCCGAGGGTCTCCCCCGCCGTCCACACTCCGGTGTAGGTGCCGGCCCGTCCCTCCCCCGTGCGTGCCGTGTCAGCGGCCGCGACGTCAGGGAGCATCGCGAGCGGGAACATCTGGCACGCGGCGTAGCCCACGCCGACCACCGCGACCGAGACCGCCGTCGCGGCGACCCCGAACCTCACCGTGACCAGCGTCGCGAGGGCCCCGCCGGCCAGGAGCAGGGACCCCGCCACGTAGCCCGCACGCTTGCCCCGCGCCTCACCCAGGCGCTGCCACAGGGGCGTCACGAGGATGGCCGGGGCGACGAAGCAGACGAAGAGGATCGTGGACGCCCCGCTCCGCCCGAGGAGCACCCGCGCGACGTAGTCGACGCCGGCGAGCATCGCTCCCGTCGCGAGCGCCTGGAGCACGAACACCGTGAGGAGGGTGCGGAACTCCCGCGAGGCCGCGACGACGCGGAGCTGGTCGCGCAGGGTCCCCCCGGCGATGTCGGCGTGGGTCATCGTCGTGCTCCGGGTGCCCCACCATGCGCCGAGGGTCCCGAGGAGGATGAGCATGCCGACGAAGAGCCCCACGCCCCGGTAGCCCTGCTCGGGCCCGAGGGCGTCCCTGATCACCGGCGAGAGCCCCCCGCTCACGAGGATGGCGAGCGCGAGGATCGCCACCCGCCAGGTCATGAGCCGCGTGCGCTCGTCGTAGTCGTCGGTCATCTCGGCCGGCATGGCGACGTAGGGCACCTGGAAGAACGCGTATGCCGTGGCACACGCCAGGAACAGCACCACCACCCAGGTCGTCGCGACCGCGGTAGGGGACGTCGGGCCCGCGAACAGCAGCACGAACGCGACCGAGAGCAGAGCGCCCGACCGGATGAGGAACGGGCGGCGGCGACCGGCGGGGTTCGTCGAGCGGTCGCTGATCCGTCCCGCGACCGGGTTGAGGATGACGTCCCACGCCTTGGGCAGGAAGACGACGAGACCCGCCACGCCGGCCGCGACCCCGAGCCGGTCGGTGAGGTAGGGCAGGAGCAGCAGGCCGGGCACCGTGCCGAACGACCCGGTGGCCACCGACCCGAGACCGTAGCCCCGTCGGGCCGCGGGCGAGAGCCTGCGCGTGGGGCCGGTGGTGGGCGCCGCTGCCATGGTTCGGACCCTAGTGGGGAAGATGGGGGCGTGGGAGCGCGACAGAGGTTTCGGGGGCGGATCGCCGGGGCGGGCTCGACGAGCGGGGTGCGGGTCGTCGTGGGCTGGTGGCACGAGAGCCCGTTCGGCGAGTTCGCCGACGCGATGGTGGAGCGGGCCGACGGCCACCGCCTCCTCCTCGCCCCCACCGACGAGGTGGCCGCGCTCGTGTCGGGGACCTACGTGTTCGACGAGGTGCGGGTCGAGCCGTTCGAGGTGTCACCACTTTCCCGCCCGATGCGGGGACCTTCACCCTCGCAAGGCATCGGAGGGGTTGCCCAGGTGAAGGTTCCGGAGCCCGGCTGGTCCGTCGTGTCGCCGTCGCTGCGGCTGTCCCTGGAGTTCGGAGGTCGGATGCCGCTGGGCCGCCTCCTCCGGATGGTGCCGGGACCGCTGGCCGAGAGCCCGGCCTGGGCCACGGCGGTCGACCCCGTGGCTCGGGTCGTGCTGCGTGGCGTACGCACCCGCGGGGTCGCTCGCGAGGGACGGCAGGAGTTCTACGGCGCGACCGACGTGCGCGCGGTGACGCGGCTCGAGGGCCGGCTCGACGACATCCCCCTCGGTGACCTGCGACCCGTCGACCCCCCGTGCCGGTTCGGGTTCTCCTCGACACCGAGGGCGCCTTCGGTGACCCACGTCGTCACGACGATCGTCGACACGGCCTGAGTGCCCGGGCCGCCCGGGTCGGTCCGACGCGCAGGTGGGGCCGTCAGGGGCGCGGGGAGATGCGGAGGAGCTTGTCGTCGGCGCCGTTGGTCGTCGTGACGAAGAGCGCGCCGTCGGGTCCCATCCGCGCGGCCCGGAGCCGGCCGTAGGGTCCGTCGGTCTCCCTCGGCACGGAGACCCCGGCCAGCGTCCCGTCCTCCTTCAAGGTCAGCAGCAGGAGCTTGGCGCCCTTGAGCGCGGTGACGACGAGCGCGCCCTCGAGCCCACCCCACTGCTCGCCCTCGAGGAACTCCGCCGAGCACACCGCCTGGGTCGTGCGCCCCGACTGCCAGATCGCGGGGACCGCGTCCGGGAAGCGCCGGCGGTCCGTCATCGGGACGTCCTCGTCGTAGCCACCGACGGTGCCGCCCCGCGAGGGGTCCCACCCGTAGTTGCCGCCCGGCTCGATGCGGTTGACCTCGTCGTTGTTGCTCGGGCCGTGCTCCGCCGTGTAGACCACGCCGGTGCCCGGCTGCACGGCGACCCCCTGGATGTTGCGGTGCCCGTAGCTGTAGACGTAGCGCTCGCGCGCATTGTCCGCGGATGCGAACGGGTTGTCCGGCAGGGGCTTCCCGGTCTCGAGGTCGAGCCGGAGCACCTTCCCCCCGAGGCTCGTCCGGTCCTGCGGGACCGACCCCTGCGCCGAGTCACCGGTGCCGACGAGCAGCGCTCCGTCCGCCGCGATCTCGGGACGGCACCCCGAGTGGCGACCTGTCGAGATCGGCAGGCCGGTGAGCAGGTCGCGCACCCGCTCCGCCGACCGCTCGTCCCCGCTGAGGCGCCACGTGACGAGGCGGATGTCCTTCGGCTCTCCGCCCTCCTCATGGGTCTGGCACGTCGTGAACAGCCGCGACGACACGAAGTCCGGGTGCACGACCATTCCCATGAGCCCGCCCTCGCCCTGCACGAACACGTCGCCGAGGTCGGCGCGGACCCGCGTGGTCCCGGCCCCCTTCCGCAGGCCCGACACGAGGGTGATCCGCCCGGGGCGCTCGGTGACGAGCACCTTGCCGTCGGGGAGGAACCCGATGTCCCAGCCGTGCTCGAGGCCCCCGGTCACCACCTCGACCGCCAGGTGGGGATCCGCCGTGCCGCGGGGGACCGGGCTCGGCGAGGCCTCGGCCGTGCCGGATGCCGTGCCAGCCACGGTCGCCGGGACCTCGCCGACCGAGTCGTCACCGCTGCAGGCGGTGAGGGCCGCGCCGAGGACGAGCACCACGGAGGCGAGCGTGGCGGCATACCTCGTCCTCATGGCCCCAGTCTCACCCGGAGAGGTCGGCCGTGACCCGTTCGTAGTCGCTGTGCAACCTCGCGAGGTCCGCGCGGTACTCCGCGATCCGGCATCCCCGGCCGTTCGGCTTGAGGAGGATGCCCTCGCCGGCCCACCTCTCCCTCACCTCGTCCATGAGCTGCGGGGGAAGGTCGCCGGAGGCGTTCGTGACCCGCCACCACGTGACGTTGGAGCCGTAGAGCCGCATGATCGTGCCGACCTGGCGCGGACCGATGCCGACGAGGGCGGCGAGGTCGCCGTAGGAGACGACCCGCCCGCGCGGCACCTGCTCGACCGCCCGCAGCACGCGCTCCACGACGACGTCGTCCACGGGGCCGAGTCTGCCGGATGCCCTACCCTCGCACCCAAGGTCCCCAGCGGGCGGGGACGGAGAGCAGGTGGTCGCGGTGTCGGTTCAGCGGGTCCTGGCGTACGTCGTGCTCCTCGTGCTCGGGGTGCTCAGCCTCCCCCTCGTCGCGTCCGTGCTCGACGGCCAGGGGACGGAGAACTGGATCCTCCCCGTGCAGGTCGTCCTCATGGCCCTCGTCGGGGCGGTCGTGGGGCGGCTCGTGCCGGGCATCGCCGGCGACGGGGCCACCCGCAGTCGGGCCGTGGTCGTGGGGGCGGTCGCCGGAGTGGTCGCGGCCGTCGTCGGGCTGGTCGTCTTCTTCGTCCTGCTCAGCGGGCTCGGGGGCGCCTGACGCGGCGCGGCACCGCGACCCGTGCCGGGCCTCACGCCGGACGCCACGGACACGCGGGCCGGCCGGCTGCGACACTGGGAGCCATGCGGCGGATCGTCCAGAGCAAGAAGCTCCAGCACGTGCGCTACGACGTGCGCGGCCCGATCCTCGTCGAGGCCCAGCGGCTCGAGGCCGAGGGCCACAAGATCCTCAAGCTCAACATCGGCAACACCGCACCCTTCGGGTTCGAGGCCCCGGAAGCCATCGTCGCCGACATGATCCACAACCTGCCCGAGAGCCAGGGCTACGCCGACTCCCGCGGCATCTACTCCGCTCGCACGGCCGTCGCGCAGTACTACCAGTCGCACGGCCTCACCGACACCAACGTCGACGACGTCTACATCGGCAACGGTGTCTCCGAGCTCATCGGCATGGTGCTCCAGGCCTTCCTCGACGACGGCAACGAGATCCTCGTCCCCGCCCCCGACTACCCGCTGTGGACCGGTGCGGTCTCGCTGTCCGGGGGCACCCCGGTGCACTACCGCTGCGACGAGGGCAACGACTGGAACCCCGACCTCGAGGACATCGAGTCCAAGATCACCGAGAACACCCACGCGATCGTCGTCATCAACCCCAACAACCCGACCGGGGCGGTCTACTCGGAGGAGACGGTCAGGGCCCTCGTCGACATCGCGCGACGCCACCGGCTCGTCGTCATGGCCGACGAGATCTACGAGAAGATCCTGTTCGACGACGCGGTGCACCACCACGCCGCGACGTATGCCGGTGACGACGTCCTGTGCCTCACCTTCAGTGGGCTGTCCAAGGCCTACCGTGTCTGCGGCTACCGCGCGGGCTGGGTCATGGTCTCGGGGCCGAAGCACCTCGCCGAGGACTTCCTCGAGGGCCTCACCCTCCTGGCCAACATGCGGATGTGCGCGAACGTCCCTGCGCAGCACGCGATCCAGACGGCGCTCGGCGGCTACCAGTCGATCAACGAGCTCATCGCCCCGGGCGGCCGCTTCCACGAGCAGAGCAAGCTCGCCTGGCGCCTGCTCAACGAGGTCCCGGGGGTCTCGTGCGTCGAGCCGCGAGGGGCGCTGTACTGCTTCCCGAGGCTCGACCCCGACGTGTACCCCATCGAGAGCGACGAGGCGTTCGTCATCGACCTCCTGCGCGCGAAGAAGATCCTCGTCACGCACGGCACCGGGTTCAACTGGTTCGAGCCCGACCACTTCCGCCTCGTCACGCTCCCCGACGTCGAGACGCTGACCGAGGCCATCGGGCGGATCGCGGACTACCTCGAGACCGTCCGGGACTGAGCGGTGGCCCCGCCCCGCTCGAGCGTGGACCCCGCCCTGCTCGTGGCGGTGTCGCTCGGTGGGGTGATGGGGTCGCTCGGCCGGTATGCCGTGGGCGTGGCCCTGCCGCACGACCCGGGCGCCTTCCCCTGGGCGACACTGGTCGTCAACGTCACCGGCGCCTTCGCGATGGGTCTCCTCGTGGCCTTCCTCGTGGACCGGCCCGGGGCGCACCGCCTGGCCCGGCCGTTCGTGGGAGTGGGCGTGCTGGGGGGCTGGACGACGTTCTCCGCGCTCGCGGTCGACGTCGTTGAGCTCACCGCGGCAGACCGGGTGCAGGGGGCGCTGGCCTACGTGGCGGCCACGTTCCTCGTGGGTACCTTGGCCGTCGCCGCGGGGTCGCTCGTCGGACAACGGGTCTGGCCCGGGCCGTGACCGCCCTCGACACGCTCCTCGTCGCCCTCGGTGCTGCCGTCGGCGCGCCGGCACGCTACCTCGTGAACCACGTCGTCCGCGAGCGCCTGGGCGGCACACCGGTAGCCGGCACGCTCATCGTCAACGTCGTCGGTTCGTTCGTCCTCGGCCTGCTCGTCGGGCTCGGCACCGACGGCTGGCCGCTCGCCCTCGCCGGCATCGGCTTCTGCGGAGCCTTCACGACCTTCTCGACCCTCGCCCTCGAGATCTGGGACGCCATGTCCGACGACCGCTACCCCCACGCCGCCGCCAACGTCGTGCTCTCGCTCACCCTCGGACTCGGCGCCGCCTGGCTCGGCTGGACGCTCAGCGCGACCTGACTCCGGAAAGGGGCCGGGCAGCGGTATGCCGCCCGCTCCGGGGAGCGGGCGGCATACCTGGTGGTCGTGCTCGGGTGGGCCCGTCCTACTCGACCGCTCCCAGGGCGTTGACGATGCCGTCGCCGTAGAAGCCGTTGAAGTCGGCAGTCCCGACGCACAGGGCGTTGAACTCCGTCGACCGGCCCTCGTCCGTGTACGTCTGCAGGGCGGGTGTCGGGCAGGCGTGGTCGGTCGCCGTGCTCATGAGAATCTCCCGCGTCTGCGCCGGGGCGAGGCCGAAGTCCGCCACCGACGTGCCGCTCCCGTGCGCCGCCACGGCGAGCGCCGCGACGCCGACTGCGTGCGGCGAGGCCATCGAGGTGCCCTGGAGCCACTGGTAGTACGCGCACGCGGAGGTGTTCTCGTTGTTCTTGCCGTTGACGCACGACTTGAGGACGCCGGCGTCCCGGCCGGGCTTGGTGACGTTCCCGTTCTTGTCGACCTGGCCCTCGGCCTGGAGGACGTTGAGCGGCGCCGCCGAGAGGATGAGGTTGCCGTTGGTGCGGAAGCTGTCGGTGCCGAAGCCGTCGCGGAACCAGCCGCCCGGCGCCGAGACCTCGAGCTCACCGGACGTGAGGTCGGTCGTGTAGTTCGAGTAGTCGGACTTGGCGCCCGACGGGCCGACCGCCGACACGCCGATGACGTCGGGGCCCTCGACCGGGAGGTCGAAGCACTTCGCGTTGTCGATGGTCCGCTTCCACGGGGTGGTGTCCCAGCTGTACGCCGGGTTGTCGTAGTCGGGGCTCGTCGTGTCGTTCCGCGGCTTGGACAGGTCGTCGTGCTCGTTGCCGAGCGCCCCGACGAGGGTGACACCGTGTGCGTTCGCGTAGGCGAGCGCACGCGTCATCGCATCGATGATCATGTTCTGCTCGGCGACGGCCTCCGGGCTCTTCGCCGCGTCCTCAGGGGCACCGCCCTGGCAGTTGTACAGCCACGGGTCGACGTAGAAGGACATGTTGACGACGTCGAGGCCGTTGTCGCCCGCGTAGGTCAGGGCGTCGACGACCGGGCCCAGGAAGAAGTAGCCGCTGTCCTGGCCGCCGCGGATGTTGACGAGCGTGGCGTCGGGCGCGATGCCGCTCATGCCGACTCCGTTGAGGGCAGCACCGATGGTGCCGGCGACGTGGGTGCCGTGACCGTTGTCGTCCACGTTCGCGGGGTCGACACACCCGGTGTACTCGCACGGGCCGTCGATCGCCTCGATGTCGGTCGTGAAGTTGCGCGAGAGGGCCTTGTCGAAGTTGGGCGCGATGTCGAGGTGGCTGCCGTCGACGCCGGTGTCGAGGATCCCCACGCGGACCTTGTCGCCGGTCTCGTGGCTGCGCGCCTCGAAGGCGTCGACCATCTCGTGGCCCCACAGGAGCCCGTCCAGCGGGTCGGCCCCCTCGGGTGCCGGCGGGATGTCCTTGGCGCTCCCGTTGCCGCGGCTCTTCCCGAAGACGTGCTCCTTCTCGACCGGGTCCGGCTTGGCCTGGACGTCGGCGGGCGCGCTTCCCACGGACCGGTCCGCGGCCGCTCCCTGGACCCCGTCGAGGCCCCGGGCGTGGACCGCGAACGCGGAGTCACGCGAGGTGACGGTCACGAGCCCGATGGCGGTGTTGGTGCCGGTGACCTTGGCCCCGGCGGCGGTGAGGGTGGCGGCCAGCGTGTCGGCGGAGACCCCCTTCTCGGCGAGGACCTGGTAGGTCCTCGCAGCACCGGTCGATGCACTGACGGTCGGTGCGACCGTGGTCAGTGCTCCTGCGTTCGCCGCCGTGGCACCGAGGGCTGTCGTGGCCAGGGCCACCGCTCCGGTGATGGCGATCATGCGAGATCGTCGCATTCACTACTCCTTTGTAGGCGGGTCTGCCGAGGTCGTGCCGGCCGGACCGGCACCGGCACGCGGGGTGCGCTGTCCGCACCTCCGGCGGCCCACCCTAGGGGAACGTGCGTGGTCGCGGTGGGTGGCGAACCGTATGCTTCGGGCCATGTCGCGTCGCAGCGCTGGTCCCGTGCCGGACGTGTTCGAGACGTTCGCCCACCGGGTCGACTCCGGTGAGGACCCAGCCCACGGGATGCCGCCCGCGACCACGGTCGCGGCCTCGGCCGGGATCACCGTCGGCCTCATGGTGCTCACCTCGCTCGCCTTCGTCGGGGGCGCATGGCTCGCGGGACGCGCGCGCCCAGAGCTCGTCTACGCCAACCCTGCCTGGGAGGGGTTCGCGATCGCCGTCTGGTCGGTGGCGTGGGGGGCGCTGGCGGCCGCCGGCGTCCTCGCCCTCGGGGTGGTGGCGGTGGGACTCCCCTGGGTGCGTCGTCAGCGGGACGCGCGGGCGACCTCGACCTCGGCGCCGTAGGACCATCCCGGCCGGAGCGGCAGCGTGTCCCCGCTCCAGAAGCGGCCCGGGTCGTACCAGCTCGTCGGCACGTCGTCGCGCAGCACGCCCATCTCCTCGAGGGTGACCGCGACGACCTCGGCGCAGTAGGCGTCCTCCGGCCGCAGCCCCTTGCGCTCCGCCTCCCGCCTGGACAGATAGCCGTCGCGACCGCGCAGCCACCGCCACGCGAGGTTGACCGTCGACGGGAAGGAGACTCCGTCGAGCCGGGCGATGGTGCGGAGCACGGCATCCTCCTGCTCGACCCCGACCTCCGGGGTGAGCTGGCGCAGCCAGGCCCGCTGGCCATAGCGGCCCTGCCAGGTGGCCACCGCCTCCCGCAGGTCGTGGAGCTGGACCCCGCGGTGGTGGTCCCCGGTCCAGTGGTCCCGCAGCGAGCGACCGAGCTCGGCGTGCCACATGAGCGGGGGCAGGTCCTCGAGCACCACGGCCATCCCGACGTGGTTGACGGGCGCGTTGCTCGCCGTCTGGATCACCCGGTCGGCGACCGTGCCGCCCCGGAAGATCCACAGGTCCCCGGTGCGGGACGCCTCGATGCCCTGCTCGAAGGACACCGTGCTCGTGCCGGACCTCACCATGGGCACAGTCTGCCCAACTCGGGCCGGGCGGCCCCGGATCCCTGGCACCCGAGGTGCGTCACGGCATACCGCGAGCGGGCCTCGCTACGCTGACGACATGCCCGCATCGAACCGCTGGTGGAAGGTCGTCGGCCTCGCCAGCCTCGTCGGCGTGGTCGCGACCGGGGCCCTGATCGCCCGTAGTGAGCGCGAACGCCGTTCCTACACACCGGACGAGGTGCGCGCGCGCCTCCAGGAGCGGCTCGCCGCGGCCGAGG
Organism: Ornithinibacter sp.; assembly: GCA_035703305.1. Taxonomy (GTDB): domain Bacteria; phylum Actinomycetota; class Actinomycetes; order Actinomycetales; family Dermatophilaceae; genus Fodinibacter. The sequence goes on along the minus strand of DASSYJ010000090.1, from coordinate 5,018 downwards.
GCGGCACGGCGGGCAACCCTGTGAACGGGCCTGCCTCCGAGGACACCGGGAGCTGAGGCCGCCGCACGAGTCGACTGACTCGCGACTGCCCGATCAGTGCTCGTAGTCCTCGCCGAACCGACCGCGCGCCTCCCGCGGGATGAGCGGCGACTCGGCCCGGGCGCGGATCTGCTGCACCACCCACGAGTTGCCGTCGGGGTCGGCGAACCCGAAGAAGGTCCCGCCGTCGCGCTCGTCGAACACCGTGATCTCGCCGCACTCGACGCCCCGGGACAGCAGCTCGGCGCGCGCCGCCTCGGCGTCGGAGACGACGAGCTGCAGCCCGTGGAGGGTGCCCGGCGCCATCTGCTGCTGCGACGGCAGGTCGCCGACGACGATCGAGCAGCCCGAGCCACGGGGCGTGAGCTGCGCGACGTGCATGTGCTCGTTGGTGGTGTCGTGGTCGAGCGCGAAGCCGACCTGGTCGCGGTAGAACGCGATCGACGCGTCCATGTCGCTGACCGGGACGATGACGACCTCGAGGGTCCAGTCCATGGGGATCTCCTGGTGACGGGGTGGTGGGTGGTATGCCGTGGGGTGCCGCCGCTGCTGGTGGATGCCGGGCCCGCGACGGCGCGGGCCCGGCACCCTGCTGTGGGTCAGGAGGTGACCATGGCCTCGAGGCGGTCGTACCCCTGGGCCATGCCCGTCTCCATGCCGGACTCGACCATGGCGTCGCGGCCCTCGACAGTACGGCCGATGCTGCGCCCCCGCAGGCGGGTGCGGCCCTCGCCGAGGTCCTCGAACCACATGAACTCGAGAGCCACCTCGTCGGGGGCGCCGTCGAACTCGAAGGTCTGGAGGGCGAACTCGTTCTCCCGCACGGTGTGGAAGACCCCGCGGAAGCCGAACGTGCCGTGGTCGCTCGTGTGGGTGTAGCGGTAGCCGCCGCCGGTCTGGAAGTCCCAGCGCTCGACGTCCATCCGGTAGCCGTGCGGCCCGAGCCACTGGCTGACCTTCTCGGGGTCGCGGTGGGCCTCGAAGACGGCCGCCACGGGGGCGTCGAACTCGCGGGTGAAGTCGATCCACGGCACGCCGGCCGGGATGTCGAGGTGAAGGCTGTTGCTCATGACTGCTCCTGTTCGGTGGGTGGTGCGTCGGTGGGTGGGACGGGCGGCGACGTGGCGAGGACGGCGTCGAGCCGGCGGTAGCGCTGCTCGGCGACGAGCCGGTACCGGTCGATCCACGCGGTCAGCGCCTCCAGCGCCTCGGGGTCGAGGTGGACGGGACGGCGCTGTGCGTCGCGCGTCCGGGTGACCAGGCCCGCCTGCTCGAGGACCTGGATGTGCCGGGAGACCGCCTGGAGGGAGATCTCGAAGGGTTCCGCGACCTCGTTCACCGTCGCCGGGCCCCGGCTCAGGCGGGCGATGATCGCGCGACGCACCGGGTCGGCCAGGGCCGCGAAGCCCAGGTCCACTCGGTCGTCGATGGCTGCCATCCCCATATTCAACCTTATAGTTGATCAACTGTCAAGTTGATAATCCACCACGGACCCCCGACATCCGGCCGTGGGTGGCTCGTGGTCCGTCGGCTCGCGTGCGGCCCCGGGACACGAGACGGTCCCTGCCGCCTTCGGCCCGGGGCGGTACGGTCCGCACCATGCGCTTGCGGCTGGGACGACCGGACCTCCGCCGGTACGCCTCCCGGTTCGACGTGCCGCCGGCGACGGGCGACGTGGCGGTCACCTTCCTCGGCGTCTCGACCCTGTTCCTCGACGACGGCCGGTCCTCGGTCCTCGTCGACGGCTTCTTCTCGCGGCCGTCGATGCGTCGGGTCGCCCTCGGCAGGCTCGCCCCCGACGCCAGGCGGGTGGACGTCGCCCTCAACCGGCTCGGGTGCGGCAACGGCCGCCGGGTGGACGTGGTCGTGCCGGTGCACACCCACTACGACCACGCCATGGATGCCGCCCTCGTGGCCGAGCGGACCGGCGCCGTCCTGGTCGGCGGGGAGTCGGTCGCGAACCTCCGCCGCGGTCACGGGCTGCCCGAGGGCCGGTCCAGGGTCGTGGCGTCCGGTGAGGTCGTCAGGTGCGGCGCCTTCACGCTGACCTTCGTCGAGTCCGCCCACTGCCCGCCCGACCGCTTCCCGGGAGCCATCACCCGTCCCGTGGTGCCCCCACAGCGTGCCCGCGCGTACCGCTGTGGCGAGGCGTGGTCGGTGGTGCTGCGCCACGACAGCGGACGGACAGCCCTCGTGCAGGGCAGCGCCGGGTTCGTCCCCGGTGCGCTGGTCGGGCGCCGGGCCGACGTCGTGTACCTCGGGGTGGGCCAGCTCGGCATCCAGGACGAGGCCTACATCCGGCGGTACTGGTCGGAGACGGTCGAGAGCGTCCGTGCACGCCGGGTCGTGCTGACCCACTGGGACGACTTCTTCCGCTCGCTGGACCGACCCCTTCGAGCGCTGCCCTACGCCGGCGACGACCTCGACCTCACCATGGGCGTTCTCGGCGGTCTTGCCGACGAGCAGGGCGTCGCCCTCCACCTGCCGAGACCGTGGCGCCGCGAGGACCCCTGGGTGGGCGTTGGCGGGGGCCGCTGAGCCCGGCATCCGCTCCGTCGGCTGCTGCGGCAGGCTCGGCCGGGTCCGGTGTCCGTCTTCGGGGGTGAGGCCCGGTCCGGTATCTCCCCCTCGGGGGTGAGGCGGCACGAACGCCTCGGTGCTCGACTGTGCAGTGACGCAGAAAGCGCCGGACGACGACCGCCACCCCTCGTGGTGGTGGTGCGAGGTGAGGAGCGCGATGGTGGCAACAACGGATGTCCTGGGGAGCGTCGACTGGATCGTCGTCGAGTTCCCCGGCAGCAAGTTCAACGGCGAGGTGGCCCCGGCCATCACCGACCTGGTCGACCGGGGCCTGGTCCGGATCCTGGACCTCCTCATCATCAAGAAGGACGAGGACGGCGGCTTCGAGGCGTTCGAGATGGGCGACCTCGACGACAGCGAGCTCGGCGAGCTGCGTCGGCACGAGGCCGAGCTCGCCATGGTGCTCAGCGAGCAGGACGTCATCGACCTGACCGAGGCCATCGAGCCCGGCAGCACGGCTGCCGTGCTCGTGTGGGAGAACCTGTGGTCCGCTCCCGTCGGCGCCGCCATCCGGCACGCGGGTGGCCAGCTCGTCGCCAGTGGGCGGATCCCGACCCAGGCCGTCCTGGCCGTGATCGAGGCCGACCTCCAGTCCGAAGAAGGGAACTGACATGCCTCTTGCACGCAGGCGCGTAGCGCGCACGGCAGCTGTTGTCGGCGGCGCGGTCGTCGTCGCCCATGGCGTCGACCGGCGGCACGACCGCAGGGACGACCGACGAGACGACCGACGCGACCGTCGAGGGTTCGGTCGCGACTGACCTCGGACGCGGCCGATCGCGGCGCCGGTGACCGGTGCCGCGGCTCGCGCCGTCCGCGGACCGGAAAGGAGGGTGTGAGGCGCAGTGACCGACTACGAGGTGCGGTTGTCCGGGGCCGTCCCTCACGGGACCCTGGAGCTCGACCCTGCCCTGCAGCTCCTCGACGCCCCGACGACGATCCTCCGCGGACAGGTGAGGGACGACGCCGCGCTGCACGGCCTCCTCAACCGGTTGCAGGCCCTGCACGTCTCGGTCCTGAGCGTCAAGCGGCTCACCTCCGGACGCCGGCCGTCCCGCTCCCCCATCCCCGTCGAGGTCGTGCTGGGTGGCGTCCTCGGGGAGGCGGGGGTGTCCTTCATCGCGGAGTCCCTCTCCGACGAGACGGTCGCGACCCAGCTGACCATCCGCAGCGGGCTCGACACGACCCAGGTCGTGGGTCGGCTGGCCACCACCGGTGTGCACGTCGAGTCCATCTGGGTCGAGGGGGAGCACGACAAGGCTCGGCCCGCTACTGGGATGCCGTGACGGGGTCACCCCCACGGGCCCGCTCTCCGGCGGCCCGGTTCAGGGGATGAGGGCGAGCTCTCGAGCCCGCAGGACGGCCTGGCGTCGGTTCTCGACGCCCAGCTTGCGGTAGAGGGCCTTGATGTGGGTCTTGATCGTGTTCACCGAGACGTAGAAGTCGCCGGCCAGCTCGAGGTTGGTCTTCGACGAGGGAAGGGCCGCCAGGATCGCCAGCTCGCGCTGGGTGAGGTGCTCGACGAGCGGGTCGGGTCCGGGCGCCCGGCCCGGCGTCGACGACAGCCTGGCCTGCAGCCGGTCGGTGAACTCGGTGGCTCCGCCGAGCCAGTCGACGAGGGTGGGGAGCACCGTGCGCATGCGGTCGGGGTCGGTGACGACGAAGGGCCGGATGAGGCGCTGAGGTGCCGCGATCTCCACCGCGCGCCCCAGGGCGACGAGCTCGTCGTAGGGGTTGTGGCGGCGGTGCTCCGAGAGGGCGGTGACGATCCAGGCGTCGACGAGCGCGACCAGGTCGACGTAGCTGCCGATGTCGGCCGCGTCGATGACCGTGGCAGCCGTCGCGGCCGCGCCGCGCAGGTCGCCCGCCCCGAGCAGCAGCCGGGCCTCGCTGGACGTCAGTGCCGGAGATGCGCCGTGGACCTCGGTGAGGTCGCGGACCACGGCGTGCGCGGATGCCGTGTCACCCGTGAGCAGGGCCACGTCGGCGGCCATCCGCGCCAGCTCGTCGACCTGCTGCCGCGAGAGGGTCCACCCGGTCGCTGCATCGCGGGCCAGGGCCGCCAGCTGGGTGGCGGTCCGCGAACGACGTCGGGACACCGCGATGGAGGCCTGGGTGATGCGCAGGGCGAGGCTCGGTGGAGGTTCCGTGCCGCCGACGTCCGCCGCCAGGCCCGCGGCCACCGCCCGGTCCGCGCCGTCGACGTCCCCCTGCAGCAGTCGCACCATCGCGCTCGTCACGTGTGCGGGGCGCACCTGCAGGAGCGAGGACCACCCGCGTCGCCCGGCCTCGGTCACCGTCCGCTCGGCCTGCTCCAGGGCGAGGTCCAGGTGACCGTCGAGGAGCTCGCACGAGGAGAGCTGAGCCCGGGCGCCGAGGAGGGCCATCCCCACCTCGACGGT
>DASSYJ010000059.1:0-11168 GCA_035703305.1 Ornithinibacter sp. | reverse complement strand
CCACGCGCCGCCCTGGGGCGCTACGGGGAGGACCTCGCGGTGCGCTACCTCCGGGAGCGGGGCATGGAGGTCCTCGAGCGCAACTGGCGGTGCGAGCACGGAGAGGTCGACGTCGTCGCGCGCGACGGTGACTGCCTCGTCATCTGCGAGGTCAAGACCAGGCGGTCGTCGAGCTTCGGAGAGCCGGTGGAGGCGGTGACCGTCGTCAAAGCGATGCGCCTGCGACGGTTGGCCGCGGCCTACCTCGGCGTTCGCCCCCTCCGCACGCGCGAGGTGCGCGTCGACGTCGTCGGCATCCTGTGCCGTCCGGGGGAGCCGGCCGTGGTGCGCCACGTCGTCGGGCTGGGGTCATGACCTACGGGCTCGGGTGCACGCGGTCGGTCGCCCTGTGCGGGCTGGACGGGACCCTCGTCGACGTCGAGGCGCACATCGCGCAGGGGCTTCCGCACTTCGCGATCGGCGGGCTCCCGGACACGGCCTGCGCGCAGGCGCCCGACCGCGTGCGCCCGGCCGCCGCGACCAGCGGGGTTCCCGTTCCTCCCCACCGGGTGACCGTGAACCTGTCGCCGGCCTCGATCCCGAAGCGGGGGGCGAGCTTCGACCTCGCGATCGCCGTGGCGGTGCTCGCCGCCGCGGGCGTGGTCCGCGGTGGGCTGCCGAGGGAGGTTGTCCACCTCGGTGAGCTGGCCCTCGACGGCCGCGTCCGGGGCGTGCGCGGCGTTCTCCCGGCGGTCCTCGCCGCAGCACGCCACCGCGTGCGGCACGTCGTCGTCCCGGTCGAGAACGTCGCGGAGGCACAGCTCGTCGACGGCGTGCAGGTGCACGGCGCGGCGACCCTCGGCGACGTCGTGCGCTGGTACGGCGCCGCCGAGCGGGGGGCGGCGCTGCCACCCGCCCCAGCGGCCGTGTCCGTCGCGCGGGCGCCGAGGTCGGGTCCCGACCTCGCCGACGTGGTGGGCCAGCCGGAGGCACGGCTCGCGCTCGAGCTGGCCGCGACCGGTGGGCACCACCTCCTCATGGCGGGACCGCCCGGTGTCGGGAAGACCATGCTCGCCGAGCGGCTCGTGACCGTGCTCCCGCCCCTCCGCCGCGAGGAGGCTCTCGAGACGCACGCCATCCGCTCGCTCACCGGACAGGTCGGCGAGGTCACCGACCTCGACCGCACGCCGCCCTTCGTCGCGCCGCACCACAGCTCGTCCCTGGCCGCGATCGCGGGCGGCGGGTCTGGCGTGGCGCTGCCCGGGGCGATCTCCAGGGCCCATCGCGGGGTGCTCTTCCTCGACGAGGCGCCCGAGTTCAGGACCAGCGTCCTGCAGACCCTGAGGCAACCCCTGGAGTCGGGGGAGGTCGTCATCGCCCGGGCCCGGCAGGTCGTCCGCTACCCGGCGCGGTTCCTCCTTGTCCTTGCCGCGAACCCGTGCCCGTGCGGGAAGTCGTGGGGGAAGGGCCTCGAGTGCTCGTGCTCGCCCATGGAGATCCGGTCGTATGCCGGGAAGCTCTCGGGGCCGCTGCTCGACCGCGTCGACCTCCAGGTGCACGTTCCACCGGTGCAGCGGTCCGCCTTCGGCGACGAGACGGGGGAGTCGAGCGCAGCCGTGGCGGCTCGGGTCGTGACCGCGCGGAGGGCTCAGCGCGAGCGCTGGAGCAGGGGCGGCTGGGAGCTCAACGGCCTGGTCCCCGGGCACGTCCTGCGGCGACCTCCCTTCCGACTGCCTCCGGCGACGACCGCGGTGCTCGACCGCACGCTCGACACGGGACGGCTCACCCTGCGCGGGTACGACAGGGTGCTTCGGGTCGCCTGGTCGGCGGCCGACCTCGCGGGTCGCACGGTGCCGCACCCCGACGACGTGGCACTGGGGCTCACGCTCCGCAGCGGCGAGCTCGTGGCGGCATGACCGTCACCGGGCGTCCGGCGGAGGGGTCCGCACCACGTCGAGCCGCGTTGGAGGACGACGAGCGGTGGGCCCGGGTCGCGTGGTCGTTCCTCGCCGAGCCGTGCAGCGGCCCGCTCACGACCGAGCTCGAGCAACGCGGCGCCGTCGAGGCGCTGGCCCGGCTCCGCTCCGGTGGGCTGCCGGGGCGCGAGGGGTGGGAGGCCCGGCTCCCCGAGCTCGACGTCGACGCCCTCGCCCACGCCGTCGACCGACAGGGACTTCACGTCCTGGTCCCCGGGGACCCGGCCTGGCCCAGCGGCGTGGAACGGCTCGAGCGGCCGCCGTACTGCCTCTTCGTGCGGGGCGACCCCGACCTCTCGAGCCTCGTCGAGCGCAGCGTGGCGGTCGTGGGGTCCCGCGCCGCCACCGAGTACGGCCTCCGGGTCGCCGCCGACATCTCCGAGGGGCTGGTCGCGCGGGGCTGGACCGTCGTCAGCGGTGCGGCCTACGGCATCGACGCCGCAGCGCACCGGGCCGCCCTGGCGGGAGAGGGCTCGACCGTCGCCGTCCTCGCCTGCGGGGCCGACCGCGCCTACCCGATGGCCCACCGCGGGCTGCTCGACGGCGTCGCGGGCACCGGTGCCGTCGTCAGCGAGGTCCCTCCGGGCTGTGCGCCCTACCGCTCGCGGTTCCTCGCACGCAACCGCCTCATCGCGACCCTGACGCGAGCCACCGTGGTCGTCGAGGCGAGCCTGAGGTCCGGCTCACTGACGACGGCGCGGGAGGCGCGAGACCACCACCTGCCGGTGGGGGCCGTCCCCGGACCGGTGACGAGCATGGGCTCCGCCGGGTGCCACGCGCTGATCCGGGACAAGGGGGCGGTCCTCGTCACGGACGCAGCCGAGGTCGCGGAGCTTGCCGGCCGCATCGGCGAGGACCTCGCCCACCCGCCCCGCGCCGCACCCCGGTCACCCGCCGACGACCTGGACCCCGTCGCGTATGCCGTGTGGTCCGCCGTCCCGCTCCGCGGAGGCGCCACGACCGAGCGCCTCGCCGCGGCATCCGGGGTGGCGGTCCGCAGCCTGTTGGGGGTGCTCACGGGCCTGGAGGCCGACGGGCTCATCGCGCGGGAGGCCGGCAGGTGGCGCAAGGTCAGTCCGCGCCGCTCCGACACGAGCCGGTGAACGGACGGCGGGTCCGTTGCCCGTGGGGCTCGTGGGGTGACACGGTGGATAGGTGACGGTCGCAGCTCCCGAGGCACTCGCGGCGTTCGAGCGCCACCTGCGCGCCGAGCGCGGTCGGTCCGCGCACACCGTGCGGGCCTACGTCCGGGACGTCTCGGTGTTCCTCGACGCCGTCGGTGCCGTCGACGACGAGGGACTTCGCGCCGTGACGCTCGCCGACCTCCGCGCCTGGCTGGGCGCCCTCTCCCGGCGGGGCGCCGCGCGGTCCACCATCGCGCGCACGTCCGCGTCACTGCGGACGTTCTTCGGCTGGCTCGAACGCACCAAGCGCATCGACGCCGATCCGTCCCTGCGGCTGAGCGCGCCGAGCCGGCACCGCACGCTTCCTCCGGTGCTGACGCAGCGGTCCGCGGTCGCCCTCCTCGACGTCGCGGCGGTGGCAGCGGACGACGACGACCCCGTGCACCTGCGCGACCGGGCTGCCGTCGAGCTCCTGTACGCGACGGGTGTGCGCGTGGGGGAGCTCGTCGGGCTCGACGTGGACGACGTCGACCTCACCGTGGACGTCGTCCACGTCGTCGGCAAGGGGAACAAGGAGCGACGCGTTCCGTTCGGCGTCCCCGCGCGACGAGCGGTCCTCGAATGGCTCGAGCGCGGGCGACCCCGTCTCGCCGGTCCCGACAGCGGTCCGGCGCTGTTCCTCGGTCGGCGCGGGCGGCGAGCCGACCAGCGGCAGATCCGGGCCGTCGTGCACGCGCTGCTGGCTCACGTGCCCGACGCCACGGACCTCGGGCCGCACGGGCTGCGGCACAGCGCCGCCACCCACCTGCTCGAGGGTGGCGCCGATCTCCGCATGGTCCAGGAGCTGTTGGGGCATGCCTCCCTCGCGACGACCCAGCTCTACACCCACGTGTCCGTCGACCGCCTCAAGCGGTCCTACGCCCAAGCGCACCCCCGCGCCTGAGCGCCCCCCACCTCCCGGCCGATCTGTGACCCCCGGCCGACCCGCTCAGCGGCCGATGGTGAGGGGCAGCAGGGCGAGCCGTCCACCCGTCAGCAACGGAAGCGGGTCGACGTAGGCCGGGCCGAGCCGGGCCCCGAGGTGGAGGCAGGTGGCGGTCGCGCAGTGAGGCGCGGCGTCGGGGGAGCCGACGCGCTGCACGACCCCCAGGGCGTCTCCGGCCTCGACCCGTGCACCCCGCGCGACACCGGGCGTCACGGGTTCGTAGGTGCTCCGTAGCCCGTCCCCGTGCTCGACCGTCACGGTGCCGCGACCGGCGACGGAGCCTGCATGGGTGACCAGGCCACCCTCCACGGCGAGGACGGGAGCACCGGGTGCTGCTGCGAGGTCGAGCCCCCGGTGACCGGGGCCGTAGGTCGACACCGGCCCTACGAACCGGCGGAGCACTCGAGGCCGTGGGTCCAGCGGCCACCGCCAGCGACTTTCTCCGGGGGCCACCGGTCGGCCCGCGGCAGCGGACACAGCGCCCCGGTCGCTCGCGGCCCACCCCGTGAGCGCCACCTGAACCGAGCCCACGGCGGCGCCCGCACTGCTGGCAGGACCCGTGCTGCTGGCAGGACCCGTACTGCTGGCAGGACCCGCACCGCTGGGGAGGCCCGGGACGTGGACGGCGTCCGGTCGAGCGATGCCGCCAGGCCCAGCACCGACGGCGCCACCCTCCGCACTCGCACCCGCCCCGCCGACCGCGACCAGGGACATGCCGACGAACAGGCCGGCCCCTGCCAGACCCAGCCGCGCCACCAGTCCACCCATCGTCATCCCGCTCATGACCCCAGCGTCGGCTGTCGTCGGCGCCCGCGGATCACCCGGTGAGATCTGTGGATGCCGGTCACCGGCGTCGCCCGACTGTGGACAACCCGCGAGGAGAGTGCCGACCAGCCCGAGTGACACCCAGGGACGCGCCCGGCCCCTGTCAGCCGCGAAGCGCAGCCAGCCGACGGCAGGCCTCGTCGAGCACCGCGTCCTCCTTGCAGAAGGCGAACCGCACGAGCGTGCGCGCCGCCTCGGGGTCGTCGTGGAACACCGACACCGGCACGCCGACCACCCCGGCCCGCGCGGGGAGCTCGTGGCAGAAGGCGAACGCGTCCTCGGCACCCAGCGGTGCGGCATCCGCCACGACGAAGTACGTGCCCAGCGGCACGGACACCGTCATCCCCGCCCGCCGCAGCCCGTCGACGAGGCGGTCGCGCTTGTCCGACAGCGACCGCGCGAGGCGGGCGTACACGTCGTCCGGCAGGCCGAGACCGACCGCCACGGCCGGCTGGAACGGCCCCGACCCGACGTAGGTGAGGAACTGCTTGACCGCCCGGACCGCGGCGACGGCCTCCGCCGGGCCGCTGACCCAGCCGACCTTCCAGCCCGTCGTCGAGAACGTCTTCCCGGCCGAGGAGATCGTGAGGGTTCGCTCGCGCATGCCCGGCAGCGTGGCCACGGGCACGTGTTCGGCACCGTCGAACGTCAGGTGCTCGTAGACCTCGTCGGTGACCACCCAGGCGTCGTGCTCACGGGCGAGCGAGCACACGAGGTCGAGCTCCGCCCGGGTGAAGACCTTGCCGGTCGGGTTGTGCGGGCTGTTGAGCAGCACCATCCGCGTGCGCGACGAGAAGGCCGCCCGCAGCGAGGCCTCGTCGACGGCGAAGTCGGGGAACCGCAGCACCGACGTGCGCCGCACCCCGCCGGCCAGGGCGATCGTCGCGGCATACGAGTCGTAGTACGGCTCGAACGTCACGACCTCGTCGCCGGGCTGCACGAGGGCGAGCACCGCCGCCGCGATCGCCTCGGTCGCACCCACCGTGACGAGCACCTCCGAGCCGGGGTCGACCTCGAGCCCGTAGAAGCGTTTCTGGTGCAGGGCGACCGCGTCGAGCAGCTCGGGCACCCCCGGCCCCGGCGGGTACTGGTTCCGCCCGCCGCGGATCGCCACCACCGCGGCCTCGAGCACCTCCCTCGGGCCGTCGGTGTCCGGGAACCCCTGGCCGAGGTTGATGGCGCCGTGCTCCGCGGCGAGCGCCGACATCGTCGCGAAGATCGTCGTGCCGAAGGGCGCGAGGGCGGGGTGGCCGGGCGGACGGGTCATCACCGCAGGCTATTGCGGTCCGGCCTCCGGCGGGGTCGTATGCCGTCCCGCGCCGACTCCGCCGGCTCACCGGTGCGCCACGGCGGCGGGCCGGCGCCACGCGACCGCGGGCCGGGGCGGCGGGGGCGATTCGCGCCGGAGGCCCGCGGTTCCCTAGACTGGCCCCACGACCGGTCTAGGCCGGTCGAATTCGCGTGTCCATCTCTGCTGACCCCGCATGGGCGAAGCAGGGCGCACCACGGCAGTGGCGGGTCCGCCCCCTCGGGGAGCACGGCATCCGTCCGGGGTGCGCGCGGGCACCAGGCAGGCGGCCGACCCTCCGTGCGGAGGAGGAGCCACCGACGGAACTGACAACCACAGAGCAAGGAGAACACGGCAATGGCCGTCGTCACCATGCGCCAGCTCCTCGAGAGCGGCGTCCACTTCGGGCACCAGACCCGACGCTGGAACCCCAAGATGAAGCGCTTCATCATGACGGAGCGCAACGGCATCTACATCATCGACCTGCAGCAGTCGGTGACCTACATCAACAACGCCTACGAGTTCGTCAAGGAGACCGTCGCCCACGGCGGGACCATCCTCTTCGTCGGCACCAAGCGCCAGGCCCAGGAGCCGATCGCCGAGCAGGCGACCCGCGTCGGGATGCCGTACGTCAACCACCGCTGGCTCGGTGGCATGCTCACGAACTTCCAGACGATCTCCAAGCGGCTCACCCGCCTCAAGGAGCTCGAGGAGCTCAACTTCGACGACGTGGCCGGCTCCGGCTACACGAAGAAGGAGCTGCTCATCTTCAAGCGCGAGAAGGACAAGCTCGACAAGACGCTGGGCGGCATCCGCACCATGGCCCGGGTCCCCTCGGCCGTGTGGATCGTGGACACCAAGAAGGAGCACCTCGCCGTCGACGAGGCGCGCAAGCTGGGGCTCCCCGTCATCGCGATCCTCGACACGAACTGCGACCCCGACGAGGTCGACTACAAGATCCCGGGCAACGACGACGCGATCCGCTCCGTCACGCTCCTCACCCGCGTCATCGCGGATGCCGTCGCCGAGGGCCTCATCGCCCGTTCCGGTGCGCGCGCCGCCGAGGGCGAGGAGGCCGTGGCCGGTGACGAGCCGCTCGCCGAGTGGGAGCGCGAGCTCCTCGGTGGCGACGGCGCCCAGGCGGCGGCGCAGGTCGCTCCCGAGGCCGGGGCCCCTGCTGCAGCGTCCGCGCCGGCGGCTGCCGAGGACGCCGAGGCGCTCGTCGCCGAGGCCCCTGTCGAGGCACCGTCCCCGGAGGTCGCCGAGGCGATCGCCGACGAGGTCCCGCAGGCCGACGAGGCTGTGGAGGCTCCCGCCGAGGTCACCGAGTCTCCCGCCGAGGTCGTGGAGGCTCCCGCCGAGGTCGCCGAGGTCGCCGAGGTCGCCGACGCCACCGAGGCCCCCGCCGCCGGCGGGGAGCAGGCCTGACCTCCCCGTCGTCCCTGTCCGCCCCGCACACGAAAGAGCGATCACACCCCATGGCGAACTACACCGCCGCTGACATCAAGGCGCTCCGCGAGAAGACCGCCGCCGGAATGATGGACGTCAAGAAGGCCCTCGACGAGGCCGACGGCGACATGACCAAGGCGGAGGAGATCCTGCGCGTCAAGGGCCTCAAGGGCGTCACGAAGCGCGAGGGGCGCACCGCCTCCAACGGCCTGGTCACCGCCAAGGCCTCCGGTAGCGAGGGCACCCTCGTCGAGGTCCTCTGCGAGACCGACTTCGTCGCGAAGGGCGAGCGCTTCATCGCCCTGGCCGACGAGGTGCTCACCCAGGCCGTGGCCACCAAGGCTGCGGACGCGGACGCGCTGCTCGCGTCGACGCTCGCGGGCGGCCGGAGCGTCAAGGACCTCCTCGACGAGGCCAACGCGACCATCGGCGAGAAGATCGAGGTCAAGCGCGTGGCCCGCCTCGAGGGCGAGCACGTCGTGTCCTACCTGCACAAGACGAGCCCCGACCTGCCGGCGCAGATCGGTGTCCTCGTCGCGACCGCCGGTGGCGACGAGCAGGTCGCGCGCGACGTCGCGATGCACATCGCGGCGTTCAGCCCGACCGTCCTCACCCGTGACGAGGTCGACGAGGCCACCGTCGAGAACGAGCGCCGGGTCGCGGAGGCGACAGCGAAGGAGGAGGGCAAGCCGGAGGCCGCCCTCCCGCGCATCGTCGAGGGGCGCGTCAACGGCTTCTTCAAGGAGAACGTCCTGCTCGAGCAGCCGTTCGCCAAGGAGCCGAAGAAGACCGTCGCCAAGGTCCTCGAGGAGTCCGGGGCCGACGCCACGGGCTTCGTCCGCTACCGCGTCGGGGCCTGACGCCCCGCCACTCACCAGGCGCCACGCACCACCGGTATGCCGTCCGCTCCCCGGAGCGGACGGCATACCGCTGTCCGGGGCCGGCTCCTCGGTGCCACGGTGCCGGTGGCTGTTCCGCGGTTCGATCCCGCGGCAGCCGTGTGACAGGATCTGGTGACCGCCGAGCACCACGCCCAGGAGGCCACGTGTCGACCCACGCCCTGACCGAGGCAGCACCGCCGCACGAGACCACACGTCCGGCACGCCGGGTGCTGCTCAAGCTGTCCGGCGAGGTCTTCGGCGGCGGCCGGGTCGGCGTCGACCCCGACGTCGTCCGCGGGATCGCCCGGCAGATCGCGGCCGCCGTGCGCGACGGCATCCAGGTCGCGGTCGTCGTCGGCGGCGGCAACTTCTTCCGTGGCGCGGAGCTCCAGCAGAAGGGCATGGAGCGGTCGCGCGCCGACTACATGGGCATGCTCGGCACGGTCATGAACTGCCTGGCTCTCCAGGACTTCCTCGAGAAGGAGGGCATCGACACGCGCGTGCAGACGGCCATCGCGATGGGGCAGGTCGCCGAGCCGTACATCCCTCGCCGGGCCATCAGGCACCTCGAGAAGGGCCGGGTCGTCATCTTCGGCGCGGGTGCGGGCATGCCCTACTTCTCCACCGACACGGTCAGCGCCCAGCGGGCCCTCGAGTGCAAGTGCGACGCGGTCCTCATGTCCAAGAGCGGTGTGGACGGCGTCTACGACGCCGACCCGAGGACCAACCCCGAGGCACGCAAGCTCGACCGGGTCACCTTCGCCGAGGCGCTGCGCACGAACCTCCGGGTCGTGGATGCCGCCGCGTTCAGCCTGTGCATGGAGAACAGGCTGCCCATGGTGGTCTTCGGGATGGAGGGCGACGGCAACATCACGCGGGCTCTCCGGGGGGAGCCGATCGGCACCCTCGTCTCGGCCGGGTGACGCCGGAGCCGCGCGGGGTGACGCCCGCGCGGCCGACTTTGACACACTGGACCCGTTCCGCCGCGTGGTCACGCGGCATACCGAAGGAGAGCCGCCCCGATGATCGACGAGACCTTGTTCGAGGCCGAGGAGAAGATGGAGAAGGCCGTCGAGGTCGCCAAGGAGGCCTTCGCCGGCATCCGCACCGGCCGCGCCCACCCCGGCATGTTCCAGAAGGTCCTCGTCGACTACTACGGCGCACCCACCCCGCTGCAGCAGCTCGCGTCCTTCCAGAACCCCGAGGCCCGCACGATCATCATCAGCCCGTTCGACAAGGGCTCGATGCACGCCATCGAGAAGGCGATCCAGCAGGCGGACCTCGGCGTCAACCCCAGCAACGACGGGACCATCATCCGCTGCGTCATGCCGGTGCTCACGGAGGAGCGGCGCCGCGAGTACGTCAAGATGGCGCACCACCAGGCCGAGGACGCCAAGGTCTCGGTGCGCAACATCCGCCGCCACGCCAAGACGACGCTCGAGAAGCTCGTCAAGGACGGCGAGGTCGGTGAGGACGAGGGGTCGCGGGCCGAGAAGGAGCTCGAGGTCGTCACGAAGGCGCACGTCGACCAGATCGACGAGCTGCTGAAGCACAAGGAAGCCGAGCTCCTCGAGGTCTGACCTCGCCACGACCATGACCGACAGCCGACCCGACACCGACGCGGAGAGCCAGCAGGCCGCCCAGCCGGACAGTGGTCCCACGACGCACGAGGGGAGCCGCCGCAGGTCGGACACCCACGCGCCGGCGAAGCCGCCGAGGGCCGGCCGCAACCTCCCGGCCGCCGTGGCGGTCGGGCTGCTCCTCGCCGCCCTCGTCATCGGCACCCTCGTCGTCGATGCCCGTGCCTTCCTCGGGGTCGTCGTCCTCGCGGTGGCGCTCGGCGCCTGGGAGCTCCGTCGGGCGATCGCGACCAAGGGCATCGGCATCCCGCTGATCCCGCTCCTGCTCGGCACGGCGGGCATGCTCGTCTCGGCCTACCTCCGGGGGGCGGAGGCGCTCGTCGTCACGTTCGGACTCACGATGATCGGGCTCCTCGTCTGGCGGGTGGCCGACGGCCTCGCCGGGGCGGCGCGAGACCTCGGCGCCTCGGCCCTCGTCGTCTTCTACCCGGTCTTCCTCGCGGGGTTCGCGGCGCTCATGCTCGCGGCGCCCGACGGGCGCCAACGCATCGTCGTCTTCCTCCTCGTCACGGTCTTCTCCGACATCGGCGGGTATGCCGTGGGCGTCAAGCTGGGCCGCCACCCCATGGCCCCGTCGCTCAGCCCGAAGAAGTCGTGGGAGGGCTTCGCCGGGTCGGTGGTCACCTGCGCCGTCGTGGGAGCCGTCTCGATGCCGCTGCTGCTCGGTGGCCTGTGGTGGGCGGGGGCCCTGCTCGGCACGGTGGCTGCCGCCGGGGCCACCCTCGGCGACCTCGTCGAGTCGAGCATCAAGCGCGACCTGGGGGTCAAGGACATGGGGACCCTCCTCCCGGGGCACGGGGGCATGATGGACCGGCTGGACTCCCTCCTCGTCGTGGCGCCGATCGCCTGGGGCTTCCTGACCTGGTTCGTCCCGCTGGGCTGAGCCGGCACCGCTCGGGCGGGTCGTCGCCGCCGACCTGCGAGAATCGCAGCACCATGTCCGAGACCCCTGCCGCCCGGCCCGCACCGGGCCAGCTCACGTTCGCCGCCCCTCGTCGGGGCAAGCCGCCGCGCCACCTCG
>DASSYJ010000106.1:0-36682 GCA_035703305.1 Ornithinibacter sp. | reverse complement strand
CAAGCGCACCGCGCCGATGGTGGCCGAGGCGCTGGAGTGCCTCGGCGGCAACGGCTACGTCGAGGAGAACGGCCTGGCCCGGCTCTATCGCGAGGCGCCCCTGAACTCGGTGTGGGAGGGCTCGGGCAACGTCAACGCGCTCGACGTCGTGCGCGCGCTGACCCGCGAGCCGGCGTCCCTGGCCGCCCTGGGCGAGGAGCTGGCCCTGGCCCGTGGCCACGACCCGGTCCTCGACGCCGCCATCGTCGACAGCGAGGCGGCCTGCACCGTGGCCGTCGGCCCGGACGCCCCCTGGGAGGCGCGCCGCGTCGTCGAGCGGCTCGCGCTCACGCTGCAGGCCGCGCTCCTCGTGCGCCACTCCCCCGGACCGGTCGCCGACGCGTTCGTCGCGAGCCGGCTCGGCGGGGAGCACGGCACGACCTTCGGCACGCTGGGGCGGGCCGTCGGGCCGGATGCCGTGTCGCTGCTCCTCGAGCGCGCGCTCAGGGAGTGAGGGCCAGGCGGGTCTTCTCGGCCTCGACGTCGAAGTCGGCAGCGGGCCACTTCGGGTCCATCGCCTCGAGGTGCTCGAGGAGGAGGTTGGTCACCGCGAGGCGGGCATACCACTTCTGGTCCGCCGGCACGACGAACCACGGCGCGGCGTCGGTCGAGCACCTCACGAGCGCCGCCTGGTAGGCCTCCATGTAGTCGGCCCAGTGGGCGCGTTCGTCGAGGTCTCCCGGCCGGTACTTCCAGTGCTTGTCCTCCCGCTCCAGGCGCTCGGCGAGGCGCGACTTCTGCTCCTCGCTCGAGATGTGGAGCATGACCTTGACGATGGTCGTGCCGCTGGCGACGACCTCCTTCTCGAACGCGTTGATCTGGGCGTAGCGGCGAGACCACGTGACTCGGGGAACGATGTCGTGCACCCGCACGATGAGGACGTCCTCGTAGTGGCTTCGGTCGAAGACCCCGATGGCTCCGGCGGACGGCAGGGCTCGGCGGATGCGCCAGAGGAAGGGGTGGCTCCGCTCCTCCGCGGTGGGGGTCTTGAACGACGTGATGTCGATGCCCTGGGGGTCCACGGCGCCGACGACGTGGCGCATGATGCCCCCCTTGCCGGAGGTGTCCATGCCCTGGATGACGAGGAGCACCGACCGGCGGCCGTCGCCCTTCGACTCCGCGTACAGCCGCTCCTGGAGGTCCCCGAGCCGGTCCTGCAGCTCGGCCATGACCTCCTCGCCCTCGTCCTCGTCGCCGGTGAAGCCCGGCGTCGCCGACGGGTCGACGTCGGCGAGAACGAAGCCCGGGCCGACGCGGAGCAGGTCCGACCACACGACGGGCTCGACCGCGGCGTCCCTGCGGGCCTTCTCCGCCTTCTTCCGCTTCTTCTTCGCCTTCTTGGCGGCCTTGCCGCTGAGCTCGGCGTCGGAGGTGACCGCGTCGGCGGGTGGCGCGCCCTTCTCGGCCACCTCGGATGCCGGCACCGCCGCGCGCCCTGCGGAGCCCTTGGCCGCCTTCTCGTCCTTCTTGTTCTTCTTCTTCTTCGATCCCTTGCCCATCGGGGCATCCTTGCAGACCCGGGGCGCGCGAACCGGTGTCACGGACACCGGGTCACCGCCCGTCTGCCGCACGTCGTGTCCCCGACCCCGCGGTTCCACCCGCCCGCGACACAGCCGCCGCTGACAGACTTCGTCCATGCGCATCCTCATCGACCCTCGACGGCCGGCACAGCCGGGCGCGCGCGTCTCCGCGGCCGAGCTCTCGCGTCTCTACGCGTTCCCCGCCGGTCGACGGTGGGTTCGCTCGAACTTCGTCACGACCCTCGACGGGTCGGTCGTCGGCGCCGACGGGCTGAGTGGCAGCGTCAACACCCCGCCGGACAACCGGGTCTTCGCCCTCCAGCGGGACCTGTGCGACGCCGTGCTCGTCGGCGCGGGGACCGCCCGCGCGGAGGGGTACCAGCGGGTCACCGCGAGCGCCCGCCGCGCGGCGCCCCCGGCGCTCGTCGTCGTGAGCGGGACGGGGCGCGTGCCGGACGGGCTGCGCGGCCCCACGACGGGTCGCGGGGACGGCCTGCTCGTCACCTGCGAGGCCGCGGGGTCCGAGCGCCTCGCGACGGCGAGGGCGGCACTCGGCGAGGATGCCGTGATCGTCGCCGGCGACGCCCACGTCGACCTCGCCCGGGCCCTCGACCTCCTGGCCGCGCGGGGACTGCGGCACGTCATGTGCGAGGGCGGCCCGACCCTGCTGTCCGCGGCCCTTCGCGAGGGCGTCCTCGACGAGTTCGCCCTGTCGATCGCGCCGACGCTGGTCGGGGGTGACGGACCTCGCCCGACGGGCGGTGCCACGCTCGGCGCGCCCGACGGCATCCGGCTGGCGCCGCGGCTGCTGCTCGGGGAGGCAGGCACGCTCCTCGGTCTCTGGCGGGTCCGCCGCTGACCGCACCTCATCCGCGTCATCCGCCGCCGACCGGCCGGCAGGACCGACAGGTCACGAGGGCGAGGCGAAGTCCCGGACGAGGCGCTCCCACCGTTCCGGCTCGGTGTTCCACTCCTTGCAGTGCCGGGCGACGTGCCACTCCTCGAACTGCACGAGGTCCGGGCGCACCTCGGCGAGTGCGCGGGACGGACCGACCGGCACGAACTCGTCGTCGGCGGAGTGGATGACGAGCATCGGGAGGCGCAGCTCGTCGGCCCGGCGCACCCAGTCGGTCTTCGCGAGGTCGACGCTCTCGCGCACCCCCACGAGCCGGTGGCCCCAGCGGCGCGCCATCATGGCCCGGGCGAGCGAGCCGACGTGGGTGGGCAGCCGGTGCTCCCGGGCGTGGTGGGCGAGCACGTCCCCCCAGTCGAAGACCGGGGCGTCGAGCACCACCCGGGAGACGACCGAGGCGAGCGGCGAGCGGTCGAGCAGCTGGAGCACGATCGCCCCACCCATCGACCACCCGACGAGGAGCACCTCCTGCGCACCGTGCTCCACCGCGTGGCGGACCACCGCCTCGATGTCGCGCCACTCGGAGAGCCCGAGGGTGTAGCGGCCGTCGGGGCCGGCCGGCACGCCCTCGTCGTTGCGGTAGGTCGGGACGAGGCAGGTCCAGCCGGCGTCGAGCAGGGGCGGCATCGCGCGGATCGTCTCCTCCCGGCGGGCACCCCGTCCGTGCACGAGCACCGCCCAGCGGCTCCCGTCGCCCGATGGCGCGGGCACCAGCCAGGCCGGCATCGGGCCGAGCTCACCGGCATACGTCACGTGCTCGGTGGGGGCGCCGATCGTGACGTCCGGCGGGCCGCCGTGGAAGTACGCGTTCCACCGGGCCGGGCCGGGTGCGAGGTAGCCGCGGTCCACCCCGAGGAGCTCGCGCTCCACGAGGCCGGATGCCGTGTCGAGCCGCTGCACGTCGCCGACGCGGACGTGGCCGAACCCGTCCTCGATCCACAGTCCGTACCGCCCGGGGACGACCGTCTCGGCGGTCGTCTCGAGGAGGACGCTCGAGGCCCCCGCGGAGCGGACGACGACGTCGTCGGGGCGGCGTCGGTCGGGCGTGAGCACCCGGCGGGCGAAGTAGGCGGCGGCTGCGACGGACCCGGCACCGGAGGCCACGGCCGTCGTGGCGCCGACCGCGGCACCTGCGGTCGCCGCTCGGCGGGCCCGGGTGCGCCCCCGGGCCTCCGTCACGGGGGGCCGCCGGACAGCACCTCGGAGAGGTCGTAGGAGACCGGCTCGTCGAGCTGCTCGAAGGTGCAGTCCTCGGGCTCCTTGTCGGGGCGCCAGCGCACGAACTGTGCGGTGTGCCGGAACCGGACACCCTCCATGTGGTCGTAGCGCACCTCGACGACCCGCTCCGGGCGCAGCGGCGTGAACGACAGGTCCTTGCCGGCCGCCCAGCGGCTCTGCGCCGCGGCCTTCGGGGTGCGGGTGCCCTCCAGCTCCGCCGCCCAGTTCCACGGATGGTCCTCGAACGAGGTGACGAGGGGCTGGAGCTCCTCGAAGAGCTCCTTGCGGCGGGCCATCGGGAAGGCGCCGATGACGCCCACGGAGAGCAGCGTCCCCTCGGCGTGGATGCCGAGGAGGAGCGAGCCGATCGCGTCGGGACCCGACTTGTGGACGCGGTAGCCCGCGACGACGCAGTCGGCGGTGCGCTCGTGCTTGATCTTGCTCATCGTCCGCTTGTCGGGCTCGTAGGTGCCGTCGAGCTGCTTGGCGACGAGGCCGTCGAGGCCGGCACCCTCGAACGCGGTGAACCAGTCGGCGGCGACCTCGCGGTCCGTCGTCGCGGGCGTGAGGTGGATCGGAGCCTCGGCGTTCGCCAGGGCCTCCTCGAGCAGTGCGCGCCGCTCGCTGAACGGCCGGGTCATGAGGTCGTCGTCGCCGAGTGCCAGCAGGTCGAACGCGACGAAGCGCGCGGGGGTCTCGACCGACAGCCTCTTCACCCGGCTCGCCGCGGGGTGGATGCGCTGGCTCAGCAGGTCGAAGTCGAGGCGGTCCTCCCCCGGCCGGACGACGATGATCTCCCCGTCGACGACGCACCGCTCCGGCAGGTTGGCCAGCGCCGCCTCGACGACCTCGGGGAAGTAGCGGGTCATGGGCTTCTCGTTGCGGCTGCCGATCTCGACGAGGTCACCGCTGCGGAACACGATCGAGCGGAACCCGTCCCACTTGGGCTCGAAGCTGACGTCCTGGCCGGCGACGGCGTCGATGCCCTTGACCGCCTTGGCGAGCATCGGCGCGACCGGCGGCACGACCGGCATACCCCATCGCCGGCGGTCGTCGGCGTCGCGCTCGGCCTTGGGCCCGAGGTAGTCGGCGTCGGCCTTGTCGGTCCGGCGCTTGCTCGGCTGCACGCGCGGGGGCTCGCCCGGCATCTTGGGGTAGTCGGGCGGGAAGTTGAGCTCGCCCAACCCCCGCTCCTCGACGTCGCGCTGCCACAGCGCGAGCGCGCCGGCGACGTCGCCCACCTCGTCGTCGATGGCGGCCCACGCGTCGCCGCGGTCCTCGAGGACGTCGGGCACGGTGAGGATCGTGAAGTCGCCGGGCGAGACGGTGGAGAGCTCGGTCCACGTGACCGGCATCGACACCGGCGCGCCGGGCAGCGGTCGCGGGCTGTAGGCCGAGGCGATGGTGCGGTCGCGGCAGGCCTGGTTGAAGTCGACGAAGATCCGCTCGCCGCGCTCCTCCTTCCACCACGACGTCGTGACGAGGTCGGGCAGGCGGCGCTCCAGCTCGCGGGCGATGCCGATGACCCCGTGGCGCACCTCGAGGAACTCGTGGGTGGGGGCGATCCGGGCGTAGACGTGGACCCCGCGGTTGCCGCTCGTCTTCGCCCAGCCGGTCAGGCCGACGTCGGTGAGCACCTCGCGCAGCGCGTGGGCGGCCTCCACGGCATCCGCGAAGGTGCGGCCCGGCTGGGGGTCGAGGTCGATGCGGAGCTCGTCGGGGTTGTCGTTGTCGGCGGTGCGCACCGGCCAGGGGTGGAACGTCACGGTGTTCATCTGCACGGCCCACACCGCGGTGGCGACCTCGTCGACGACGATCTGAGCGTGCCGTCGGCCGCTCGGGTAGCGGCAGGACACGGTGCGCACCCAGTCGGGCATGCCCTTCGGCGGGTTCTTCTGGTAGAACTCCTCGCCGTCGATGCCCTCCGGGAACCGCTGGAGCGTGATCGGGCGGTCACCGATGTGGTGGACGAGCGGATCCCCGACCGCCTCGACGTATGCCGCGAGGTCGCCCTTGGTGATGCCGGCGTCGGGCCACATGATGCGGTCCGGGCTGGTGAGGCGCACCTCGCGGACCCCCTCGGGACCTTCCACCTCCAGCACCTGCGCGTCCGCCATGCGGCGAGCCTAACGACGGGGGCCGACGGGTGGGTCGTGAGGAGCACGTTTCGGCCGGCCAGGAGGAACCGTGGCGGCGGACTCAGGACCGGGATGGGGACCCGCCAGTGGCCCTGACGGCCGGTAGGGCGGGGAGGGGGACGCCGGGAACCATCTCGGGCGCGGCGCTGTTGGGCTGGACATGACGATGAAGCCGACAGACCGTCCGTATGCCGTCGACCGCACCGAGGAGGAGTGGAGGGCCACCCTCTCGCCGCAGGAGTTCCAGGTCCTGCGCCAGGCGGGTACCGAACGGCCCTTCACCGGGGAGTACACCGACGCCAAGACCGTCGGGGTCTACGCGTGCCGGGCCTGCGGGGCCGAGCTGTTCGCGTCGGAGACGAAGTTCGAGAGCCACTGCGGGTGGCCGTCCTTCTTCGCGCCACTGGCCGGCGAGACCGTCGAGTACATC
The DNA here is from genome assembly GCA_035703305.1 of Ornithinibacter sp. Lineage (GTDB taxonomy): Bacteria > Actinomycetota > Actinomycetes > Actinomycetales > Dermatophilaceae > Fodinibacter. Next base: position 30,424 of record DASSYJ010000106.1, on the reverse strand, counting down.
GAGGACCGGTCGCTGTTCGGGCGTCCCCGCATCGAGGTGCGGTGCGCGACGTGCGGCAGCCACCTCGGGCACGTCTTCGAGGGCGAGGGTTACGACACCCCCACCGACCAGCGCTACTGCATCAACTCGATCAGCCTCACCCTCCGCCCGGCCGGAGCCGCCGAGGACGCGAGGGCCACGGACACCCCCACCGCCTGACCCGCGGGGGGCTCCCCCGGCCCCAGCCGTCCGGCCGGCCGGCCGAGGTTTATCGGGTGACCCGATAAACCCTCACTCTCCCCGAGAAGGCTTCTCGGGTGAGGTAGGGGTTTGTCGGGTCGAGTCGGTCTCAGGCGCCGGGTGCCGTGACCGGCCGCAGGATCGACGGTCGCACCTCGGCGAGGGCGACCTCGTGACGGACACGGGCGAGCAGCACCCTCGGCTTCCCGAAGTCGGCCCAGATGACGCGCTCGAGGCGGTACCCGCGGCGTCGGATGCGGTCCTCGCGCTTCTTCTCGCGCCAGAGCACGTCGGGTTCGCCGTACTTCACCCGCCCGTCGAACTCCAGGCACAGGTTCGTGCCGTCGACAAGCAGGTCGACGAAGGCGAAGGCCTCGCCGCCGTCGGTGATCGGGAACTGGGGGATCAGCCGCAGCCCGGCGACCGTGAGCAGGACCCTCAGCCGGGACTCACCGACGGACTCCGACCGCCCGTCCATCATCGCGAGCATCGTCCTGACCTTCCCTGCCCCGGGCCACCGCGCGATCGACCTCGCGACCGCCTCGATCGCGCTCGCGGTCGTGACGCCGTCGTGGAGCGCATCGTCCGCGCTGATGATCCCCGCCAACGGACCGTGGTCGAGGGCCGTCTGCACGACCGCGGCAGCCACGGCATCCCCGCTGCCTGGCGGCGGCCGGACCGTGGCGTGGGGTGGACGGATCCGGCAGAGACTGGTCAGCACCTCGGAACGCACCGTGCGGACAAGGTCGGCCCTGCGAAGCTCCGCCCCCCAGACGTCTATCCCACGGTCGGCGAGCAGGGAGACCCCACACGGGTACGCGTCCGGGTACACGAGCCGACCGGCATTGACCTTGAGGCGGTGCACGTCGAGCGGGTCGCTCGGCACGGCATCCGGAAGGGCGTAGACCGACCGCGCCACGGAGGTGACCAGGCCGGACTCCTTCAAACCCGCCAGCTGCATCTCGCCGACGCCGACGGCGCGCGCCTGGCCAGTGGTGAACAGGCCGTCCTGGCCCTCGGCGACGGCGAGCAGTGCGGCATCCATGCACCGAGTCCACTCCCTCGCCGCCGCCCCTCCACCGACCACCCGAGGCCTGTGGATGACGCGGTCGCGGCGGTCCTGTCTGTGGATCAGCGCGTCCGGACTGCACGTCACCGGGGAAACCCTCACCTCACCGGACAAGGGTTGTCGGGTGAGGTGAGGGTTTATCGGGTGACCCGATAAACCTGAGTCCCGCGGTCTCCGGGGTGGCCGGGGGGCTAGCGCTGGCGGGTCACCAGGCTGCGCACGGGCACGCGCGGGCCGGTGTAGAACGGCACCTCCTCGCGCACGTGCATGCGCGCGCGGGACGCCCGCAGGTCCCGCATGAGGTCCACGATCCGGTGCAGCTCGTCGGCCTCGAACGCGAGGATCCACTCGTAGTCGTTGAGCGCGAACGAGGCGATGGTGTTGGCCCGCACGTCCGGGTAGTCGCGCGCGAGCTGCCCGTGCTCGACGAGCATGTCCCGCCGAGCCGTGTCCTCGAGCAGGTACCAGTCGTAGGACCGCACGAACGGGTAGACGCAGACGTAGCCGCGCGGCTCCTCGTCTGACATGAACGCGGGGATGTGGCTCTTGTTGAACTCCGCCGGCCGGTGCAGCGCCGCCACGGACCACACGGGGTCGAGGTGCTCGCCGTATGCCGTGCGCAGGAACGCGTGGTACGCCTCCTGGAGCGCCTCGATCGTCTCGGCGTGCCACCAGACCATGAGGTCGGCGTCGGCCCGGAGCCCGGCGACGTCGTAGGTGCCGCGCACGATGACGTCCCGCTCGGCGAGGTCGGTGAAGAGCTCCTCGACCTCGGTGGCCAGGGCGTCGCGGTCCTCGCCGGCCAGCGGCTCGGCCACGGCGAACACCGACCACATGGCGTAGCGGATGGTGTCGTTGATCTCGCGGATCCGTGCGGCGCCGGGCCTGGCGGGCCCGGAACGCGGGGTCTCGGCGGCAGGGCGGGACCCCCCGCTCGGGTCGGACGCCGCGCTCGGGCTGGTCTCGTCGGACGGGCTGGACTCGGTCATGCCGTGTGGTCTCCTCGACGTGTCGCGGCGGTGCTGAGGTGCTGGACGGTGGCGCGGGCGGCGCAGGTGGCGGAGGCGACGACGGCCGGGACGCCGACCCCGTCGTAGGTCGCACCGGCGACCTCGAGGCCGGGCACGCGGTGGACGTCGGCGCGGATCGACGCGACGGCATCCACGTGCCCGACGGCGTACTGCGGGATCCCCCCACCCCATCGCTGCACGTGGGCGTCGACGACCCGGGTCAGGGGCCGGCCGAGGGCCGCGCCGATCTCGACCACCGCCGCGGCCACGAGGTCGCCGTCCTCCCGCTGGAGCACGGCCTCCTCACGCGCCCGCCCGAGGGAGGCGCGCAGGTGCACGACGTCCTCGGAGAGCTCGCCGGTCCACGCCCACTTGTTGGCGCTGAACGTGCTCGCCTTGATCGCCCTGCCCTCGACCGGCGGCACGAGGAACCCCGACCCGGGCAGCTCCCCCAGGCCGGTCCGCTCGACGGCGAGGGTGACGACCGCGGTGGACGCCGTCTCGACCTCCCCGAGCAGCCGGGCCGCGGTGGCGGCGTGCGGCCCGAGCAGGCGCGCGGCCGGGGCCGGGGGCAGGCACAGGATGACGGCATCGGCCTGGATGGCGCGCGGAGAGGCAGCCGACCCGAGGACGAGCCGCCACCGCTCCCCCGCACGCTCGAGTCCCCGGACGACGATCCCCGTGCGCACGGTCGCCCCGCGGGTGTGGAGCTCGTCGGCGACGAGGGTGGGCAGCCGCCCCACCCCGCCCCGGATGCCGGCGAACGCGGGCCGTGGCGCCACCGAGCCGACACTCCGGTCGGATGCGGGAAGGCCGTCAGGTGCCGGGACCCCGTCGGATGCCGCGAGCCGGCCGGATGCCGTGCCGCCCGGTTGCGGGGTGAGCAGGCTCTCCCCGCGCGTCGCCCGGTCCCAGAGGACCGGCATCGTGGCTCGCAGGGACAGCCGCGAGGCATGACCGGCATACACCCCACCCAGCAGGGGCTCGACGAGCCGGTCGACGACCGCCTGGCCGAGCCGCCTGCCGACGTACTCCCCCACCGCGACGTCCTCCGCGACGACTCCCCCGGGCCACTCCCGCTCGCGGCGCAGCCGGCCGACCTCGTCGTCGGTGAGCACGCCCCTCGCCGACTCCGGGTCGGTGGGGACCCCCATGAGGGTGGCGCGCGGCATCGGGCGCAGGGCACCCCGGGACCAGACCGACGCGGAGGTTGTTGCAGGGGTGACGAGGTCGGCCTGCGCGCCGACGCGCGTGGCGAGGTCGACCGCCTCCGGGCGGACCGCGAGCAGGGACTCCGCGCCGACGTCGACGGCGTGTCCTGCGACACGCTCGAGCCGCAGCTTGCCCCCGAGGCGCTCGCTCCCCTCGAGGACCGTCACCTCGGCAGTCGGCATCGCGTCGAGCACCTCGAGGGCTGCCGCCAGCCCGGCGATTCCGCCCCCGACGATCACGACGTGGGGCCGGGTGTCGACGGCCGTGACGGGCATGCCGTCAAGCCTCTCATGCAGCCCCCCGGGTCCCGAGCCGGCCCTCTCAGTGTTGCCGCGCGGGCCCCGTTCGTGAGCCCGTCGTGACCGTGTCGTGAGGCCGCCGTGAGCCCGCCCTGAGGCCGCCGGGAGCCCGCCCTGAGGCCGCCGTGACCAGGACGTGACCGGCGAGACCGACCTGGCGCGCACTCGTGACCGGATCGAGACCCGCATCCGGGAACCCCGACGCCACCATGGGCGCCTCAGCGGCAGCCCGCCCGACGACGAAGGAGTCATCATGCGCACACCGGACCGACCCGCCCGCCGGCTCACGACGGCCGTCGCCGCCCTCGCGCTGGCACTGGGCCTGACCGCACTCAGCGGGTGCAGCAGCAGCGACGACTCCGGAGCCGCCTCGAGTGCCGCGGACGCGCCGCAGGCCGCCCGCGAGCAGTCCGGCGCAGGCTCCGCCGGCCAGGACGACGTCGCCGCCAAGGAGGCCGCCCCCGCGGGTGCGGCACTCTCGACGGCCGTGGATCCCGCGGTGCTCGACCGCAAGCTGAGCCGCCGCGCCGACATCTCGGTCACCGTCGCGGACGTCGACGTCGCAGCCACGAAGGTCCGCTCGATCGCAGCGGCCGCCAAGGGCATCGTGCTCTCCGAGGCCATCTCCAGCGAGCCCGACGCCCCCGGCACTGGTGGCTACAGCACGATCACGATCTCCGTCCCGACAGCGGCGCTCGACGCCACCCTCGACCGGGTCGCCGAGCTCGGTGACGTGCACTCCCGCAACGCCTCGACCGAGGACGTCACCGCGCAGTACATCGACACGGAGTCGCGCGTCGAGACCATGCAGGCCAGCGTCGAGCGGGTCCGCGCCCTCATGGGGCAGGCCACCCGGCTCGCGGACATCGTGAGCCTCGAGGCCGAGCTGTCCCGCCGGCAGGCGGACCTGGAGGCGCTCCAGAGCCAGCTCGCCGCACTGGACGACGCCGTGACCCTCGCCCCCATCGAGGTGCGGCTGAGCACGGACGAGTCGGTGCTCACGGAGGCCGACGACGACACCGGGTTCCTCGCCGGCCTCACGGCGGGATGGGATGCGTTCACGGCCTCGGTCGCCGTCCTGCTCACGGTCGTCGGGGCGGTCCTGCCGTTCGCCGTCGTGATCGCCCTCGGCGCCGTCCCGCTGCTCGTCTGGCTCCGCAGGCGTGGCTCGCGGCCGCTGGCCGCCGCCGCTCAGCCGGGGCCGCCGGCCGCCTCGCCGCCGTCCGCCTGACCCGTCACCGTCGCCTGACCCGCCTCCGCGGGACCTACCTTCGCCCGGGCTGCCTCCGCCGCGAGGACCTGCTCGCGCAGGATGTCGGCGTGACCGCAGTGCTGGGCCAGCTCGCGAAGCACGTGGAGCAGCACGAAGCGCAGCGGGAGCGGACCCCGGCGGTTGCCGGTGACGACGTCGTCGAGCGACAGGCCGGAGATCGCGCGGCGCGACGCCTCGCAGGCCTCGCGGTGGGCCGCGGCCACCGACGCCACCGTGTCGGCGCCGTCGAGGACGAACGACTCGTCGGGGCTCGCCGGGATGCCGATCTCGGCGCGTGACCGCCCGGTCAGCGCCTCGTCGAACCAGACCTTCTCGACGAAGGTCGCGTGCTTGACCAGGCCGAGCAGCGTCGTGCGTGACGGAACGAGGGAGCGACGGGCCTGCTCCTCCGTCAGCCCCTCGAGACCGGCCCGGAGGCTGTCCCGGTGCTCGTCGATGAAGACCTCGAGCTGGGTCGGCAGCGCGGCGACGAACGTGCTCGGCTGCATCGTGGGTTGCATCGCGTCCATGACGGAACCGTAGAGGCCCGTCGGTCAGCGCACCGACACCTCGTGGACGAGGTCGACGAGGCGGGTGAGCACGTCGGGGTCGGTGTCGGGCAGCACCCCGTGGCCCAGGTTGAACACGTGCCCCGGCGCGGCCCGCCCCTCCTCGACGATCTCCCGCACCCTCCGCTCGAGCGGTTCCCACGGCGCGAACAGGAGGGCGGGGTCGAGGTTGCCCTGCACGGCATACCTGCCTCCCAGCCTGGCCAGCGCGTCGGTGAGCGACACGCGGTAGTCGACCCCGACGACGTCGGCACCGGCCTCCCCCATGAGGGCCAGCAGCTCTCCCGTGCCCACGCCGAAGTGGATGCGCGGCACGTCGAGGTCCGCCACCGCGGCCAGCGCCGCTGCCGAGTGCGGCTGGACGGATGCCGCGTAGTCGCCACGGCTCAGCACGCCGGCCCACGAGTCGAAGAGCTGGACGACGGAGGCACCCGCCTCGGCCTGCACACGGAGGAACGCGCCCGAGATCTGCGCGAGCTGGGCGCAGAGGTCGTGCCACAGCCGTGGGTCGCCGTGCATGAGCGCCTTGGTGTGCTCGTGGTTGCGCGACGGTCCGCCCTCGACGAGGTAGGACGCCAGGGTGAACGGCGCTCCCGCGAAGCCGATGAGCGGGGTCCCCCCCAGCTCGGCCGTGAGGAGGCGCACCGACTCGGTGATGTCGGGGACGTCCTCGGGGGCGAGGTCGCGCAGCTGGGAAAGGTCCGCGCGCGAGCGGATCGGCCGGGCGACGACGGGCCCGACCCCCGCGACGATGTCGAGGTCGACCCCGATCGCCGACAACGGGACGACGATGTCCGAGAAGAAGATGGCGGCGTCGACACCGTGCCGGCGCACCGGCTGGAGGGTGATCTCGGTGACGAGGTCGGGGCGCCGGCACGACTCGAGCATCCCGACGCCCTCACGAACCCTGCGGTACTCCGGCAGCGACCGCCCCGCCTGGCGCATGAACCAGACCGGGGTGTGCGGGACGTCCTGGCGGCGCGCAGCCCGGACCACCGTCGATCCGGCGGTCCGGGCGCGGACGCCCGCGCCCGGGGTCCCGCCCGAGGTCCCGCCCGGGGTCCCGGACGGGTCGAGGGCGTCGGTCGTCCGTTCGGAGGTCGTCACGACGCGACATCCTCGCACTCGGGCCCGCGACCTCCGCACCGCGGCCGCGGGTTCGACAGCGCCTCACAGGGCGATGACGGCCGCGCCCCCGATGGCCAGGCCGACGCCGACCTGCTGCACGCGCCGGAGCCGCTCTCCGAGGACCACCCGGGCCAGGACCGTCGTGACGACCGGGTAGAGCGAGCCCAGGACGGAGGCCACGCTCACCTGGCCCCTGGAGGACGCCACGGCGAAGAGGCCGTTGGCTGCCAGGTCGCCGCAGCCGATGGCCAGCAGCGCCGGCACCTCCCGACCCCGCACACCACCGACCGAGCGCACGAGCAGGGCCACCACGACGAGGATCGTCACGGAGGTGGCGCGCATCCCCCACAGGGTCAGGAGGGTCGAGACGCGGGCACCCCGGTCGAGGCAGAAGAGCGCGAGGCCGAAGCCCAGCGCCGCGCAGGCGGCCAGGACGACGGGGCGCGCGGACACGTCCCCGCTCAGCTCGGGCCCCGAGGCCAGGGTGACGCCGACGATCGCCACGAGCATCCCGATCCACGCCCAGGGCGACGGCGTCTCCCCGCTCGCGACGCCCAGCACCACGGGGACGACGACGCCCAGCGCCGCGATCGGGGCGACGACGCCCATCGTCCCGGAGGAGAGCGCCGAGTAGAAGCAGACCAGGCCGAGCATCCCCGACAGGCCGGCGCCGACGGCCCACTGCGGCCAGCCGTGCCAGGTGAGGTCGTCCCAGCGGAGGACGACGAACACCGAGATGACGAGCAGCGCCAGCGCCTGCGTCCAGCCCACGACGGCCACGGCAGGACGCCGCCGCGAGGCCACGCCCGCGAAGAAGTCCGACGTGCCCCAGACGACCGACGAGGCGAGGGCGAGCACGCTGAGCACCGACCGAGCCTAGTGAAGCGTCCGGTCCGGGCCCGACGACGGGCCGCCGGCCCCTGCGACGCCGCTGGCCCCCGCGACGCCGCCGGCCGGTTCCGGCGTGCCCTCGTGCCGGGAGGCGCGGCACGGCATACATTGCTGGGGTGTCCAGCCGCACCGTGACGGGTCGGGAGTCGCCCGAGTTCGCTCGCGCCCTCGACGACCTCCACCGCGCCCGCCTGCGCCCCGAGGTCCGGCTCACGGAGGTGCCGGCGCCCCAGCGCATCGCGCCGTATGCCGTCGCGCTCACCGCCGACGTCATCGACCCGCGCGACACCGACGACGACCTGGCCTCCGGTCGCTTCGTGCTGCTCCACGACCCGTCGGGCCCCGAGCCGTGGGGCGGACAGTGGCGGGCGGTCACGTTCGCCCGCGCCGAGCTCGAGCCCGAGTTCGCGAGCGACCCGCTGCTCGGTGAGGTCGGCTGGAGCTGGCTCGTCGACGCGCTCGACGCCCGCGGGGTCGACTACGCCGCCGAGGCCGGCACGGTCACCCGGGTCGTCTCGCAGAGCTTCGCGGGCCTCGCCGACCGGCCCGCGAGCGTCGAGATGGAGGTTCGCGCGTCCTGGACGCCCCTCGGCCCCGAGGTCGGCACGCACCTCCTCGCATGGTCCGACCTGCTGTGCACGATCGCCGGGCTCCCCCCGCTGCCCGAGGGCGTCGTCGCCCTGCCCGGACCCCGTCGCTGAATGGCCTCCGAGACGGCCACCCCCGCTCCCGAGGAGCCGACCGAGCCCCTCGTGCCGCTCGTGCCCCTCCACGAGCCGGCCGACGGTGTCCCCCACGTCGTGGAGTCGGAGCGCGAGCTCGAGCGCGCGGCGTCGGCGATCGCGGCCGGTGGCGGACCTGTGGCGATCGACGCCGAGCGCGCCTCGGGCTACCGCTACGGGCAGCGGGCCTACCTCGTGCAGGTCCGGCGCGACGGCGCGGGCACCTGGCTGGTCGACCCCATCGCCTGCCCCGACCTCACCCCGCTCGACCGGGCGATCGGCGCCGCGGAGTGGATCCTCCACGCGGCGACCCAGGACCTCGCCTGCCTCGCCGAGGTGGGCCTCCGGCCGCGCCAGCTCTTCGACACCGAGCTCGCGGCCCGCATCCTCGGCCTCCCTCGGGTCGGGCTCGCGGCGGTGGTCGAGCACTACCTCGGGCTCTCCCTCGCGAAGGAGCACTCGGCGGTCGACTGGTCCACCCGACCCCTGCCCGAGCCCTGGCTGCGCTACGCCGCCCTCGACGTCGAGGTGCTCGACGAGCTGCGCAACCTCATGGGCGTCGACCTCGCCGCCCAGGGAAAGGCGGAGTGGGCCCGCCAGGAGTTCAACGCCCTCCTCACGTGGATGCCGACCGAGCGGGTCGACCCGTGGCGCCGGACGTCAGGCATGAACACCCTGCGCTCGCGGCGGTCCGTCGCGGTCGTCCGCGAGCTCTGGTACGCCCGCGACGACATCGCGCGCGAGCGGGACACCTCGATCGGCCGGGTGCTCCCGGATGCCGTCCTCGTCGAGATCGCCACGGCAGCGCCCCGCTCCACGGCCGAGCTGCCGCGCGGCCACCGGGCGATCGCGCGGTACGGGCGGCACTGGGTGGATGCCGTCCTGCGGGCCCTGGAGATCCCTGAGGACGACCTGCCTCCACGCACCCTGCCCTCCGACGGACCTCCCCCACCCCGGGTCTGGGCCGAGAAGAACCCCGTCGCGGCCGACCGCCTCGGTGCGACCCGGGGTGCGCTCACGGCATTCGCCGACGAGCGCGTCATCCCCGTCGAGAACGTCTGCTCCCCCGACCCGTTGCGGCGCGTCGTCTGGCAGCCGCCGTCGGACCACACGGAGGCGGCGTTCAGCCGGGCCCTCCTCGACCAGGGCGTGCGGCCCTGGCAGGCGGAGATCGTCGCGCCGATGCTCGTCGCCGCGTTCGACCGGTTCCCCGGCTGACCCCACCCCAACCCCACCCGCCCCAACTTTCCCGCCCGGAGCAGGGACCTTCAGCAGAGCACCAGCACGTTCCGGGTGCGAACCCGCAGGTTCCCGCACGACCCGGGCGGACCGGCATCCTTGACAGGCAAGCCGTCACTTGCCTATCTTGCCCGTGTGGACGACGCCGACGCACTCTTCAAGGCGCTCGCCGACCCCACCCGACGGGCCCTCCTCGACGTCCTCGCCGAGCGCGACGGACAGACCCTGTTCGAGCTGTGCACCCGCCTCGCGACGACCCACGGCCTCACGTCGAGCCGCCAGGCGATCTCCCAGCACCTCGACACCCTCGCCGCCGCGGGGCTCGTGCACCGGCGGCGCGAGGGTCGCTACACGTTCCACGACCTCGACACCGCACCCCTTCAGCCGCTGCGCCAGCGTTGGCGCCGCCCCCACGAGAGGACCGACCCATGAGGATCACCCGCACGAGCGTCTTCGTCGACGACCAGGCCCGGGCCCTGGACTTCTACACCGGCACCCTGGGCTTCACCGTCCGGCACGACATCCCGATGGGTGAGTTCCGGTGGCTCACTGTCGTGAGCCCCGAGGAGGTCGACGGCGTCGAGCTCGTCCTCGAGCCGAACGAGCACCCCGCCGCGAAGGCGTACACGCGGGCCCTCGCCGAGGACGGCATCCCGTCGACGTCGTTCACCTGCGACGACGTCGAGGCCGAGCACGAGCGCCTCACCGGCCTCGGGGTCACCTTCACGCAGCCTCCGGTCCCGATGGGCCCGGTCGTCACGGCCGTGTTCGACGACACCTGCGGCAACCTCGTCCAGCTCGTCTCGCCGGTCGGGTCGGACGAGTCCGACGCCTCGGAGCCGGACTCCGCCGGCAACGCGTGACGTCTCTCACCCCGGGGCGCCCTCGGCCACTAAGCGTCCGCTTAGTACCGTAGTCGGTCCAGGCCCGGGGCGACCGGGCCGCTCCACCCACCCCAGGGAGGCCCCGTGCCCCGCGCGCTCCAGGAGGTCGTCTTCGTCGACGGCGTCCGCACCCCGTTCGGCAAGGCCGGTGAGAAGGGCATGTACGCCCAGACCCGCGCCGACGACCTCGTCATCAAGTGCATCCGGGAGCTCATGCGCCGCCACCCGGAGCTGCCCAAGGAGCGCGTCGAGGAGGTGGCGCTCGCGGCGACGACCCAGATCGGCGACCAGGGGCTCACCCTCGGACGCCTGGCCACCCTCCTCTCGGGACTGCCGAGGACCACGCCGGGCTACTCGATCGACCGGATGTGCGCGGGGGCCATGACCGCCGTGACCAACGTCGCCTCGTCGATCGGCGTCGGGGCCATCGACGTCGCCATCGCCGGCGGTGTCGAGCACATGGGGCGCCACCCGATGGGTGAGGGCATCGACCCCAACCCGCGGATCGTCGCCGAGCGGATCGTCGACGAGTCGGCCCTCGTCATGGGCAAGACCGCCGAGAACCTCCACGACCGCTTCCCGCACCTCACGAAGGAGCGCTGCGACGCGTATGCCGTGGGCAGCCAGCGCAAGCTCGCCGCCGCCTACGCGGCCGGCAAGGTCCAGCCCGACCTCGTGCCCGTCGCGACCCGCCACGTCGAGAGGGGCTGGGGGCTCGCCACGGCTGACGAGCCGCCGCGTCCCGGCACCACCCTCGAGGAGCTGGCGACGCTCAAGACGCCGTTCCGCCCCCATGGGAACGTGACCGCGGGGAACGCCGCCGGCCTCAACGACGGCGCGACGGCCTGCATCGTCGCCTCGGAGGCCGCCGCCGCCGAGCTCGGACTGCCGGTGCGGATGCGCCTGGTGTCCTACGCCTTCGTCGGCGTCGAGCCGGAGGTCATGGGGATCGGCCCGGTGCCCGCCGCCGAGAAGGCCCTTCGCCGGGCCGGCCTGTCGATCGACGACATCGGCCTCTTCGAGCTCAACGAGGCGTTCGCCGTCCAGGTCATCGCCTTCCTCGACCACTTCGGCATCGCCGACGACGACGAGCGCGTCAACCCGTGGGGCGGCGCCATCGCTACCGGCCACCCGCTCGCCTCCTCCGGGGTGCGGCTCATGACCCAGCTCGCCCGCCACTTCGAGGAGCACCCGGAGGTGCGCTTCGGCCTGACCGCCATGTGCATCGGCATCGGGATGGGCGGCTGCGTCATCTGGGAGAACCCCCACCACGCCGACTACGGCAAGGAGTCCTGAACCATGACGACGACGACGGCACCCACGGCACCCCGGCCGACCTCGACCCTGCCGACCGAGGTGGTGACGCACAGCCCGGTCCAGGACGTCACCCTGCCGGGCGGGGCGGGCATCCTCGCGCTCCTCACGCTCGACAACGGGATGGACCACACCCGACCCACGACCTTCGGCCCGCAGGGTGTGGCCGAGCTCCAGGCGGCGGTCGACACCCTCCGCACGCGAGCTGAGGCGGGCGAGGTCCAGGCGGTCGGCATCACCGGCAAGCCGTTCGTCTTCGCGGTCGGCGCCGACCTGTCCGGCATCCCCTCGGTGACCGAGCGGGAGCAGGCGACCCGGATCGCCAGCGCCGGGCACGCGGCATTCGCGTCGATCATGGACCTGCCCGTGCCCACGTTCGCGTTCGTCAACGGAACCGCCTTGGGCGGCGGGGTCGAGGTGGCCCTCGCCTGCGACCACCGGACCATCTCGGCGGGTGCGGCGGCGTTCGCCCTGACGGAGGCGTTCCTCGGGCTCGTGCCCGGCTGGGGTGGCTGCTACCTCCTGCCGAACCTCGTCGGCGCCGAGAACGCCCTCAAGGTCGTCATCGAGAACCCCCTCTCGCAGAACCGGATGCTCAAGCCCCAGGAGGTGCTGGCGCTCGGCATCGCCGACGCGCTCCTCGAGCCCGCCGACTTCCTCGAGGACTCGCTCCGGTGGGCGGCAGGCGTCCTGTCCGGCGCCGTGGTCGTGCAGCGTCCGGAGGTCGACCGCGACCAGGCGACGTGGGATGCCGCGTGCGACCGGGCGCGGAAGCTCGTGCTGGCCAAGACCGCGGGCCGGTCACCCGCGCCGCTCCGGGCCGTCGAGCTCGTCCGAGCCGCGCGCACCGCGACCCGTGACGAGGCCTTCGCCGCCGAGGACGAGGCGCTCGGCGACCTCGTCATGGGCGACGAGTCCCGCGCGGCCCTGTACGCGTTCGACCTGCTCCAGAAGCGCGCCAAGCGCCCCGCGGGGGCACCCGACAGGTCCCTCGCCCGACCCGTCACGAAGGTCGGCATCGTCGGCGCGGGGCTGATGGCGAGCCAGCTCGCCCTGCTCTTCGCCCGCCGCCTCGGTGTGCCGGTCGTCATGACCGACCTCGACGAGGAGCGAGTGGCCAAGGGCGTCGGATGGGTGCACACCGAGATCCAGGGGCTGCTGGACAAGCGACGCCTCTCCCCCGACAAGGCGTCGTTCCTCACGCGCCTCGTGAGCGGCTCGACGTCCAAGGACGGTTTCGCCGACGCCGACTTCGTCATCGAGGCGGTGTTCGAGGAGATGTCGGTCAAGCAGCAGGTGTTCGCCGAGGTCGAGGCCGTCGTGTCACCCGAGTGCGTCCTCGCGACGAACACCTCGTCGCTGTCGGTCACCCAGATGGCGGGCGGCCTGGCGCACCCCGAGCGCGTCGTCGGCTTCCACTTCTTCAACCCGGTGGCGGTGATGCCCCTGCTCGAGATCATCCCGGGCGCGGCGACCGACGACGCGGCGCTCGCCACGGCATTCGCCACCGGACGCACGCTCGGCAAGACGACCATCAGGGTCAAGGACTCGGCGTCCTTCGTCGTCAACCGCCTCCTCGGCCGCTTCATGGGCGAGATCTCGCGGATCGTGGACGAGGGCACCCCCGTGGCCACGGCCGACCGGGCGGTGGGCGGGCTCGCCCCGATGCCCCCGTTCGTGCTCCTCGGGCTCGTCGGGCCGGCGATCGCGCTGCACAACAGCGAGACGCTGCACCGTGCGTTCGGTGACAGGTTCCACGTCTCACCGAGCCTGCGGCGCCTCGTGGCGGCCGGCAAGCGCGGCTACTACCTCATGGAGGACGGCCGCCCCGTGCCGGACCCCGAGGTGCTGGCGATGGCCGAGCAGCCCGAGCACCCGGTCGAGCTCACCGTGGAGCAGGCCCGCGAGCGCATCCTCGGCGTGCTCGCGGAGGAGGTCGGGCTCATGCTCTCCGAGGGTGTCGTGCAGGCCCCGATGGACATCGACCTGGCGATGATCACCGGCGCTGGGTTCCAGATGTGGAACGGCGGCCTCTGCCCTCTCCTCGACCGCGAAGGGGTCTCCGAGCGCGTCCTGGGACGTCGCCTGCTCCCCCCGGGGGTGGCGAGCGTCCCCGCCTGACCAGCGAGTCCGTCCCCGCCGGGCGTGCCCGCCCGTCCCCGCCGGGGCGTGCCGGCGTGGACCACGGTGACGGCAGGCCCTCCGCGGTGCCCGTCGCGGGGCGGGTCCGAGCCCCGACGACTCCCAGTGACGGATACGGCCAAGACCCCCGATATCTCACATGTGATCTACGATGGCGCGGTGACGACGACCACCTCCGACACGTACCTCACCCGGATCGGCACCCTCATCCGGGACGCGCGACGCCACCAGGGGCTCACCCAGAGCGAGCTCGCCGACCTCCTCGGCACGAGCCAGAGCGCCGTGGCGCGCATCGAGCAGGGCAAGCAGAACCTCTCCCTCGAGATGCTGGCGCGCGTCGGCGAGAAGCTCGACAGCGAGTTCGTCTCCCTCGGCCACAGCGGGCCCCAGCACCTGCGCATCGTCGGCGGGCGCAAGCTCTCCGGCTCGATCCCCGTCAAGACGAGCAAGAACGCCGCCGTCGCCCTCCTCTGTGCCAGCCTGCTCAACAAGGGCCGCACGACGCTGCGCAGCCTCGCTCGCATCGAGGAGGTCAACCGGATCATCGAGGTGCTCACCTCGATCGGGGTGCGCGTCCGGTGGCTCCCCGACAGCAACGACCTCGAGATCGTGCCGCCGGCGAACCTCGACCTCGCGGGCATCGACGTCGACGCGGCCCGCCGCACCCGCACGGTGATCATGTTCCTCGGGCCGCTGCTGCACGAGGTGGGCCACTTCAGGCTGCCGTATGCCGGGGGCTGCGACCTCGGCACGCGCACCGTCGAGCCCCACCTGTCGGCCCTGCGCGCCTTCGGCCTCGACGTCACCGCGACGCACGGCTTCTACGAGGCCGTGGTCGAGGCGGGTCGCGACCCGAAGCGGGCCATCGTCCTCACCGAGCGGGGCGACACGGTCACCGAGAACGTCCTGCTCGCCGCGGCCCGCCACCCCGGCACGACGGTGATCCGCAACGCCTCGCCGAACTACATGGTCCAGGACCTGTGCTTCTTCCTGCAGGCCCTCGGCGTGCGGATCGAGGGCATCGGGACGACCACCCTCGAGGTCACCGGCGTCCGCGAGATCGACATGGACATCGAGTACTACCCCTCGGAGGACCCGATCGAGGCGATGAGCCTCATCGCGGCCGCGGTCGTCACCGAGTCGACGATCACGATCGAGCGAGTGCCGATCGAGTTCCTCGAGATCGAGCTCGCCACGCTCGAGGAGATGGGCCTGCAGTTCGACATGAGCGAGGAGTACCGCGCCAAGAACGGCCACACCCGGCTCGTCGACCTCACGATCCACCCCGGGCCGCTCAAGGCGCCGGTGGACAAGATCGCCCCGATGCCGTTCCCGGGGCTGAACATCGACAACCTGCCGTTCTTCGCCCTCATCGCCGCGTGCGCCGACGGGACGACGATGATCCACGACTGGGTCTACGAGAACCGCGCCATCTACCTCACCGAGCTGACCAAGGTCGGCGGCCAGGTGCAGCTGCTCGACCCGCACCGGGTGATGATCACCGGGCCGACGCCGAAGTGGCGGGCCGCCGAGGTCATGTGCCCTCCCGCCCTCCGGCCCGGGGTCGTCATCCTTCTGGCGATGCTCGCGGCCCCCGGGACCTCGGTGCTGCGCAACGTCTACGTCATTAACCGCGGGTACGAGGACCTCGCCGAGCGGCTCAACGCCCTGGGCGCGACGATCGAGACCTTCCGCGACATCTGACGGCTCCCCCGGAACGCCGGGGGGATCGGGCCGGATGCCGCCGGCGAGGGTTCCGCGGCTGGCCGGCGGGCGGATGCGCAGACCGGCGGCCGGATGCGCGGGCAGGCGGCCGGCATCCCTCATCGGCATCCGGCTCTGGTGCGCCGCCGCCGGGAGGCGCACCATGGGGTCATGACGGACCCGACGGTGCTGCCGGTCCGCGGCGAGGTCGTCGTCGACGCTCGCGGCGGTGCTCGCGCGCTGCGGGTCTCCTGGCACCCCGAGCACGGTGTCGTCGTGCTCTCGGTCTGGCGCGGTGCCGTGTGCGTGGGCACGGTGCAGGTCGACAAGGACGAGGTGCCGCACCTCGTCGACGTGCTGGTGCGCGGTCTCGCGGTGGGCACCGCACCGGGCACCGAGAGCTCCGCTGCCGGCTGACGCCTCGCCCACGCGCCCGCACCCGCTTGGGAGACACCGCCCGTCCCGAAGCCGGTGTCCGAACCACGTGGGGGGCTGCACCGCTGCTCCATGGCCTCGTCGCCATGCGCGTCGACGCGCCCGGGTGCGACCTCGCCGTACCGGATGCCGTGGACGCACTCCCCCGGGCGTCGACATGCCCGTCAACATCACCAACCGCATCCGCGCATGGACGGCGCCGGGTGGGCCCGCGTCCGCAACGTCTCGAGCGTGAACGGCCGGCCGGCCTCACCGGGGCGTCGCACTGCCGACGGTGGCTGGACGGCCCACTGAGCCCGGCTGCGTCGGGCCGGAGCCCAGCCGGTGCCTACGGCTCGAGCGAGCTGGGGTCGGCCGGCACGTCGACGGCCTGTTCCTCGAGGGCCCTCATCGGGACGATCGTGAGCACCGACTCGTGCGTCGACGCCAGCACGACCGGGGCCGGCACGCCGGCGTCGTACGCACGAGCCCAGTTCACCGCAGTGACGCACCAGCGGTCCCCGGGCACGAGGCCCGGGAAGCCGAACTGGGGCACCGGTGTCGACAGGTCGTTGCCGATGCTGCGCTGGTGCTCCAGGAACTCGGCGGTGACCACCGCACAGATCGTGTGCCGGCCGAGGTCCTGGGGGCCGGTTCGGCACGACCCGTCCCGGAAGAACCCCGTCATCGGGTCGGTGCCGCACGGCTCCAGCTCGCCTCCGAGGACGTTGCGTTCGGTCACTGGCCCAGCATGGCCCCCAGAAGCCCCCGGTGCACCACCTCGGGGGCGCCGACACGCAGTCGCGCCGGAGGCGGTCAGCCGGCCCGGACTCCGTCCCCGAGGCGCTCGGCCGGCCCGGGCTGGTCACACGTCGACGACGAGGCGCAGCGTCACGGAGTCGCCGACCTCGATGTCCTCGGCCCGGCGGACCTTGTCCTTGAGCGGGACGACGTAACCGCCGTCCTTCGGCCACAGCGAGGTGGTCCACTCCGTGGTGCCGACCCTCAGGGACACCGGGATCATCCCCCACCCGTAGCTGACGAGCGGGGCCACTGCCTCGAGGGCGCCGCAGTCCTCGTCGGGCACCGACACGAAGTGGTAGGGCGCCGGCCCGCGCCAGTGCCAGACCTCGCCGCTGAACTCCATGGACAGGCCATCCGCCGGCCCGGCGAACGTGGCGTCGGTGGGGTCGGCCCCGGTGAGCTCCGTCATCGGCCCAGCCTCCCAACGATCCGGTCGTCGCGGACGCGATCGTGCACGCCGCCTCGCGGGCAGACTACGGTCGGTTCCGGACGTTCGACGTCCGGATGACGGCGAGGTGACTGTGGACGGCGACAGCAGCCCCACCTCGAGGGCGCTCCTCACCCTCGAGCTCCTCCAGTCGAGCCCGGGCATCACCGCCGAGCAGCTGGGCGACCGGCTGGGGGTGTCGGAGCGGGCGGCGCGCCGCTACGTCGCGGTGCTGCGCGAGGCCGGCATCCCCGTCGAGTCCGTGCGCGGCCCCTACGGTGGCTACCGGGTCGGCCGCGGCGTGCGCCTGCCCCCGATGGTCTTCACGGCGCCCGAGGCCCTCGGCCTCGTCATGGCCGTGCTCGACGGCCACCACGACGCGGGCGACCCGACCGACCCCGTCGGTAGCGCGCTCGGCAAGCTCGTGCGCTCGCTGCCCGAGTCCGTCACCGCCCAGGCCGACGCGGTGCGCCGGGTGACGGCCCCGGCTCCGGACCGTTCCGCGGTGCGGGCCGACGGCGCCACGACGACCGCGCTCGTCAACGCGTGCGCCGGCCGTCGGCGCGCGCGGCTGCGCTACCGGTCCGAGGCCGGCTCGGAGTGGTCGGTCGACGTCGACCCGTGGGCTGTCGTCGTGCGCCACGGTCGCTGGTACCTCCTCTGCTGGTCGCACCGGGCCGACGCGCTCCGGGCGTACCGGGTCGACCGGGTGCTCGAGGTCGCGGAGCTGCCCGAGACCTTCGACCCACCGCCGGACCTCGACCCCGTGCCCCTGCTCGAGGCGCACCTCGCGGTCGGCTGGGAGCACGAGGCGGAGGTGGTCATCGAGGCACCGCTCGAGGACGTCGCACCCTGCGTCCCTCCTGGGATCGGGCGGCTCGAGTCGCTCGACGCCGCGACCACGCGGCTCGTCGGGAGCACGAGCAACCCGCAGTGGTATGCCGAGCAGCTGGCCGCCGTGCCGGCCCCCTTCCGCGTCGTGGGGGGAACCGAGGTCCGGGATGCCGTGCACGCGCTGGGCGAACGGCTGCTGCGTGCGAGCGAGGGTGCTCAGGCGGGGGCGGCGGCGTCGAGGGCGGCGAGCACGGCACGCTCCTCCTCGTCGGTGAGACCGGCGCCGCGCGGGACCTCGCGGCCCTCCTCGTAGGCCAGCACGTCACGGAGGGTCTCCTCCAGCGGGCGGAGCACGAGTCCCTCGGCGCGGGCCCTCGTCGTGTCCATCGTCGCGAAGCCACGCCACTCGGGGTCGTCGATCCACAACGGCAGCGACGTCGGGCCCATCCAGCCCTGCACCCCCAGCTCCCGCAGCCGCTCGGTCGCCACGGGACGCGGCCGGGCCGAGGAGCCCGACACCGCGGCGGCCGTCGCGAGGACCTCGCCGAGGGTGGTCGTCCTACCGGTGGCGTTGAAGGTGCCGTCGAGACGTCGCTCCGTGGCGGTGACGAGCCACGTCGCGAGGTCGCGGACGTCGACGAGCGCGCAGGGGAAGTCCGGGTCGTCCGGGACGACCACGTGCTCCCCCACCGGGTGGGCGAACCGCCACGGCCAGTAGCCGGTGCGGCCGGACCAGTCCCCCGGCCCGCCGATGAGCCCGGACCGCACGACGGTGGCCGACGACGACGCCGAGCGGACGGCATCCTCACAGGCCACCTTGGCCTCGCCGTAGACCTCCATGCTCTCCATGACGTCGTCCAGGAGGGGCCCACGGGTCGGGGCGTCCTCGCCCTGCTCGAGGGTCGAGAAGTCCGTGTAGACGTTGCCCGTCGAGACGAGGACGCGGTGCGGGGTCCGCAGGTCGCGCACCGCGCGCCGCACGTGCCCTGGATGCCGGGCCACGTCGACGACGGCATCCCACTCCTCCCGCGCGACGGCCGCGAGCCCGTCGTCGAGGTCGCGGTCGGCGGACACGAAGGCGGCGTCCGGCGGGGGCTCTGCGGTGCCGCGGGCCAGGCACGTCACGTCGTGCCCTCGGGCCAGCGCCTCGCCCGCAACCGTCCGCCCGAGCCACGCCGTCCCACCCAGCACGAGGAGCCTCATGCACCCAGCCAACCCGGGGGGTCGCGGCCGCGTCCAGCGTGTTCGCGCTCAGCGTCAGTCACGTGCCCGCGAGGGGCAGCGTGCGTCGAGATGAGGCAACACGCACAGGTTCTGGGGGTCGACGCGTGCGTGTTGCCTCCTCTCGACGTCGGCCTCCCCTGGGTCAGGGCAGGCCCCGGTGCGCCGACCACATCTCACCGGCGCGATGCGCGGCCGCGGTGACGAGGGCGGCCAGCTCGGGGTCGTCGGGCACCGGGAAGGACACGTAGTTGGCGCGTCCTCCCGCAGTGGGTCGCCCGTAGGCCTTGACGGCGAGGTGTCCGTCCGGGAGGAGCCGGACGGTGAGCGTGCTCAGCCGGTACTCCTCGCCACGGCGCGTGTCGGTCCACCGTCGCGCCTCGGGGATGGTCACGGTGATCGCCAACGCGCCGACCTCGACGTCCTCGTCATCGCTCATCACGCCATGGTGCCCCCGCCCCGCCATCGCCGCACCGGGCACGGCCGAGCGGGCCTCAGGCGGGGCGGCGGGCCAGGAGCACGGCCTGCGGATGCTGCTCGCGACCGACCGGCTGCCGGACGAGCCGCGCCTCCTTGACCAGACCGGCTGCCGCGAGCGCGTCGAGCATCTCCTTCGTGCCACGCTGGTGACGCACGAGCCTGACGTCGTGGCCGCGCTCGCGCAGGCGGCTGCCGACGTCCCACACTCCGTCGCCGACCTGGAACGCCACGAGGACCAGCCCGCCTGGCCGGACGACACGGCTCACCTGCGACAGGGCAACGGGCAGCTCGGCGTCGGTGAGGTGGATGAGCGAGTACCAGAGCAGGACCCCGTCGAACGCGTCGCCCTCGAACGGCAGGTCCGTCACCGACGCCTCGCGCACGTCGAGGTCGGGGTGGTCGCGCCGGGCCATCGCGAGCATGCCGGGCGACAGGTCGACGCCCGTCACCGCACACCCGTGGTCGGTGAGGTAGCGCGCCATCCGCCCGGTGCCGCACCCGGCATCCAGGACGCGCATCCCGCCCTGCTCGCACAGCAGGCCGACGAAGTGGTCGACCATCGCGAGGTCGAGGGCGGCCTCGGGCTCGGTCGTCGGGTACGCGGCGGCGTAGTCCTCGGCGATGGCGTCGTATGCCGTGCGGACCTCGTCCGCGGTGCCCTCCACCGACGACGCCTCAGCCGAGGCGGGTGCGCACCGTCGCGGCGATCGCCTCGGGCGTGAGGTCGACCGCGTCGAGCACCTGCCCCCGGGAGCCGTGGTCGAGGAAACGCTTCGGGATGCCGAAGGAGTCGACGGGCACGTCGGAGCCGGCATCCCTCACGGCCAGCGCGACCTGGGAGCCGATGCCACCGACGACGACGTTGTCCTCGACGACCGCGACGCGGCGCACGGAGATGCCCAGGCGGACGAGGTCCGGACTCACCGGAAGCGCCCACACGGGGTCGACGACACGCACCCGGACCCCTTCCGCCGTGAGCTTCTCGGCGGCGGTCAGCGCCGTGGCGGCCATCGACCCGATGCCGACGAGGAGGACGTCGACCTCCCCGTCGTCCGGCTCGGCCAGCACGTCGACGGTGCCGACGGTGCGTACCGCGGTGATCGGCTCGGAGACGGTGCCCTTGGGGAAGCGGACCACGGAAGGCGCGTCCTCGATCGCGACGGCCGCGTGCACGGCCCTGCCGACCTGCTGCCCGTCGCGCGGAGCGGCGAGGTGCAGGCCCGGCACGACGCCACTGATCGTCATGTCCCACATGCCGTGGTGCGACGCGCCGTCGGGCCCGGTGACCCCCGAGCGGTCGAGCACGACGGTGACGCCGGCCCTGTGAAGCGCGCAGTCCATGAGCAGCTGGTCGAAGGCGCGGTTGAGGAACGTCGCGTAGACGGCGACGACGGGGTGCAGGCCGGTGAAGGCGAGCCCGGCAGCCATCGTCAGCGCGTGCTGCTCGGCGATGCCGACGTCGAAGGTGCGGTCGGGGAAGCGGTCGCAGAAGTCCTTGAGTCCGACCGGGATCATCATGGCCGCAGTGATGGCGACGACGTCCTCCCGCGTGTCGCCGATCTCGACCATCGCGTCGCTGAACTCGTCGGTCCAGCTCCGGCCGGCGATCTCGAGCGGCAGGCCGGTCTCGGGGTTGATGACCCCGACGGCGTGGAACTGGTCACCCTCGTCGTTGACGGCGTGCTCGTAGCCGCGACCCTTCTGGGTCAGGACGTGGACCAGGACGGGCCCGCCGAACGCCTTGGCCTTGCGCAGCGCCGCCTCGATCGCCTGCTCGTCGTGGCCGTCGACCGGGCCGACGTACTTGAGGCCGAGGTCCTCGAACAGGCCCTGCGGCGCGACGATGTCCTTGATGCCCTTCTTGACCCCGTGGAGGGTCTCGTACATCGCCCCGCCGACGACCGGCGTGCGGGCGAGGGTGTGCTTGCCCCAGTCGAGGAATCGCTCGTAGCCCCTCGTCGTGCGGAGCGTCGCGAGATGGTCCGCCAGCCCGCCCCGGGTCGGCGCGTACGACCGCTCGTTGTCGTTGACGACGATGACGAGCGGCAGGTCGGGCTCGGCCGCGATGTTGTTGAGCGCCTCCCAGGCCATGCCCCCCGTCAGCGCCCCGTCGCCGATGACCGCGATGGTGTGGCGGTCGCGCTGGCCCCGGACCACCCGGCCCGCCGCGATGCCGTGCGCCCAGGACAGCGAGGCCGAGGCGTGCGAGTTCTCGACGACGTCGTGCTCGGACTCCGCGCGGCTCGGGTATCCGGACAGGCCCCCCTGGCGGCGCAGGCCGGAGAAGTCGTGGCGGCCCGTGAGGAGCTTGTGCACGTAGGACTGGTGGCCGGTGTCGAAGACGACCGCGTCGTTCGGGGATCGGAACACGCGGTGGATGGCGATCGTCAGCTCGACGACGCCCAGGTTGGGCCCGAGGTGGCCACCGGTGCGCGACACCTCCTCCACGAGGAAGCGCCGGATCTCCTCGGCGAGCGTGGGCAGCTGGTCCGCACGGAGGGCCCTGAGGTCGTCGGGTCCCTCGATGCGCTCGAGCAGGCTCACCGCTGCACCCTCCTGGTCTCCTCACGGCATACGAACCACCCCACTGTAGGCGCTCGGTGCCGGGCGACCGGCACGGATCGGGGTGCCCTCCACCACTCCTCCACGCAACCCGCACAGACTCGAACCGGGTCGGTGCGTACGCGGGACCGCCGCGCTGGCCCCAAGCCGGCGTGACGGTCCTGTCGCTGCTCCCTCAGCTGAGGGCCTCACAGATCGCGTCATCGAAGGCGGTGTCGCCGTCGCCCGGCACGGGGTAGTCGTAGTGCTTGTGCCACGACCCCGTCGATGAGACGGAGTACGGGTCATCGGTGGCCGGCAGGCTGAAGTCCTCGGCCATGTTCGTCCGGTGCAGGCGCGGTCAGCCGTGCTGGCTCCGGCCCCGGCTGCGGGAAAACCGCAGGCGTCCAGCTCACCGGCGAACCCGGAGCACACGGCATCCGAGTGCGGCTCGAGGCCGGCTCCGCACCCCAAGGTTCTGGTCGGCAGGGCAACAGTGGCCCGGCGATCCTGAAGGTTGTCGCATCGGGCGGGAAAGTTGAGGCTCGGGCGGGTGGGGCCGGGGCGGGGGTCAGAGGCGGGGGACGAACTCCAGGCCGCGGAGGGCGTCGAGGAGCAGGCCGGCCGCGCGGCGGGCCGAGAGGAGCCGGACCCCCTCGACCTCGAGGTCGCCGAGCACCTGGGCGACACCCTCGGGCCCGATGTCGTCGACGAGGTCGACGCGCACCTCGCGGTAGGCCGAGCGCATCGCGTCGAGCTGGGCGTCGAGGTGGCGCACCGTCAGCCAGGCCAGGGCGACCGGATGCCGTCGCCAGGCCGGGTAGAGCCGGTAGTCGGGCGGGCAGTGGTCGAGCAGCCAGGCGGTGGCGCGATGGTCCCACCCGCGCTCGCCGGGCGGAGGCACTCCCGATGGCCAGCCGGGGGGCCCAGCCGCGCCGGAGGCCCCTGACGCGGAGCGCTGGCGAGCCGGGGAGCCGGGGCTCCCGGCGCGCAGCGGAGGACCACCGGGCGCCGTGGAGTCGAACACGTGTTCGATGATACGCGTGTGGCCCACATCGTGGACCGGGTCTCAGGTAATAATGGCTCGTTATACATTTGATCACACCACCTAATCACGATGCGTTGGGGACCATGACCACTCACACGACCGAGACCGCCACCGGACGGGCCCTGCGCCCGCCCCGTGCGGGCCGCTCCAACGGTCAGTGGGCCGTCGACGGCCGCGAGCCGCTCAACGCCAACGAGGCGTGGAAGCAGGAGGACGGCGGCCTCAACGTCCGGGAGCGGATCGAGCAGGTCTACGCCCGGGAGGGCTTCGCCTCCATCCCGCCCCAGGACCTCAGCGGCCGGTTCCGGTGGTGGGGGCTCTACACCCAGCGCAAGCCGGGGATCGACGGGGGACGCACCGCGCAGCTCGACGACACCGAGCTCTCCGACGAGTACTTCATGCTCCGGGTCCGGCTCGACGGCGGCGCCCTGACCCTGCGCCAGCTCCGCGTGCTCGCCGACATCAGCCACGAGTTCGCGCGCGGCACCGCCGACATCAGCGACCGGCAGAACATCCAGTACCACTGGATCCGCGTCGAGGACGTCCCCGAGATCTGGCGGCGCCTCGAGGAGGTGGGCCTGCAGACCACCGAGGCGTGCGGGGACACCCCCCGCGTCATCCTGGGGAGCCCCCTCGCCGGCATCGCGGCCGACGAGATCATCGACCCGACTCCCACCATCGAGGAGATCACCCGCCGCTTCGTCGGCGACCCCGAGCTCGCCAACCTCCCCCGCAAGTTCAAGTCGGCGGTCACGGGCCACCCCAGCCTCGACGTCGTCCACGAGATCAACGACGTCTCGCTCGTCGGCGTCGTGCACCCCGAGCTCGGCGTGGGCTACGACCTCTGGGTCGGCGGGGGCCTGTCCACGGCCCCGCGCCTGGCCGAGCGGCTCGGCGTGTTCGTCGCACCCGACCGGGCCGCCGACGTCTGGCTCGGGGTCATCTCGATCTTCCGCGACTACGGCTACCGGCGGCTGCGCACCAAGGCCCGGCTGAAGTTCCTCCTCGCCGAGTGGGGTCCCGAGAGGTTCCGCGAGGTGCTCGAGACCGAGTACCTCGGCCACGCCCTCCCCGACGGCCCGCCCCCTGCACCGGCGACCGGCCCCGGGGACCACGTCGGTGTCCACCTCCAGAAGGACGGCCGCCACTACGTCGGCGCCGCGCCGGTCGTCGGCCGGGTGAGCGGGGACGTCCTCACCGGGCTGGCCGACCTCATGGATGCCGCCGGCACCGACCGCGTGCGCCTCACCCCGCACCAGAAGCTCGTCGTGCTCGACGTCGCCCCCGCCGCCCTCGACGTGCTCGTCGCCGGACTCGAGCGCATCGGCCTCTCGGTCTCCCCGAGCCCGTTCCGGCGCCACACCATGGCGTGCACCGGCATCGAGTACTGCAAGCTCGCGATCGTCGAGACCAAGGCCACCGCCGCCACCGCGATCGCCGAGCTCGAGCGCCGGCTCGCCGACGTCACCGACCGGCTCGACACCCCTGTGACCCTCAACGTCAACGGCTGCCCCAACTCCTGTGCCCGCATCCAGGTCGCCGACATCGGCCTCAAGGGCCAGATCGTCACCGTCGACGGCGAGCAGGAGCCCGGTTTCCAGGTGCACCTCGGCGGCGGGCTCGCCTCCGCCGACCGCGACGAGGCCGGCCTGGGGCGCACCGTGCGCGGCCTCAAGGTCACTGCCGCCGACCTGCCCGACCTCGTCGAGCGGCTCGTGCGCCGCTGGCTCGACCAGCGCGGGGCCGGCGAGACGTTCTCCAGCTGGGTCCACCGCGTCGACGAGGAGGAGCTCCGATGACGTCCACCACCACGACCACCACGTCCACCGGCACGTCCACCCCCATGTCCACCCCCACGGCCCGCCGCAGCGTCGACGAGCTCCGAGCCCTCGCCGAGGAGGGCGCCCGCGAGCTCGGCCCCGACGCCACCGCCGACGAGGTCGCCGCCTGGGCTGCACGCACCTTCCCCGGCACCCTCGCGGTCGCCTGCAGCATGGCGGATGCCGTGCTGCCGGCGGTCGTCGCGAACCACGCCCCGGGCGTCGCCGTGCTGTTCCTCGACACCGGTTACCACTTCGCCGAGACGTACGGCACGCGCGAGCAGGTCGCGCACGAGCTCGACGTGACCGTCGTCGACATCAGGCCCAGGCTCACCGTCACCGAGCAGGACGAGCAGTACGGGCCGAGGCTCCACGACCGCGACCCGGCGGCCTGCTGCCGGATGCGCAAGGTCGAGCCGCTGAAGGCGGCGCTCGGCGGCTACGAGGCATGGGTCACCGGCATCCGGCGCGACGAGGGCCCCACCCGCGCGGACACCCCGCTCGTGACGTTCGACGAGCAGTTCGGCCTCGTGAAGCTCAACCCGCTCGCCGCGTGGTCCTTCGACGAGGTCGTCGACTACGCGAACGACCACCGCGTGCCGGTGAACCTCCTTCTCTCCGACGGCTACCCGTCGATCGGCTGCGAGCCGTGCACGCAGCGCGTCGCGCCCGGAGACGACCCGCGTGCGGGCCGCTGGGCCGGGTTCGCCAAGACCGAGTGCGGGCTGCACCCATGACCACCACCGACACCCTGACCGAGGCGCTGCCCGACGTGACCATCGACCTGACCACCGACGCCCCCGCCACCTCCGACCTGCCGGTGCTGAGCCAGCTCGACGTCCTCGAGAGCGAGGCGATGCTCGTCATCCGCGAGATCACCGCGGAGCTGGAGCGGCCCGTCCTGCTGTTCAGCGGCGGCAAGGACTCGGTCGTCATGCTGCACATCGCCGCGAAGGCGTTCTGGCCGGCCCCCATCCCGTTCCCGGTGCTGCACGTCGACACCGGCCACAACTTCCCGGAGGTCCTCGCCTACCGCGACGCCACCGTGGAGCGGCTGGGGCTCCGGCTCGAGGTGGCCTCGGTCCAGGACTGGATCGACGACGGCCGGCTCCGCGAGCGGGCCGACGGCACGCGCAACCCCCTCCAGACCCAGCCCCTGCTCGAGGCCATCGCGCAGCACCGCTTCGACGGCGTGTTCGGCGGGGGGCGCCGGGACGAGGAGAAGGCCCGGGCCAAGGAGCGTGTCGTCAGCCTGCGCGACGACTTCGGCCAGTGGGACCCCAAGAACCAGCGGCCCGAGCTGTGGAACATCTTCAACCCGCGCCACCGCACCGGCGAGCACGTGCGGGTGTTCCCGCTGTCGAACTGGACCGAGCTCGACGTGTGGCGCTACGTCGAGCGCGAGGGCATCGAGCTGCCCGCGCTCTACTACACCCACGAGCGCGAGGTGTTCCAGCGTGACGGCATGCTCCTTGCCGTGGGCCCCTGGTCGCAGCCCCGCGGCGACGAGCGCGTGGCGACCCGGCGGGTCCGCTACCGGACCGTCGGGGACATGTCGTGCACCGGTGCGGTCGAGAGCGAGGCCGTGTCCGTCGCCGACGTCGTCGCCGAGGTCGCCGCGTCGACGCTCACCGAGCGTGGCGCGACGCGGGCCGACGACCGCATCTCGGAGGCCGCCATGGAGGACCGCAAGAAGGAGGGGTACTTCTGATGAGCACCCTCCTCCGCCTCGCCACCGCGGGCTCGGTCGACGACGGGAAGTCGACCCTCGTCGGCCGGCTGCTCCACGACAGCAAGTCCGTGCTCGCCGACCAGCTCGACGCCGTCGAGCGCGTGAGCCGCGACCGCGGGCTGACCTCCACCGACCTCGCACTCCTCACCGACGGCCTGCGGGCCGAGCGCGAGCAGGGCATCACGATCGACGTGGCCTACCGCTACTTCGCCACGGCTCGACGCTCGTTCGTCCTCGCCGACTGCCCCGGGCACGTCCAGTACACCCGCAACACGGTGACCGGGTCCTCCACCGCAGACGCCGTCGTCCTGCTCGTCGACGCCCGCAAGGGCGTCCTCGAGCAGACCCGGCGCCACCTCGCCGTCGCGGCGCTCATGCGCGTCCCGCACGTCGTCGTCGCCGTGAACAAGATCGACCTCGTCGAGCACAGCGAGGACGTCTTCCGCACGGTGGCGGCCGACGTCCGGGCGATCGCGGCCGAGCTCGGCATCCGCGATGCGCACGCCGTGCCGGTCTCGGCCCTCGTCGGCGACAACGTCGTCGACCGCTCCCCCAACACGCCCTGGTACGACGGGCCCTCGCTCCTCGAGCTGCTCGAGACCCTGCCACCGGACACCGACCCCGTCCACGAGTCCTTCCGGATGCCGGTCCAGGTCGTCATCCGCCCGCAGGGGGCCGCCCGCTCCCCCGAGCACGTCGAGTACCGGGGGTATGCCGGGCAGCTCGCCTCCGGCTCGGTGCGCGTCGGCGACGAGGTGGTCGTGCAGCCGTCGGGCACCCGCACGACCGTTGCCGGGATCGACCTCGGGGAGCGCTCCCTCGACGTCGCCGTGGCCCCTCAGTCGGTGACGCTGCGCCTCGCCGACGACGTCGACGTGAGCCGCGGCGACCTCGTCGTGGCCGCGACGGACCCCGTACCCCTTCGCCAGGAGGTGCAGGCGCTGGCGTGCTGGCTGGGTGACGAGCCGCTCCGCCCGGGCGCGCGGTTGCTCGTCAAGCACGGCTCGCGCACCGTGCTCGCGATGGTCCGGTCGATCGACGGCCGGCTCGACCTCGACGCCATGCGGCTGGCCCCGACGGACCGGTTGGGGCTCAACGACATCGGCCGCGTGACGGTCCGGTTCGCGTCCCCCCTCCCGGTGGAGCACTACTCCACCTCGCGTCGTGGGGGTGCCTTCCTCCTCGTCGACCCCGACGACGGGCGCACCCTGGCGGCCGTCATGGCCGACGCGCTGGCCCCGGGCGAGCACCCGCGATGACCCTGCCCGTCGGGCTCGACCTCACCGGGCGACGCGTCGTCGCGGTCGGGGGCGGCCCGGCGTCTGCCACGGGGGTGCGCACCCTCGTCGGTGCTGGCGCCCTCGTCGATGTCGTCTCCCCCTGGCTCTGCGAGGAGCTGTCCGCACTCGCGCTGTCGGGGGAGGTCTCGTGGGCCGAGCGGGACTACGCCGGCCCCCGCGACCTCGACGGTGCGTGGCTCGTCCACACGGCGTCCGGCGACGTGCCCGTCGACGAGGCGGTCCGGGCCGACGCCGTGGCTGCCCGCGTCTGGTGCCTGGCCCCCCTCCTCGACAGCGCCCCGGCGCAGCTCCCCGCCACCGCGACGACCACCGTCGGGGACGTCACGGTGACCGTCGCCGCACACACCGGCACCGACCGGGCACTGGGTGCGGTCGTGGCCCGCGCGGCCGACCACGTCCTCTCCAGCGGGATGCTCGACCTGCGCCGCCGAACGCCGCGGCACGACCGGGGCTGGGTCGCCCTGGTGGGTGGTGGACCCGGCGCCGACGGGCTGCTCACGACGCGCGCTCGCGAGCTGCTCGCCGTGGCCGACGTCGTCGTCGTCGACCGCCTGGCGCCCCGCGCCGTGGTCGACCGCCTCCCCGCCGGCGTGCGGGTCGTCGACGTCGGCAAGGCACCCGGGAGGCACACCGTCGCGCAGGAGGGCATCAACGACCTCATCGTCGCCGAGGCGCTGGCGGGTCATGCGGTCGTCCGCCTCAAGGGGGGCGACCCCTACGTGCTGGGGCGTGGAGGCGAGGAGCGGCTCGCGTGCGAGGCACACGGCATCCCCGTCGAGGTGGTTCCCGGTGTGACGAGCGCCGTCGCGGTGCCCGCGGCGGCGGGCATCCCGGTCACGCACCGCGAGGTCGCCCGCGGCTTCACGGTCGTCACCGGCCACGACGAGCTCCCGGCCGTCCCGGGTGGAGGGGACCACACGGTCGTCCTCCTCATGGGCGTCGGACGGCTCGGGCGGTCAGCCGACGCGCTGGTGGCCGCGGGGCGACCGCTCACCTGCCCCGTCGCCGTCATCGAGCGTGGGTTCCTTCCCGACCAGCGGGTGACCTTCGGGACCCTCGCCGACATCGCCGACCGGGCCGCCGAGGCCGGCGTGCAGAACCCCGCGGTCGTCGTCGTTGGCGACGTCGTCCGACTGAGCCCCGCGTACCCCGGCCGGCCGGCCATCGGCTGACGGCCGGCTCACCCGTGGGATCAGCCGACCTCAGCCGACCTCAGCCGGCGCTCGCCGCGACAGGCGGCGCCACAGCCAGGTGGAGGGGACCTCGCGCCCCGTGGCGACGTCCTCCACCGCCGCGTCGTAGAACAGGGTGCGGCTCAGGGCAGCTCGGGCCTCCGAGCGCTCGACCAGGAGCAGCTGGTCGCCGGGGTGCAGCACGTCGTCGGGCGACAGCGTGAAGACCATGTCGTCGTCGCGGACGAGCAGCAGGGCCAGGGCCGGCAGGGAGCGCGTGCGGTCGTCGGGGTGGCTGAGGAGGTTGCCGAGAGTCGGCTCACGGGCCCTGAGCCACCGGACGACCGCGGGGGCCTGCTCCGCGTCCAGCCGCACGAGCTCGCGGTCGGGGGTCAGGTCGCCGCACCGCTCCACGAGGCGCTCGAGCAGGGCGCTCGACCAGGCGTCGTCCTGGTGGATGGTGTGCTCGACGAAGCACCAGTAGACCGGCGTCACCACGCGGGCCAGGGTCTCGCGGGCGACGAGCTCGGTCGAGACGTGCACCGAGTCGATGTCCAGCGCCTCCACGAGGGCGGCGTTGCTGTGGGTCTGCTGGCGCACACTGAGGAACAGCTGCGGGTTGCTGAGCCGCGCGCGCTCGGCCAGGGCAAGGTTCGTCGCGTCCCGGTCGGTGCCGGCGACGAGGCCCGCCGCGGCCGACACGTCCGGGTCCCCGTCCCGCGGGTCGGCCATGGTGACGTCGAGGCCGGCTGCCCGCAGGTCTTGGGCGACCTCCACGCCGAACTGGCCGTCGGCGCACACGACCCACCGGCCCGTGGCCAGGCCGGGTCGGGCCGCGGGGAGGGGCGTCCCGGGGAGGCTCATGAGCCAGGTCAGCAGCTGGTAGGTGACCGGACGCTGCAGCGCCAGGGTGAGGTAGCCGCCGTAGCGGTCGCTGGGGTTGATGACGGCTGCGGGCTCGAAGGCGCGCATCCGC
>DASSYJ010000016.1:0-55582 GCA_035703305.1 Ornithinibacter sp. | reverse complement strand
GGTGCTGTATGCCGTGCTGACCCCCCTGTCGTGGGCCGTCGAGGACCGCTCGTGGCTGCGTGAGCACCTCCCGGCCGGGCGTGGCCTCGTCGTCCCCGGCGACTCCGAGCCGTTCCCCGCGTCGGTCGTGCCCGACGAGGTCGTGACCCACCGCGTCGTCGACCCGTCCGTCGTGCCGGTGCAGGTGCGGGCCCTGCGGTTCCACGAGACCCAGGTGGTCGTGGGCGACGGGTGGTATGCCTTGTCCAACCACGTCGCCTCCCGGTTGTCCGGGCGGGAGGGCTTCGCCCGCCTCGACCCGGCGACCGGCCGACCCGAGGGTCAGGGAGGACCAGCGTGAGCGACGACCTCCTCGACCCGGCGCGCTTCCGCCAGGCGATGGGCCGACTCGTCGCCGGGGTCAGCGTGCTCACGACGTTCTCCTCCGGTCACGACCACGCGATGACCGCCGACACCCTCACGTCCGTCTCCCTCGACCCGCTCCTCGTCCTCGTGTGCGTCGAGCTCGACACCAGGTGGCACGAGGCGGTGATCGAGGCGGGCGTCTTCGGCGTGAGCGTCCTCGCGGCGGACCAGCGACCGCTGTCGGCCTGGTTCGCCACTCGCGGCCGCCCGCTCCACGGACAGCTCGACCGGGCCCCCCACCGGCGGGGCGACCACACGGGCGTGGCCCTGCTCGACGGGTCGCTCATGCATCTCGAGTGCCGGACGACCGCCGTTCACGAGGCCGGTGACCATGCGATCGTGGTGGCCGAGGTCCTCGCCATCGACCTGCCCGACACCGTGGGACCGGCCCTGGTGCACTACAGAGGACGCTACGGGAGCATCGCATGACCCTCGAGAGCCTGTACGACGAGGTCGAGTGGAAGGAGCCCCCCGTCCGCGAGCGGTGGGGGCACCTGCCCCTCCTCCTCGGTGGCCTGCTCCTCGCGGTGCTGGCTCTCTACACCGTGGCCGCCGTGTGGCTCGGCGACCGGGTGCCCCGGGGCACGACGGTGGCCGGCGTGGCCGTGGGCGGCCAGGGCGGTGACGAGGCGCGCGCGACCCTCGGAAGGCAGCTGCCGGCGAAGGTGGCCGCCCCGGTCGTGCTGACGTCGTCGGCAGGGAAGGTCGAGGGCACCGCCGAGGGCCTCGGTCTCGGCGTCGACCTCGACGCGACCGTCGACGGCCTCGTCGGGTTCTCGCTGTCCCCGGCTCGGATGTGGCGCCACCTCGCCGGTGGCTCGGCCGAGCCCGCCGTGGTCACCGTCGACGACAGGACCTTCGCGGCGGCCGTGGAGAAGGCGCGCGGCGAGCTCGACGCGGCCCCGGTCGAGGGTTCCATCTCGGTGGCAGGGGGCAAGGTCACGCTGACCCAGCCCGTCACCGGCACCCGCACCGACGTCCGAGGGACCGCGGACGCGGTCCGCCGCTGGTGGCCGCAGGAGGGCAGGATCGCCGTCGCCGCGCAGGCGCTCCCCACGAAGGTCTCTGCCGAGGAGCTGGTCCGGGTGCGGCGGGAGTTCGCCGACGTCGCGGTCTCGGGCCCGGTCACCGTGACGGCGGGGGACACGTCCTTCACGCTCGCGCCGAAGGCCTTCGCCGGCGCCATCGTCCTCGAGGCCGACGACCAGGGTCGCATCACCCCGCGGGCCGACGACAAGAAGCTGAGCGCCCTCGTGCACGACGCGGCGGAGAAGGCCGGGGCCGAGGTCAAGGCCAAGGCCGCCACCGTGACGTTCGCGGGCCGCACCCCGACGGTCAAGCCGCACGTCACCGGCACCGAGCTCGACGACGCGTCGCTGCGGTCGGAGGTCTGGGCGGCGATCGCCGGGACGACCCGCACCGCGACCGTCACGACGACGAGGACCGAGCCCGCCTTCACGACGGCGGTGGCCAAGGCGACGCTCCCCAAGGGGCGGATCTCGTCGTTCACGACGCACTACCCGGCCGGCATGCCCCGGGTCTCGAACATCAAGCTGGCCTCCCGGATCATCAACGGCACCTACATCCCCCCGGGCGAGCAGTTCAGCATGAACGCCATCCTCGGCGAGCGCACGCCCGAGAAGGGCTACATCAAGGCGGGGATCATCCGCGAGGGCCGGGCCGCGGAGAACTACGGAGGCGGCATCTCGCAGGTGTCGACGACGATCTTCAACGCCGCGTTCTTCTCCGGGATGAGGCTCGACGCCTGGACCCCGCACTACTACTACATCTCGCGCTACCCCGAGGGGCGCGAGGCGACGATCTCGTGGCCCGACCTCCACAACAAGTTCACCAACACGACCGACGGTGGCGTGCTGATCCAGGTCCGGGCGACCGACACCTCGATCACCGTGAGCTTCTACGGCACGAAGAAGTACGACGTCGAGGCGACGAAGAGCGCGCGGCGCAACATCGTCCAGCCCAAGAAGATCACCGACGACGACCCCGAGTGCCTCCCGCAGTCCCCGGTCCCCGGCTTCACGGTGGACGTCGGGCGGATCCTCAAGCAGGGCGGCAAGGTCGTCAAGACCGAGAAGTACACGACGACCTACCGCCCCGAGGACGACGTCACGTGCACCAACCGGAAGCCCGGCTGACGCTCCGCCACGTCCGCGACGTCGTCACCCGAGAGGCCGTCGACTGGGAGGGTCGTCACCCGCGGGACGTCACCGCCGGCTGAGGTTGACGTAGGCGTGGTGGGCCTCGAAGCCGTGCCCCTCGTAGAACGCCAGCGCTCCCGCGTTGTCGGTGTCGGTCTGCAGGTGCATCGAGGCCGCTCCCCGGGCGTCGGCCGCGCGGGCCAGGGCGCCGAGCAGGCGGGAGCCCAGCCCGCGACGGCGGGTCGACGGCGCCACCCACATCGCGGCGACCCCGCCCCAGGCGCTGCACAGGCCGAGCCGCCCGATGCCGACGACCTCGCCCCGGGCGTCGCTCGCCGTGGCGAAGGCCTGGGCGGGTGAGCCGGTGAGGATCGCGCGGGCCGCCACCTCGTCGACCACGCGGTAGGCGCGGTATGCCGTGAACCACCGGTCGGTGAGCACCTCACCGACCTCGACGACGGGCTCGTCGGGCCCGGAGCGGTCGAGGAAAGGCCCCTGTGCGACCCGGCGCGTGGCGGCCGTCAGGGTCAGCGTCGGCACGCGGGCGGCATACCCTCGCCCGAGCGCCTCGGCACCCACCGGGTCCTCCGCCGGGTCGGCACCCACCGGTCCCGCGATGGTGAGGTTCGCCGGGAGGCCGCGCTCGGCATACCAGCGCTCCACGTGGTCGAGGGCCGCGGACACCGGCAGCCCGGGGCTACCGGCAGTCACGACGGAGTTCCCACGCTGCGTGAAGCCCCGAGAGGCCCGGAGCACCCAGTCCCCGAGCCGGGCCGTCTCCATCGCCGGCCACGCCCCGACCATGACCCGCTGGAGGTCCTCGACCGACAGCGCCCGGTGTGGCGCGCCGCGCCGGGACGGCCTGGGGGGAATCGCCTTGGCGGCGGTCACCGACGGGCGCGTGACCCGCACCTCGCCGTGCCGCGTCGCGACGACGAGGGTGCCCTCGTCGGCGGCCACGAGCTCGCCCACGACATCGGTCAGCGTGGCCCCGGAGAACGGGTCCGGCGCCTCCAGGCGATGCCGCACGACGACCCTCGACCCGACCCGCAGGTCACGGTCCGGCCCGGGCGTCGACAGCTCCATGGCCCGCATAGTATGTCCGCCATGACGTACGTGATCGCGCAGCCCTGTGTGGACCTCAAGGACAAGGCCTGCATCGAGGAGTGCCCCGTCGACTGCATCTACGAGGGTGAGCGCAGCCTCTACATCCACCCGGACGAGTGCGTCGACTGCGGTGCGTGCGAGCCCGTCTGCCCGGTCGAGGCGATCTACTACGAGGACGACGTGCCCGAGCAGTGGGCTGAGTACTACCGGGCCAACGTCGAGTTCTTCGACGACCTCGGCAGCCCGGGGGGCGCGGCCAAGCTGGGCCTCATCCACAAGGACCACCCGATCATCGCCGACCTGCCCCCGCAGGAGCACGACGAGTAGGGGACGAGGTCCCCGCCGGGTGCGCCAGCTCCCCGACTTCCCCTGGGACTCGCTCGCTCCGGTCAAGGAGCGGGCGAGCGCCTTCTCCGACCCCTCCCTCGGCCCCGCCGGCACCGGCATCGTGGACCTCTCCGTGGGCACTCCCGTCGACCCCACGCCCGCCGTCGTGCGCGAGGCCCTCGCCGCGGCGTCCGACGCGCACGGCTACCCCCTGACGTGGGGCACTGCCGACCTGCGCGAGGCGGTGTCGGTGTGGTTCGCGGCACGGCGCGGGGTGCCCGACGTCGACCCCGCAGGCGTGCTCCCCACCATCGGCTCCAAGGAGCTCGTCGCGTGGCTGCCGATCCTCATGGGCCTGGGCCCGGGTGACGTCGTCGCCTTCCCGCGCGTCGCGTACCCGACGTACGACGTCGGCGCCCGGCTCTCGGGCGCCACCCCGAGGGCGGTCGACGCGCTCACCGCGCTCGGTCCACTCACCCCGTCGACGACGCCGAAGCTGTTGTGGCTCAACACTCCTGGCAACCCGACCGGAAAGGTGCTCGGCATCGAGCACCTGGCCAAGGTCGTCGGCTGGGCGCGCCAGCACGGGGTGGTCGTGGCGTCCGACGAGTGCTATGCCGAGCTCGACTGGCGGCCGCGCGCTGCCGGCTCCCGCGAGCCGCCCACGACGCCGTCGATCCTCGACCCCCGGGTCACGGGTGGGTCGCACGAGGGGCTCCTCTGCGTCTACTCCCTCTCCAAGCAGTCGAACCTCGCGGGATACCGCGGCGCCTTCGTGGCGGGCGACCCGGCGCTCGTCGGGCGCCTCCTCGAGGTGCGCAAGCACGCGGGGATGATGGTGCCCTGGCCGGTGCAGCGCGCCGTACTCGCGGCCCTCTCCGACGCGGCTCACGTCGAGGACCAGAAGGCGCGGTATG
This sequence comes from Ornithinibacter sp., assembly GCA_035703305.1. Classification (GTDB taxonomy): domain Bacteria; phylum Actinomycetota; class Actinomycetes; order Actinomycetales; family Dermatophilaceae; genus Fodinibacter. Next base: position 50,667 of record DASSYJ010000016.1, on the reverse strand, counting down.
CCGCGCGCCGGGCCGTGCTCCTGCCGGCCGTCGAGCGCTTCGGCCTGCGTGTCGACGACTCCGAGGCCGGGCTCTACATCTGGGCGACCGCGGGGGAGGCGGGCCGGGTGACGATCGAGCGGCTGGCCGCGCGCGGCATCCTCGCGGCCCCTGGAGACTTCTACGGGCCGGCGGGGGCGCAGCACGTGCGCATCGCGCTCACGGCGACCGACGAACGCGTCGCGGCCGCCGCTCGCCGCCTCGGGTGACCGCAGGCGGACCGGTGCTCACCTCGTTCTCCTCGCCGCTGAGCACGGACGATAGGGTCGGAATCGACGAAGTGCCCGACGAGAAGGACGTTGACATGACCGACGGTGCCACCCTGTCCGCTGCGGACAAGCAGCTGGACCTCCCCCTGGTGAAGGCCACCGAGGGCAACAACGGCTACGACATCTCGGCCCTGCTCAAGGAGACCGGCAACGTCACCCTCGACGGCGGCTTCGTCAACACGGCGAGCTGCACCAGCGCGATCACCTACATCGACGGCGACCAGGGAGTTCTGCGCTACCGGGGGTACCCCATCGAGCAGCTCGCGGAGCACTCGACGTTCCTCGAGACCTCCTACCTCCTCATCTACGGCGACCTCCCGTCTGCCGCCGAGCTGAGCGACTTCGAGGAGCGGGTCCGCCAGCACACGATGCTCCACGAGGACCTCAAGGGCTTCTTCCAGGGCTTCCCGCGCGACGCCCACCCGATGCCCGTGCTGTCCTCGGCGGTCTCGGCGCTGTCGACCTTCTACCAGGACAGCCTCGACCCCTTCGACCACCAGCAGGTCGAGATCTCGACGATCCGCCTGCTCGCGAAGCTGCCGACCATCGCGGCGTACGCGTACAAGAAGTCGATCGGGCAGCCGTTCCTCTACCCCGACAACAACCTCAGCCTCGTCGAGAACTTCCTGCGGATGACGTTCGGCGTGCCCGCGACCGACTTCGAGCTCGACCCGGCCATGGTCAAGGCGCTCGACCTGCTCTTCGTCCTGCACGCCGACCACGAGCAGAACTGCTCCACCTCCACCGTGCGCCTCGTCGGCTCCTCGCAGGCCAACCTCTTCGCGTCGGTGTCGGCGGGCATCAACGCCCTCTTCGGTCCCCTCCACGGCGGCGCCAACCAGGCCGTCCTCGAGATGCTGACCTCGCTCCAGGCCAGCGGCGAGGACCCCTACGACTTCATGATGAAGGTCAAGGACAAGACGGCGAAGATCCGCCTCATGGGCTTCGGCCACCGGGTCTACAAGAACTACGACCCCCGTGCGGCGATCATCAAGTCGACGGCCGACCAGATCCTCGGCACGCTCGGGGTCGACGACCCGCTGCTCGACCTGGCCAAGCGGCTCGAGGAGATCGCCCTCGGTGACGACTACTTCGTCGAGCGCCGGCTCTACCCCAACGTCGACTTCTACACGGGCCTCATCTACAAGGCCATGGGTTTCCCGACGCGGATGTTCACCGTCCTCTTCGCGCTCGGCCGCCTCCCGGGCTGGATCGCCCAGTGGCGGGAGATGATCGAGGACCCCACGACGAAGATCGGCCGCCCCCGCCAGCTCTACGTCGGCGAGGCCGAGCGCAGCTACATCGACCTGTCCAGCCGCTGACCCGACCCGGCCCGACCTCGGCCCCGCGCCACCACCGCCCGCCCTCCCTCCCCGACTTTGTCTGTGCGCGTGTCGCCGACACGCCGTCCTGAGCGAGCGAGACAGCGATCTGACAGACAAGGTCGGGCACTGCCCACAGGGCGCCGGGCCGCTGGAGCCTCGTCCACAGCCACCGATGAGGGATGCCGCGGGCCCGCCCGGGCGGCGACAGTCGCGTCATGGTCGACCTCGGTGCGCTCCCTCTCGTCTTCACTCGGTCCGGCGCGCTGAGCGTCGGCCTCAGGCGGGCTCGGTTCGAACGGCTGGTGAGCAACGGCGAGCTCGTCGTCGTGTCACCCGGTCACTTCGCCGACGCGGTGCGCTGGGCGACGTCGGATGCCAGTGAGCGGCACCTGGCGCTGGCGACGGCCGCGTGCACGGCATTCGGGCAGTCGGCGCTGAGCCACGTGAGCGCGGCGCTCTGGTGGGGGTTGCCCGTCCCGCGCGTCGTCCCGCCGGAGCCGGCTCTCACCGTGCACCGGACCACGCGGCCGAGCGACGACTCGGACTGGGTCAGGGTCCTCCGGTGCGAGCTCCCCGAACGGCATGTCCTCACAGTGGGGACCGTGCGCGTCACGTCGCCGGCTCGCACGGTGGTCGACTGCTTCCGCTCCCTGCCGCTGGCCGACGCGTTGGCGATCGCGGATGCGGCGGTGGGACGCGGCCTGACGCCGGGTGAGCTCGTCGAGGTGCGGAAGGAGCAGGCGCGGTGGCCCGGCATCCGGTCGGCTCGGCGGGGGATCGGCCTCGTCGACGGCCGCCGCGAGTCGTGGCTGGAGTCCGCGTCGGTGGCCGGTCTCGACGGGTGGGGCCTTCCGCACCCGTCGCCACAGGTCGAGGTGCGCGACGAGCTCGGGGACCTCATCGGGCGCGTCGACCTCTTCTGGCGCGGACTCCGGGTGGTCGGCGAGGCCGACGGGAAGGGCAAGTTCCGCGGCGAGTTCGACCGGGACACCTCCGAGCGGGCCGTGGCCGACCGGCTCATCAGCGCCGAGGTGCGGGCCGGACGCCTGCGGGAGACCGGCGTCGGGGTGGTGAGGTGGGGGACCGGTGACCTGCGCCGACCCGAGGTCCTCGCCGCCCGGATCCGTCGGGCAGCCCCGTCGGGGCCGCTTCGCGCGACCTTCAGGTGCGGACCGTGCCAGCAGGACCTCGACCATTGCCACTGCGCTCCCCGACTCTGTCTGTCAGATCGCGCCCGCGACGCCGCCTGAACGGCGTGTCGGCGACAGGCTCACAGACGAAGTCGGGGAGGAGGCCCGGGGTTGGGTTGGGTTGGGTCGGGTCGGGGTGCTTCAGGTCAGGTGGATCGTCACGTCGCGGGGGCCGCCGGCGTCGCCCTGGACCGGGCGCCACTGGAACGCCGACTCCTCCATGCCGCGCCGCCACTCCGAGTCCCCGACGACGACCCGGAGCGCGCCGGTGTCGGCGGCCCGGGCGACCGCCCACGAGCCGATCGCCCAGGCCAGCTCCTCGCTGTCGGCGCTCACCGTCACCGCTCCCTTGCGGCTGTCCGCGGAGACGCCGAAGTCCTTCTCCAGCAACGCCACCAGGGCGTCGGCCTCACCCGCGGTCTCGGGGGCCTCCAGCGCGCAGCCGATGCCGGCATTCGTCTGGCCGGAGAGGACGGATGCCGTGACGCGCGCCTGCGCCTCGTGCTGCGCGTACGCCTCGCCGGCCGCCGACCGCTGCACCTTCTGGGCGGCCTCGGCGATGTCCATCGACGCGTAGCCGTCGATCTTCTCGAGCGCGTCGTAGAACTTGTTCGTCGAGTACTCCGGGTCGAGGATCTGCTCGGCCGTTCCCCAGCCCTGGGACGGCCGCTGCTGGAACAGCCCGAGGGAGTCCCGGTCGCCGAACGTCACGTTGCGCACCTTCGACTCCTGCATCGCCGTCGCGATGGCGATCGTCGCCGCGCGCGGCGGCAGGTCGCGCCGCACCGCGATCGCGGTGATGGCTGCGGCGTTGCTCGCCTGGTCAGGGGCCCACGAGAACGTCGTGCCGGACGCCGTGACGCGGCACTGCTCACCCGAGACGAGCGACCTGAGGTGGTTCACCCCCAGGTAGGCGGCGGTGCCACCGCCTGCCACGAGGACGAGGGCGAGGAGCCCGGCGACCCGTCGCCGCGGCCTGGGGGAGTGGCGCTCCTCCTCGGCCAGCAGGAGGGTGCCGCGGGCGGTGCGGGGCATGCGGGTCCGTGTCCTTCGTCGTCGTCGTGCGGGCCGGGCGGGAGGGCCTGGCGAGGTCAGTGGTTCGCGTGCAGGGCGGAGTTCAGGACGATGCCGTGGCCGTCCCGGGGACGAGCCTCCACCGACCCGGTCACCGAGTTGCGCAGGAAGAGCAGGTTGCTCTGCCCCGACAGCTCCCGGGCCTTGGTGACCGTACCGTCGGGCAGGGTCACCTTCGTCCCCGCGGTCACGTACAGTCCCGCCTCCACGACGCAGTCGTCGCCGAGCGCGATGCCGAGCCCGGACTCGGCTCCGAGCAGGCAACGCTCGCCGATGCTGACGCGTTCCGTCCCCCCACCCGAGAGCGTGCCCATGGTCGACGCCCCGCCGCCGATGTCCGAGCCGTCGCCCACGACGACGCCCTGGCTGATCCGGCCCTCGACCATCGAGCTCCCGAGCGTCCCGGCGTTGAAGTTGACGAACCCCTCGTGCATCACCGTCGTGCCGCTCGCCAGGTGGGCACCGAGCCGCACCCGCCCGGCATCCGCGATCCGCACCCCCGTCGGCACGACGTAGTCCGTCATCCGCGGGAACTTGTCGACACCGAGCACCTCGACGTGGCCGCGCACGCGCATCCGGGCCCGGGTCAGCTCGAAGCTCTCCACGGCGCAGGGGCCCTGCGAGGTCCACACGACGTTCGGGAGGACGCCGAAGACGCCGTCGAGGTTGATGCTGTTGGGCGGGCGCAGCCGGTGCGAGAGCAGGTGCAGGCGCAGGTAGGCGTCGGCCGTCCCGGAGGGAGGGGAGGCCAGGTCGGCCGTCACCAGGCGCACCTCGCGGCGCACCCCACGCACGTCGTCGGACCCGGCGAGGGCCTCGAGCTCCGCGGGAGCGCCGGCCGCAGGAGCCTCCCCGAGCGCCGGGGCGGGGAACCACGCGTCGAGCACGGCCCCACCCTCGGTGATGGTGAGCAGGCCGTGGCCCCAGGCGCTGTCGGTCATGGCGTCAAGCCTACGGGTGCCGGGGTGGCCTCCCGGCACGCCGGGGCGGCCCCCTTGGGCCTCCAGGGCCGTCACTACGCTGGCCCGTATGCCGTCCACCCCCCCGTCGCTCGACCTCACCTCCGACGTCGCGACGCTCACCGCGGCCGTGTGCGACATCGAGTCGGTCAGCCTCGGGGAGGCCACGCTGGCGGACGCCGTCGAGGCCGCCCTGGGCACCCTCCCGCACCTCGAGCTCACCCGGCTCGGTAACACCGTCGTCGCGCGCACGTCGCTCGGGCGGGGGGAGCGCGTGCTCCTGGCGGGCCACATCGACACCGTGCCGCTCACGACCGATCCCCCGAACCTGCCGACCCGGCGGGTCGAGGGGTCGGGTGGGGAGGTGCTCTGGGGCCGGGGAACCGTGGACATGAAGGGCGGCGTGGCGGTCATGCTGCGCGTCGCCCACCTCGTCCCCGAGCCGAGTCGTGACCTGACCTTCGTGTTCTACGAGGCGGAGGAGATCGACTCCCGGTTCAACGGGCTGCTGCACGTCGAGGAGCAGCGCCCCGAGCTCATCGCCGACGCGGACTTCGCCGTGCTGCTCGAGCCGACGGCCGCACGGGTCGAGGGCGGCTGCAAGGGAACACTGCGTGCCGACGTCTCGACCAAGGGCATCGCCGCCCACTCGGCCCGCCCGTGGAAGGGCCACAACGCCATCCACGACGCGAGCGAGATCCTCGACCGCCTCGTGGCCTACGAGCCGCAGACCCACGTCGTCGACGAGCTCGAGTACCGCGAGGCCCTCAATGCCGTCCTCATCTCCGGCGGCACGGCGACCAACGTCATCCCCGACCGGTGCGTGGTCACGGTCAACTACCGGTACGCCCCGTCGCTCTCCGAGGCCGGGGCCGAGGCGCACGTCCGGCAGGTGTTCGCGGGCTTCGACGTCGACGTCGTCGACAACGCCGGTGGCGCGCGGCCCGGGCTGCACCTGCCGGCGGCCAAGGCCTTCGTCGAGGCGCTGGGGCTCCCCGTCGAGGCCAAGCAGGGCTGGACCGACGTGGCGCGCTTCTCCGCGATGGACGTCCCGGCGGTCAACTTCGGTCCGGGTGACCCCAACCTCGCCCACATGGACGACGAGCGGTGCCCCGTCGACCAGTACGCCACGTGCGAGTCCGCCCTGCTCCGCTGGCTCTCCTGACCCGGCGTGAAGGCGGGGCACGCGGCATACAGTGGCGCGGTGGACCCCACTCCGAAGCCCTCGTGGATCGCCGACCGTGACTACCACCAGGGGTCGGTGGTCATGCGCCGGTCGAAGGTGCCCGGCTCGACGACCGACCAGCGGCTCCTCGACAGCGAGGGCTCGGCCGACTGGCTGCACACCGACCCGTGGCGGGTCATGCGGATCCAGTCCGAGTTCGTCACCGGGTTCGGCGCGCTCGCCGAGGTCGGCCCGGCGGTCAGCGTGTTCGGGTCGGCCCGCACCCACCCGCAGGACCCGGTCTACGAGCTCGGCACCCGGGTCGGTCGGGCGCTCGTCGGGGCCGGGTATGCCGTGATCACCGGGGGAGGGCCGGGCACGATGGAGGCCGCGAACCGGGGGGCGCTCGACGCGGGGGGCACCTCGGTCGGGCTCGGCATCGAGCTGCCGTTCGAGGCGGGGCTCAACGAGTTCGTCGACCTGGGGGTCAACTTCCGCTACTTCTTCGCGCGCAAGACGATGTTCGTCAAGTACGCCCAGGGGTTCGTCGTCCTCCCGGGCGGCTTCGGCACCCTCGACGAGCTCTTCGAGGCGATCACCCTCGTGCAGACGCAGAAGGTGACAAGCTTCCCCATCGTCCTCATCGGGTCGGCGTACTGGGGTGGCCTCATCGGGTGGCTCCGGGAGACCGCGGCCGCCGCCGGCACCATCAGCGTCGCGGACCTCGACCTCCTCACCCTCACCGACGACGTCGACGAGGCGGTGGCGGCGATCGTCGACGCGGACACGTCCCGGCGCACGGGCGGCACCGGCATCCCCCGCCGGGAGGCACCCGAGGGCCCGGGGACGTACCCCGAGTAGCCCCGCCCACCCCCGTAGGATCGGGACCGTGGTCCCGCTCATCCTCCTCGCCGTCGTCGCCGTCGCCCTCGTCGTCGTGGTGCTCGGGGTGGCAAGCGGCCGGGTCGCCGTCGACCCCCTCGCCGAGGCGGTGCACTCGACGCCCGACCACGGCCTTCCGGCGGCCCCCCAGGCGGCCGACGTCGACGGGGTGCGCTTCGACACGGCGCTTCGGGGCTACCGCATGGAGGAGGTCGACGCCCAGCTCGACGTGCTCCGCCACGACCTGGCCGAGCGCGAGCGGACCCTCGCCGACCTGCGACGCGACGAGCGTCCCGAGGGCGGGTGACGGCATGGCGTTCACCGTCATCCGGCACACCCCGCTCGTCCCCGAGGTCGCCTGGTCGGCGGTGGCCGACCTCGCCGAGCAGACGCGAGACGTCCCGCTGACGACGATGGAGGTGCCTCCCGGCGGCCTGGTCCTCGGCTCGGAGGTCGTCGCCCGGACGCGCCTCGGCCCCCTCGGCTTCGCCGACCGCATGCTCCTGACCAGTCTGGAGCCCGGGCGCCGGCTGCGCTTCGTCAAGACCGGGCGCGTCCTTCGCGGCTGGGCGGACATCGTCGTCGATGCCGACCCCGACGCGCCCGGCGGGGCCCGGGTCACGTGGACCGAGGAGCTGTGGCTGCGCGGGGTCCGCCGCCTCACGCGCCCGGTCGGCGACCGGCTCGGGCCGAGGCTCTTCGGCGGGATCCTCGACGGCGTGCTCCACCGCGCTGCGGCGGATGCCGTGCGGCCCGTCCGGGGGAGCGAGCCGTGACGTGGTCCCTGGGGCTCGCAGCGCTCGCCCTGCTCGTCGTCGCGGGCGGAGCGTGGTTCCTCGGGCGACCGCGTGCGGTGTACTCGTTCGACGACGAGCTCCTGGGCGACGAGGCGGCCGCCGCGCGGCGTGCGGGTGAGGACGCGTTCACCGCCCAGCTGCGGGGCTACCGCATGGACCAGGTCGACGCGGTGCTCGACGTCCTCGAGTCCCGGCTCGCCGACCGAGACGCCGAGATCGCCCGCCTCCGCGGCGAGGAGGACCCGGACGCGTCACCCGGGTCGACGGTGCAGCGCACCCGACCTCCGACCGTCGGTGAGGCCGACGAGGAGCCGCCCCCTCGACCCGGTCCGGCAGCCGGCCCCGAGGACGCACCGGCTGCCGGACCCCCCGCACCGCTGCGGCCGAGCGACCTGCTGGCCCCCGCGGCATACCTGCTCCTCGCGCTCTTCCTGCTGTCCGGGCTCGTCGCGGACGTCCGCGGCGCCTACCTCTCCCAGGGCGTGCAGGACCAGCAGGCGTTCGAGTGGTACTTCGGCGCGACGGCGCACAACCTCGCGACGCTGTCCAACCCGCTCTTCAGCGACCTCCAGAACTTCCCGGCCGGGGTCAACCTCATGGCCAACGCCGCGGTCATGGGCCTCGGCGTGCCGCTGGCCCCACTCACGCTTCTCGCCGGGCCGCAGGTCACCTTCCTCCTCGTCGAGCTCCTCGGCCTCACCCTCACCGCGAGCGCCTGGTTCTGGCTGTTCCGTCGGCACCTGGCGGTGCACCCGCTCGCAGCGGCCGTCGGCGCCGGCTTCGCGGGGTTCGCGCCGGGCCTGGTCTCCCACGCGAACGGCCACCCCAACTTCGTGGCGCAGTTCCTCGTCCCCGTCGTCATCGACCGGCTCCTGCGCATCGCCCGAGGACACCGACCGGTGCGCGACGGCGTCGTGCTCGGCCTCCTCGCTGCCTGGCAGGTGCTCATCGGGGAGGAGGTCCTCCTGCTCACCGCGGTGGGCCTCGCCATCGCCGGCGGAGTGCTCGTGGCGCACGGTGAGCTCGACCTGCGTCGCCTGCTGCCGGGGATGGGCGTGGGCCTCGCCGTGTGCCTCGCGGTCGTCGCCGTGCCGCTGTGGTGGCAGTTCCAGGGCCCTCAGAGCTACGCCTCGATCTGGCACCCTCCCGGTGGGAACGACCTGGCCCAGCTGTGGGGCCGCGCCACGAGGAGCCTCGGGGCCGACCCGTGGGCCTCGGCCGCGGTCTCGATGAACCGCACGGAGGAGAACTCGTTCTTCGGGATCCCCCTGCTCCTCGCCGCAGGCTCCGTCGTCGTCGTCATGTGGCGGCGCCCCCTCGTGCGGGCGCTCGCGGCCGTCGTCGTCCTCTCCTGCTGGCTCTCGCTCGGGGAGGAGGTGGTCCTGGGCGGCCGCTCCACCGGCGTCCCCGGGCCGTGGGCGCTGCTCGAGCTCGTCCCGGTCATCCAGAACGTCCTGCCCACCCGCTTCGCCCTCGTCGCGGTGCCGGCGCTCGGTGCGTTGCTCGCCCTCGGTGTCGAGGCGGTGCGCTCGGGAGCGACGCGGTATGCCGGGCACGCCGGAGCGGGGCTCGGCGTCGCCTCCGCGGCCGCCCTGCTCGTGCTGCTCCCCGTGCTGCCGACCCCGCTCGTCGTCGAGCCGCGGACCCCGGTGCCGACGTTCTTCACCGACGGCACCTGGCGCGACTGGGTCGACGAGGGCGGGTCGGTGCTCGCCGTGCCACCGCCGAACGTCGCCGACACCCGGGCGCTGGAGTGGCAGGCCGCGGCCCGGTGGGGGTTCCCCGTCGTGGCGGGGTACTTCGTCGGACCCGACGCGAGCGCGCAGCGGGTCGGCCAGTACGGCGCCACCCCGACCGCGCTGACCACGTGGCTGTGGGAGGTCTCCGAGGCCCAGGTGGAGCGTCAGGCCTCGGACGTGCAGGTCGAGCAGTTCCGCGAGGACCTGCGCGCGGGACGCGTCGACGCCGTCGTGCTGCCGGACACGCGCCCGGGTGCCGGCGCCCTCCGGGCGTCGATCTCCCACGCCTTCGGTGCTCCGGAGCACGTCGGTGGGGTGTACGTCTGGGACGTGAGGGGAGTGACCGATGGCGCTGGCTGAGGCGTCTCCCGAGGCCGCCCCGCAGCGTCTGACTCCCTTCACCTCCGCCGGGCGCCACGCGATCGGTGCCCGAGCGCTCCGGCGGCCGGTGCTCACCCTCCTCGTCGTCTACCTCGTCTCCCGCGTCGTGGCCCTCCTCGCCCTCTGGCTGGCGGCGGCGTGGTTCCAGAACCCCGCCGGTGTGGGCCACGCCGACCCCGCCCTGGGCGACATGTTCGGCCTGTGGGACGGCGTCTGGTACGAACGGATCGTCCGCGACGGCTACCCGGTGCCGCTGCCCGTCGACGCCGACACGGGCCGGGTCACCTACAGCGCGTGGGCCTTCTACCCGCTCTACCCCTACCTCGTGAAGGGCGTCATGCTCACGGGGGTCTCGTTCACGATGGCCGGGGGGCTCCTCAACCTCGTGCTCGGCGGCCTCGCGGCCGTCCTCGTGTGGTCGGTGCTCCGCTCCGGCGTCCACGCCGACCGCCAGCCGCAGCGCGACCGGCTCGCCCTCGTCGCCGCGTGCCTCTGGTGCTTCTACCCGACGACCGCCGTCATGCTCAAGCCCTACACCGAGGCCCTCGCGGCCGCCCTCGTGGCCGGTGCCCTCCTGCTCCTCGTCCGGCGGAGGTACCTGCTCGTCGCCGCGGTCTCGGTGCCGCTCGGCCTCACGCGCGGGGTCGCCCCCGCGCTCGGGTGCGCGGCCGTCATCCACCTCGTCGTGCGGTGGCGGGAGGACCGGGCCGCGGGTGTCCGCCCGCTCCACGGCCAGCGCGCCAGCGCGGTCGTCATGCTCGGGGCGCTGGGCGTCAGCGCGGTCGCCTGGCCCGCGATCGCCGGTCTGGTCACCGGCGTCCCCACGGCCTTCTTCGACGTCCAGGCCGCCTGGGGGCAGCGACCCGGCAAGGGCCCGTTCGTCCTGTGGTTCGAGTGGGCGTGGCAGAGCAAGGGCCTCGCAGGCGTCGTGGTCCTCGTGGCACTCGTCTCCACGTACGTCGTCCTCGTGCTCGGCCGCCACGGGCGGTGGATCCCCATCGAGGCCCGTGCCTGGGCCCTCGCCTACCCCCTCTACCTGTTCGCCGTCGTCCGCCCCATCACGAGCATGTGGCGCTTCCTCCTCCTCGACTTCCCGCTGGCCGCCCTCGTCGCCTCGGTCGCCATGCGCACCGCCAACGGCCAGAGCGTGGTCCCGCACTGGCGGCGCCGGGTGGGCGTCGTGCTCGTCGTCATCGTGGCGGGCCTGGTGTGGTGGACCTGTGCGCTGCTCGTCTACACCCCGTGGGGGTCCTTCCCGCCGTGACCAGCCCGTTCGCGGGCGGACAGATTTCGTTCTGTCGCACGGCTGCGGGATAATGGGCCCAACGCCGACGGTCCGGCGTCGGGCACCACGTGGCGCGCACACCGCAGCCGCGTCGAAGAAGGGATTTCAGCCATGGCGGCAATGAAGCCGAGGACGGGCGACGGCCCGCTCGAGGTCACCAAGGAAGGTCGCGGCATCGTGCTGCGCATGCCCCTCGAGGGCGGCGGCCGGCTCGTCGTCGAGATGACCCCTGATGAGGTGCGCGCCCTCGGCGAGGCCATCGACAACTGCGAGGGGCTGAAGTAGGTCCTCCCGGCAGACTCCGTCGAGCGGGGCCCCCACCGATCCGGTGGGGGCCCCGCTCGACGTGCAGCCGGTGCCGCCCCCGCAGTGGGTAGGGTCTCCGGGTGCCCCGTGACGACGTCCTCCTCAGTCCACGCACGTCCACCTGGACGGTGCGACCCACCCTCGACGAGCTGGTGGCCGGGACCAGCCGCCTCGGCGACGACGGGATGCTCGTCGCACCGATCGCCGACGACGACGAGGGCCCGGCCCGCGCCGCCCTCCTCGGTCTCGGTCTGGACGCCGAGGACGTGCTGACCACGCACGAGCCGGACACCAGGGCCGGGTCGGTCACCACCGTGCCCCTGCCCCCGGAGACGTATGCCGTGCGCCGGATCCTGCTCGTCGGCGTCGGTGACGGGTCCCCGGGCTCGTGGCGCACGGCGGGGGCCGCGGTCGGGCGAGGGACGGGCGGCCGGGGCACCGTGGTGCACGCCGTCGGCGACGCGGCGACCGAGCCGGGGCTCACGGCATACGTCGAAGGGGCCGTCCTCGGCTCGTGGGCGTCGCCGCGGTGGACCCGGGACGGTGCCGTGGCCGGCAGCGAGCCGGCTCGGGAGGCCGTGGTGACCGGCGGGGCGGACCCCGTCGCCGTGGGGAGGGCGGTGGTGCGGGCGCGCGCCCAGCTCGTCGCCCGGGGGCTGGCGGCGACCCCCTCGAACACGAAGAACCCCGCGTGGCTCGCCGCCCGCGCCAGGGCCCTGGCCCGGACCACCGGGCTCGACGTCGCGGTGTGGGACGAGCGCCGGCTGCGGGCCGACGGCTTCGGCGGCCTCCTGGCCGTCGGCCAGGGCTCGGCGACGCCCCCGCGGTTCGTGCGCCTCGACCACGAGCCGGAGGGTGCCACGGCAGCGACACCCAGGGTCGTCCTCGTCGGCAAGGGCGTCACCTTCGACACCGGGGGCCTGCAGGTCAAGCGCGGCGAGTTCATGCTGGGCATGAAGACCGACATGTCCGGGGCGGCCGTCGTGCTGGCCGTGCTCTCGGCGTGCCGTGAGCTGGGGGTGCGCGTCCGCGTCACCGGCCTGCTCGCCATCGCGGAGAACGCGGTCGGGGGAGCGTCCTACCGCCCGGGCGATGTCGTGACGCAGTACGGCGGACGTTCGGTGGAGATCGGGAACACCGACGCCGAGGGCCGGATCGTCATGGCCGACGCCCTCGCCTACGCCGACGCCCACCTCGACCCGGCGTACCTCGTCGACGTCGCCACCCTGACCGGGGCTGCCCGCATCGCGCTCGGCCGAGTGGCAGCACCGGTGTTCGCCACGGATGCCGCGCTGGCCGACGCGCTCGTCGCCGCCGGCGCGACGACTGGTGAGACGCTGTGGCCGATGCCCCTCGCCGACACCTACCGTCGAGCTCTCGACTCCGAGGTCGCGGACCTCAACCACATCGCCGAGGACGTGGGCGGGGGAGCGGTGGTGGCGGCGCTGTTCCTCCGCGAGTTCGTCGGGGAGCGCCGCTGGGCGCACCTCGACGTCGCGGGGACCGGCCGCTCGGACGTCGACGCCGGGATCTCCGCCAAGGGAGCGACCGGGTTCGGGACGCGACTGGTGTTGCGCTGGCTGGAGGAGATGGCATGAACGCGGGGTACGGGCTGACGGTGCGCTGGTCGCTGACGGACGCCCCGGAGGACACCGCCGACCGGCTGCGCGAGTACGTCGTCGGCACGTCGATCGCGCGGTTCATGTTCCTCGACGGGCTCGCCTTCAAGGTCTGGCGGATGCGGGAGGGTGAGTGGTTCGAGGGGACCTACGTCTTCGACAGCGAGCAGGACCGCACGATGTTCCGCGAGGACTTCGAGCCGGGAGCCTCCGACGCCCCGGGCAGCGAGATCATCGGCTCCGCGCCCTTCGTCATCGAGGACTGGGAGGTCGTCGCCATCGCCGAGGGCCCCTCGGGCTTCCGGCGCGGGGCCGGCCCCGACGTCAGCTGAGGGGGGCCTTCCCGTCCCCGGTGGGGGCGCTGGGGGGCGCGGGGAGCGCCGGCTCAGCGCTTGACGGCGACGAGCAGGCCGTCGCTGACCGGCAGCAGGGCCGGGACGAGCTGCACGTTGTCGCGCACGGACTTCCCGACGTCGCGCAGCGTCGTCGTCGTGGCGTCGCGGGCGGCGGGGTCCGCGACCTGGTCGTGCCAGAGCATGTTGTCCATGAGCAGCACGCCGCCGGAGCGCAGCAGCCGCACGGCGTGCTCGACGTACGTCGGGTAGCCACCCTTGTCCGCGTCGACGACGACGAGGTCGTAGGCACCGTCGGCCATCCGGGGCAGCACCTCGGCGGCCGGGCCGGTGATGACCCGCGTGCGCTGGTGCGCGTAGCCCGCGGCGGAGTACGCCTCGCGCGCCGCCTGCTGGTGCTCGGCGGAGGAGTCGATCGTCGTGAGGATGCCGTCGTCGGGCATCCCGGCGAGCAGCCAGAGCCCCGACGTGCCGGCCCCGGTGCCGATCTCGAGCACGTGCCGGGCCTGGACGGCTGCTGCGACGAAGCGCAGCGTGGCGCCGGCTCCCGTGCCGACCGGGCTGGCGTCGCCGAACTCGATCCCGCGCCGCCGGGCCGCCTCGACGACCTCCGGTTCGGGCACGAACTCCTCGGCGTAGGACCAGCTGGCCGGCTTGAGAGCGCTCATGGCCCAACCCTAGGCGGCCCGGCCCTGCAGGGGTCCTTGCGACCCGCGCTCCCAGCGGGCGTTCAGGGAAACCGGGAACAATTCACGGGAACAGTGCGTATCGATGGGTGACATGAGCAGCCTGGTGAGGGAAGAACCGATGACGACGACGTATGCCGCCCAGGGCGGCGAGACGCCGGACGCCGCGTGGGTGCCCCCCACCTGGGAGGAGGTCGTCGAGCAGCACTCGGCTCGCGTCTACCGCCTCGCCTACCGCCTCACCGGCAACGTGCACGACGCCGAGGACCTCACGCAGGACGTCTTCGTCCGGGTGTTCCGGTCGCTGCACACCTACCAGCCCGGGACGTTCGAGGGCTGGCTCCACCGCATCACGACGAACGTCTTCCTCGACAAGATGCGCCGCAAGCAGCGCATCCGCTTCGACGCCCTCTCCGACGAGTCGGCTGCCCGCCTGCCCAGCAGGGGCCCCGGTCCGGAGCAGTCGTACCACGACGCGCACTTCGACGCCGACGTGCAGCGCGCCCTCGACGCCCTCTCCCCGGACTTCCGCGCCGCCGTCGTCCTGTGCGACATCGAGGGACTCTCCTACGAGGAGGTCGCCGCGACCCTCGGCATCAAGCTCGGTACGGTGCGCTCCCGCATCCACCGGGGCCGCGCTCAGCTGCGCGAGGCCCTGGCCCACCGGGCGCCCCAGCCCTCGACGACGCCGGCACCGGCACCCCGGGGCCGGATCGTGCGCCGCCCCGCCGCGGGGACCGTATGACCGACGCCCTGCGCGTGCGCTGCCTCGGCGACGAGCTGCCGGAGTACGCCGCCGGTCGCCTCCCGCTCGAGCGGCAGTGGGCCTGGGACCGCCACCTCGTGGCCTGCCAGGTCTGCGGGCACGCGGTGGCGCAGGAGCGTCGGCTGCGCAGCGCCCTCGCCGGGGCGCCCTCGATGCCCGGGGACCTGAGGACCACCCTCCTCGCGCTGGGCAGCAGCCTCGGCGACGAGGTCGCGCCGCGCCCGGCCCCGACGACGCAGCCGCGACCGCTGGCCCTCCTCGCTCCCAGCGCACCCCCGTGCCACCGGAGCCCGCTGCGCGCCACGATGGTCGCGGCCGCCGCCGCCGGGGTCGCCGGAGCAGCGGCCTGGAGCCTCACGGTCATCGGTGGGCCGGCCACCGTCCGGCCCGCGCTCGCGACGACGCCTGCGGTGCGGCCGGCCTCCGTGCCGTCCGTTCCCGGGTCCGCCGTGGGCACGTCCGCCACCCTCGAGCTCTCCCGGCCCCTCGGGCTGACCCGCGCCACCCAGCAGGCAGAATCGACCCCATGACGAGCGAGACCGAGCCCGGGCGCGACGAGTGGCGCCCGTGGGGTGGCTCCGACGGTGGTTCCGAGCACCCGGCCGAGGGCTCGACCCCCGAGCGGCCTGCCGACGTCGCCCGGACGGAGGACACCCAGCAGATCCCGTTCGACGAGCCCGTCTGGGCCACCGTCCAGGGCGGACCCCTGCAGCCCGTCGCCACGTCCCCGATCCCGGCCGACCGCGGCTCGGTGAGCTCGAGCGCTTCGGCGCCACCCGCATACCCGCCGTATGCCGGTGGCCCGGTCGCCCACCCCGCTCCGCCCGAGCCCGTACGCACCCGTCGGGGTCCGGGCTGGGGCGCCCTCGTCGGCGTCGCCGCCGCGACGGCCCTCGTCGCGGGCACGGTGGGCGGCCTCGTGGGAGGGACCCTCGCCGAGGACGGCACGCTCGAGAGCACCGGCGCGCCCGCGCCGAGCGTGGGCGTCGGTGCGGTCACGCGCCCGGAGGGCTCGGTGGCCAACATCGCGGCCAAGGCCACGCCGAGCGTCGTCACCCTGCGAGTCGACGAGAGCGAGGGGCAGGCCACGGGCTCCGGCTGGGTCTACGACGGCAAGGGCCACATCGTGACGAACAACCACGTCGTCGCGGGCGCGTCCGACACGGGTGACATCACCGTCGTCCTCGCCAACGGCCAGCAGCTCAAGGGGTCGGTCGTCGGTCGCGACGCCTCCTACGACCTCGCCGTGCTCAAGGTCGACCGCACCGACCTCACCCCGCTCACCCTGGGGCGCTCCGAGGACGTCGTCGTCGGTGACGAGGTCATCGCTGTCGGCGCCCCGCTCGGGCTCGACTCGACCGTCACTGCTGGCATCGTCAGCGCGCTCGACCGCCCCGTGACGCCGGGGGACGCCGACGACCAGTCCTTCATCAACGCGATCCAGACCGATGCCGCCATCAACCCGGGCAACTCCGGCGGGCCGCTCCTCGACATGCAGGGGCGCGTCATCGGCGTCAACTCCGCCATCGCCCAGGCGCCCGGGGCGGACTCCAGCGGGCAGAGCGGGAACATCGGGGTGGGGTTCGCGATCCCGAGCGCCCAGGTCGCGACGACGGTGAAGCAGCTCATCGAGACCGGGACGGCGGTGCACCCCGTCATCGGCGTCTACCTCGACTCGGAGTACACCGGTGAGGGCGTGCGGATCGCCGAGACGGGTCCCGACGGAGCACCCGCCGTCAACCCCGGCGGCCCCGCCGACAAGGCCGGTCTGGAGCCCGGCGACGTCGTCATCGCGTTCGAGGGCAGGCCGGTCTCGGAGGACGGCGAGCTCGTGGTCGCGATCCGCGCCCGCACCGTGGGGGATAAGGTCACCCTGACCATCCGTCGCGACGGGACCGAGCGCGATGTCACGATGGTCCTCCAGGGCTCGGGCGACTGAGCACCCGCCCACGGGCGGACAGGACAGAAGGTGGTGATGGCGAGATGTTCGGTGTGAACGGCTGGGAGATCGTGCTCCTCGCGCTCATCGCCGTCTTCGTGCTGGGCCCCGACAGGCTCCCGGACTACGCCGCGAAGCTGGCACGCGGCATCCGCAAGCTCCGTGTCATGGCGGAGGGGGCCAAGGGGCAGCTCAAGGACCAGCTCGGGCCGGAGTACAGCGACATCAACTGGCGCCAGTACGACCCGCGGCAGTACGACCCGCGGAGGATCGTCAGGGAGGCGCTGCTCGAGCCCCTCGACGAGGCGATCTCCCCGCTGCGCGACGAGATCGGGTCCGTGCGGTCCGCCGGGAACCTGCGTGGGAGCTCCCCCGCCGCCGGAGCGGTCGCCGCGGGCGCGGCTGCTGCAGGGGTGGCCGGCACCCTCGGGACGAGCGTCAACGGCGAGGCCACGGGACCACTTCAGGGCCGAGCCGTCGACCCGCGGGTGTGGGACCCGTCACGACCGACGCCCTACGACGTCGACGCCACCTGAGCAGCCCGTGGCCGGGCCCCGGCCAAGGGTGTCGGCCGGACGTCCGCCCGGACCTCCGCCTGGGCGTCCGCCGCTCCGCCCTCGCGGGCCAGGAACGCGCCGACCTCGGCGATCGTGGACATGAGGGGCGCGGGGAAGACCACCACGGTGTTCTTGTCGACGCCGATCTCGACCAGGCTCTGCAGGTTGCGCAGCTGGAGCGCGATGGGGTGCGCCATCATCGTGTCCGAGGCCTGACCCAGCGCCGACGCCGCGAGTGCCTCGCCCTCGGCGTTGATGATCTTGGCGCGCTTCTCGCGTTCGGCCTCGGCCTGCTTGGCCATGGCGCGCTTCATGCCGTCGGGCAGCTGGATGTCCTTGAGCTCGACGAGCGTGACCTCGATGCCCCACTCTCCGGTGGTGCCGTCGAGGATGGAGCGGATGTCGAGGTTGATCGCGTCGGTCTCGGCCAGGGTCTGGTCGAGGGTGTGCTGCCCGACGACCTTGCGCAACGTCGTCTGGGCGATCTGGTTGATCGCGGCGGCGGGGTTCTCGATGGCGATCACCGAGCGCACCGGGTCCACGACCCGGTAGTAGGCCACGGCGGAGACGTCGACGCTCACGTTGTCGTGGGTGATGATGCCCTGCGACTGGATGGGCATCGTGACGACGCGCAGCGAGACCCGGTGCAGCACCTCGACGAAGGGGATGATCAGCCGCAGCCCGGGGTGGCGGAGGCGGGTGAGCTTCCCGAAGCGGAGGACGACCCCCTCCTCGTACTGCTTGATGACCTTGACGGCCATCGCCAGGAGAACGACGACGACCACGGCGAGGACGATGAGGAGGATGACGATGGTGGTGGACATGATGGCTCGATCCGGGCCGCGAGTCGGCCCTCGTGGAGAGCCGGGGGCTGGTGCCGGACGGACCCGGCCCTGGGCACCCTCGGTGCACTGATTCTACGTCCGGGGGCGGTCAACGAGCCGCCCCGGGATGCCGGAGGGGTGCGGGTCTCGCGGCCGTGTTCCCTCCGGCGCAGTCGCGGGTCAGCGAGCGGCCGGGGTGAGCCCCAGCGAGCGGCCCGCGAGGCCGCGCGAACGCGTCGCGAGTCCCTTGGCGATGCCGCGCAGGGCGACCGCGGCGGGCGACGTCGGGTCGCTCAGCACGACCGGTGACCCCTGGTCGGCGCCGATCCGCAGGTTCGTGTCGAGGGGGATCTGACCGAGGAGCGGCACCTCGGCACCGATCGCGCGGGTCAGCGACTCGGCCACCTCCCGACCACCCCCGGACCCGAAGATCTCCTGGCGCGTGCCGTCGGGCAGCTCGAGCCAGCTCATGTTCTCGATGACGCCGGCGAGCCGCTGGTGCGTCTGCAGGGCGATGGCGCCGGCGCGCTCGGCCACCTCGGCGGCGGCCTGCTGGGGCGTCGTCACGACGAGGATCTCGGCGCCGGGGATGAGCTGGGCGACCGAGATCGCGATGTCGCCGGTGCCCGGGGGAAGGTCGAGGAGGAGGACGTCGAGGTCGCCCCAGAAGACGTCCGCGAGGAACTGCTGGAGCGCGCGGTGGAGCATCGGCCCGCGCCATACGACGGGCTGGTTGCCGGGGACGAACATCCCGATCGAGATGACCTTCACGTCGAGGCTGACCGGCGGCAGGATCATGTCGTCGACCTGCGTGGGACGGCCCTGGACCCCGAGCATGCGAGGGATGGAGAAACCGTAGATGTCGGCGTCGACGACACCGACCCGCAGGCCCTGCTGGGCGAGGGACGCGGCGAGGTTCGCGGTGACCGACGACTTGCCCACGCCGCCCTTGCCGGAGGCCACGGCATACACGCGGGTCAGGGACCCGGGCCTCGCGAAGGGCACCTCGCGCTCCGCGACGCCGCCGCGGAGCATCGTCTTCAGCTCGGCGCGCTGCTCGTCGCTCATGACCCCCAGGGTGACCGTGACACCGGTGACGCCCTCGACCGCGGTCAGGGCGGAGGTCGTGTCCTTCGTCAGGGTGTCCTTGAGCGGGCAGGCGGCGACCGTGAGGAGGATCGTCACGGCCACGTGGCCGGTGTCGTCGCTCGTGACGCTCTCAACCATGCCGAGCTCGGTGACCGGCTTGCGGATCTCGGGGTCGATGACCGTCTCGAGCGCAGCGTGGAGGGCGTCGGGACTGACCTGGGGCATGGCCCCAGTCTAGGTCGGTGGACGGGACGCGCCGACCGTGCCCTCTGCGGCATCCTCGGCGCGGGCCGCGACGAGACGGCGCTCCTCCATCTCGTCGAGGAGGTCGCGCAGCTCGCTGCGCAGGAAGTCACGCGTGGCCGTGTCGCGCATCGCGATGCGCAGCGCGGCCACCTCGCGGGTGAGGAACTCGGTGTCCGCGAGGTTGCGCTCGTCGCGGGAGCGGTCCTGCTCGAGTGCGAACCGGTCGCGGTCGGCCTGGCGGTTCTGGGCGAGCAGGATGAGCGGCGCGGCATACGAGGCCTGCAGGCTCAGCATGAGCGTGAGGAAGATGAACGGGTACTCGTCGAAGCGCGCGGAGGTCGGGGCGAGGACGTTCCAGCCGACCCACACGAGGACGAAGACGGTCATCCCGATGAGGAAGTAGGGGGTGCCCATGAACCGGGCGAACTTCTCGGAGAGGACGCCGAAGGCCTCCTCCGTCAGGCTCGCGGGCATCGTCCAGCGTCGACCGCCCTCGCGGGGCTGGTCGATGCGGGGTCGGCGCTCGCGCTCAGCCACCGCGGACCTCCTCGGGGGTGACGACGTCGTGGCGGTCCTCGCGCCAGTCCTCGGGGAGGATGTGGTCGAGGACGTCGTCGACGGTGACGGCCCCCAGAAGGTGTCCCTCCTCGTCGACGACGGGGATGCCGACGAGGTCGTAGGTCGCGAGCATCCGGGTCACCTGGCCCAGGGACGCCTCCGGCGGCAGCGGCTCCACGTCCTTGTCGAGGATGCCGCCGATGGGGGCGTGGGGAGGCTCGCGGAGCAGGCGCTGGATGTGGACCATGCCGAGGTAGCGGCCGGTCGGCGTCTCGAGCGGGGACCGGCACACGAACACCGTGCACGCCAGCGCGGTCGACAGCTCGGCCCGGCGGACGACCGCGAGGGCCTCGGCGATGGAGGCCTCCGGCCCGAGCACCACGGGCTCGGTCGTCATGAGGCCGCCCGCGGTGTTCTCGTCGTAGGTGAGGAGGCGTCGCAGGTCGGCCGCCTCGTCGGGCTCCATTCGCTGGAGCAGCTCCTCCTGCCGCTCCTTGGGGAGCTCGGCGAGGAGGTCGGCCGCGTCGTCGGGCTCCATGGCCTCGAGGACGTCGGCGGCCCGGTCGACGGCGAGGCCCGCGAGGATCTCGACCTGGTCGTCCTCGGGGAGCTCCTCGATGACGTCGGCGAGCCGGTCGTCGTCGAGGGCTGCGGCGACCTCGGCGCGGCGCCTCGGGGTGAGGTCGTGGATGACCTCGGCGAGGTCGGCGGGCTTGAGGTCCTCGTAGGCTTCGAGGAGCCGGGCCGCGCTCTGCCCCTCGGAGGGGTCCCGCAGCCCCCGGACGTCCTCGATCGGCACGAGCAGGGTCTCGCCCCGCCGCCGACGGAGCCCGCCCAGCCGGGCGCGGGAGCCACCGGTGCGGACGAAGGCCCGCGCCACGCTCCACCCGCGGGTGCCGAGCTGCTCGATGCCGACGTCCTCGACGGTGGCGTCGACGACCTCCCCCTCGTCGGTGCGCACCTGGACCGGGCGCTCGAACAGCTCGGCGACGACGAGGGTCTCGTTGCCCCGCTGCTCGAACCGCCGCATGTTGACGAGCCCGGTCGTGATGACCTGACCACCCTCGACCGAGGTCACCCGGGTCATGGGCACGAACACCCGGCGCCGGCCCGGCACCTCGACGACGAGCCCGATGACGCGGGGACGGTTGTGGGCGACGCTGAAGGTGACGACGACGTCGCGGACCCGGCCGACCTGGTCACCGAGCGGGTCGAAGACGTTGAGCTCGGCGAGTCGGCCGACGAAGGCGCGGGTCGGCGTGCTCACCGGGACAGGCTATCGGGGCGGGCGCCCCCCGCCCCGGAGGCGAGCGGCGCCCCGCACGCGAGCCGCGCGGTCCCCGGCACGCGAGCCGTGCGGTCCCCGGCACGCGAGCCGTGCGGTCCCGGCACGCGAGCCGTGCGGCCCGCGCCCCGAGCCCACCCTCGGCTCAGGAGGGGCGCGTGTTGCGGCGGGCGTCGGCGCGACCGCGCCAGTGCCATGGACGCCAGCGGGCGGTCGTCCCGGCCGCGGGACGCACCGCGGCGACACCCGACCCGTCGGCATACGAGCCGGGCGACTCGAGCGGGCGGCCGTGCGGCGTGAGCACATGGATCGTGCACGACTGCCGCCACCGCTCGGCGACGTCGCCGACGGCGTTGAGGCGCTCCGGCCGGAGGATCTCGACAGCGGCCTCCCAGTCCGGGGACTCGGGCGTCACCTCGCGGGCCGTCGCGTGGACGGTCAGGAGCCGCCCGCCGGTGTCCTTGCTCCGGAGCACGAGCTCGACCTCGTCGGGGAGCCAGGGCAGCGACTGCTCGCCCGGTCCCGAGACGACGTAGGCGGCGGGTCCGCTGCTGCGCTCGTCGCCGTCGTCGTGCCACACGTGCCAGACGGCGTGGGCGCGGTCCCCCGGGACGCGCACCCACATCACCGACGACTTGCTCGCCGCCTCGTGCGTCAGGCGGGTGACGTTGACCGGCAGCGCGGCCGGCAGCGCTGCCGTCACGGCGGCCGGCGCCGCAGCCGGCGCCGTGACCGGCATCGGCTCGGTGCGGGCGTCCTCCGTCACAGCGTGAACTCTCTCACAACGCCCTACGCGCGGGCGCTGCTAGCGTCCCCGGCAGACCCGTCCCGCCGACGAGAGGCCCCCGCATGCGCAGCGCCAAGGACTTCTTCGCCCCCCTCGCGGTGGGGGCGCCGACGCCGCTCCGGGAGGTGCCCGCGCGGCCGAGCCGGATGATCCACTTCTTCGACCCGAGCAACCCGAGGATGGCCGCCAAGGTCCCCCAGCTCGTGGGCACGGTCGACGTGCTGCTGGGCAACCTCGAGGATGCCGTCAAGGCCGAGAACAAGGAGGCCGCCCGCGCGGGGCTCGTCGACATCGCGCGCGCGACCGACTTCGGCGAGCACACGCAGCTCTGGACCCGGGTCAACGCCCTCGACTCGCCGTGGGTCCTCGACGACCTCACGACCCTCGTCACCGAGGTGGGTGACCGGCTCGACGTCGTCATGGTGCCCAAGGTGCAGGGGCCCGAGGACATCCACTACGTCGACCGGCTGCTGGCGCAGCTCGAGGCCCGGGCCGGGCTGACCCGGCCGGTCCTCGTCCATGCGATCCTCGAGACGGCCCGCGGGGTGGTCGACGTCGAGGCGATCGCGGGCGCCAGCCCTCGCATGCAGGGCATCAGCCTCGGCCCGGCCGACCTCGCTGCCGACCGCCGGATGAAGACGACGCGCGTGGGCGGTGGCCACCCCGGCTACCTCGTCCGACAGGACCCCGTCGACGGGGACATCACGGGAGAGCGGGCGACCTACCAGCAGGACCTCTGGCACTACACGATCGCCCGCATGGTCGACGCCTGCGCGATGCACGGGATCTTCCCGTACTACGGCCCCTTCGGGGACATCGCCGACGTCGTCGCGTGCGAGGACCAGTTCCGCAACGCGTTCCTCCTCGGGTGCGTCGGCACGTGGACCCTCCACCCGGCGCAGATCGCGATCGCCAAGCGGGTGTTCAGCCCCAGCGCCGGGGACGTCGCCCACGCGCGGCGCGTCAAGGAGGCCATGGGCGACGGAACCGGTGCCGTCATGCTCGACGGCAAGATGGAGGACGACGCCAGCCTCAAGCAGTGCCTCGTCATCCTCGAGCTCGCCGACCGGCTGTCCGCCAACGACCCCGAGCTCGCCGAGCTGTATGCCGTGCGCTCACCCTCCGCGGACGGCGAGGCGGGCGCGTGAGCGGCGGCACGGCATACCGGCCCCGCCGCTCGGTGCTCTACCTGCCGGGCAACAACGAGCGGGCGCTCGAGAAGGCGCGGACGCTCCCGGTCGACGGGCTGATCCTGGACCTCGAGGATGCCGTGGGTCCCGACCACAAGGAGACGGCACGCGAGAACGTCTGTGCCGCAGCCAGGTCGGGTGACTACGGCCAGCGCGAGGTGACGATCAGGGTCAACGCCGCAGGCACCCAGTGGCACGAGGACGACCTCGCCGCGGCCTGCGCGGCGGGTCCCGACGGCATCGTCGTCCCCAAGGTCGACTCCGCCGAGGAGGTGCGCGAGCTCGTCGCCGCCATGGAGCGCCACGGAGCGCCGGAGCGCACGACGTTGTGGGCGATGGTGGAGACGCCGAAGGCCGTGCTCGGTGTCTCGGAGACCGCCGGTGCGTCCGAGCGCCTGGCGGTGCTCGTCATGGGGGTCAACGACCTCGTCAAGGAGCTCGGCGCGAGGCACGTCCCGGGCCGGGCGCCCCTGCTGACCTCCCTCTCCCTCGCGCTCCTCGCGGCCCGGCAGGCCGGGGTCGCGATCCTCGACGGGGTGTGGAACGACGTCAAGGACCTCGAGGGGTTCGAGGCGGAGTGCCGGCAGGGACGCGACCTGGGGTTCGACGGCAAGACGCTGATCCACCCCGCCCAGGTCGAGCCGTGCAACGCCCTCTTCGCGCCGTCGCCCGAGGAGGTCGAGGAGGCGCGCGGCGTCGTCGAGGCGTGGGAGGCGGGGTCCGGTGCGGGCGTCGTGACCTACAGGGGGAGAATGGTGGAGGGCCTCCACGTGGAGATCGCCCGCCGGGTGATCGCGACCGACGAGGCCATCAGGGCCCGCGGCTGACGCCGACTCCGAGGTCGCCAGGCAACGACGAGGCCGCCAGGCAACGAGTCGGTCACGACCGGCGCGTCGGCTGGCGCGAGGGCGCAGGTGTCCCGTCTGCTGGGGGGCCGGCGACGCAGCCGGTGTCGTGTCGAGCAGGAGCACGGAATGGGTCGGACGTCGAGCAGGGGGTGGGGCGGGGCGCTGGTCGCGGCCGCGACGGCTGCTGCGGTCCTGGCCGGCTGTGGCTCGGTCGGCAGCTGGGTGCCCGGCTCGGAGGATGCCGTCGACGGCGCCCAGGGCTCGCGGCCCACCCAGGGGGAGTCGTGGAGCCCTGCGGTCGAGGCGACCGGGACCCCCACCGTCACGGCAGCCCCGGTGCCCTCCTCGACCCCGAGCGCGCCCACGCCGACCTCGACGCCCACGGCCGCGCCGGAGAGACCCGCGCCCAAGCCCACGCCGACGAAGAAGCCGCGCACCAACCTCGTCCGCGGTGACTCGGGCCCGGAGGTGCGGGCCCTGCAGGTGCGCCTCACCGAGCTCGGCTACTGGCTCGGCAGGCCCGACGGCTCGTTCGGTGCGCTGACCCAGCAGGCGGTCTACGCGATCCAGAAGGCCGCGGGCCTCAGGCGCGACGGCGTGGTCGGGCCGAGGACGACCAGGGCCCTCGAGGCCGGCGTCCGCCCGAGGACGAGCCTCGCGGGCGACGGCGTCGAGATCGTCCTCAGCCGCCAGCTGCTGCTCGTGGTCCGCGGGGGAGAGGTCCGGACGATCCTCAACACCTCGACCGGCAACGGCGAGGTCTACACGTCGACGTCGGGCAACCGGTCGGTCGCGAGCACCCCGAGGGGCAGCTTCGCGGTCTACCGCGGTGTCGACGGCCCGGTGACCAACTCCCTCGGGGAGCTGTGGCGCCCCCGGTTCTTCCACCGGGGCATCGCCGTGCACGGGTCGCCGAACATCCCGCCGTGGCCGGCCTCGCACGGGTGCGCGCGACTGAGCAACGCGGCGATCAACATGATCTGGGCCAAGGACCTCATGCCGTTGGGCAGCCGCGTCGTCGTGCGATGAGCCGGTGCCCCGCCCGCCGCCCTCCGCACCCTCGGCCCACCCCTTGGCCCTGCGGTCACTCGCCCGGGTAGACGACCCCGACCTGGCGGCGCACCTCGTCCAGGACGGCCATGACCCGACGGGTGGCGGCCCACGGCACCGACCACGTCTCGTGCCGCCCCTCCGCGAGGGCCCGGGCGAACTCCGCGGCCTCGTAGCGGTAGCCACGGTCGCGGACCTCCGGGACGTACTCGTCGAGCACGGCCTCGTCCGGCCCGATGAGGCTGACCCTGCTGCCGACGTCGTAGAACCGGCCGCTGACCTCGAGCCGCGCCCGGGTGCCGACGACCCTGGCGGGACAGGCGGTGGCTCCGGCCATCGTGCACCACAGGCGCGCCAGCTCCCCGCCGGGCCCGCGGGCGTCGACGGTGCTCGTGGCGTCGACGCCGAGCTCGGTGAGGACTCCGCGGGCCGAGACGTCGGTCAGGCCGCCGAGGAGGTGGTCGGCGAACGCCACGGGGTAGACGCCGAGGTCGAGCAGCGCCCCACCGGCGAGCTCGGGCTGCGACAGCCGCGCCGGGCCATCAGGCCACAGCAGCTGACCGTGGTCGGCCTCGACGACGAGCACCTCGCCGAGCGTGCCGGCCTCCACCGTGCGGCGCAGGACGTCGTACGTCGGCAGGTAGCGGCTCCACATCGCCTCCGCCGCGAGGAGGCCACCGTCCTCGGCCGCCCGGAGCACCTCGTCGGTCTCCCGCAGGCTCCTCGTGAACGACTTCTCCACGAGCACGGGCTTGCCCGCACGCAGGGCCAGGAGGGCATGCTCGTGGTGCTCGCTGTGTGGGCTCGAGACGTAGACCGCCTCGACGTCCGGGTCGGCGACGAGCTCGGCATACGACCCGTGGGCCGTCGCCACCCCGTGCCGCTCGGCGAACTCGGCGGCGCGGGCCAGGGAGCGGGACCCGGCCGCGACGACCCGGGAGCGGGTGCCGTGGTGGACGGCATCCGCGAAGGAGTTCGCGATCCCACCGGGGGCGAGGATCCCCCAGCGGACCGGCGGTGCCTCCATGGGGTCCGGCGTGGTGGGGGCGGCGAGCGCGAGCGGTGCGGACGGCATACGGCTGAGCGTATGCCGTCCCCACCTCAGAAGCGGACCGTCGCCTCGGCCACGAGGTCACCGACCAGCGCGCCGGCGTCGACGTCGAGGCCCTTGCGCCGGAACCAGGCCGCCATCGTCGTGGCGTCCCGCTCGAGGAACTCGAAGCCCTGCGGGTTCCCGATGACGTCGACGATCTGCGGCCAGTCGATGAGCACGAGCCGCTCGTCGTGGAGGAGGACGTTGTAGGGCGAGAGGTCCCCGTGCGTCCAGCCGTGGTGGGCGAGCGTGAGCATCACCGAGCGGAGCTGCTCGAAGAGGTCCTCGAGGAGGTCCGGCTCGGGGCGTGTCGACACGAGCCGAGGCGCGGCCGTCTCGTCGTCGCCGACGAACTGCATGAGCATCTCGCTCTCGTCGAGCTGGACCGGGTAGGGGACGGGGAGCCCGAGCTCCCAGAGCCGCCCGAGCGCGTCGAACTCGGCGGCGGCCCACTGCCCGGAGATCATCTGCTTGCCGAAGTCGGTGCGCCGTGCCATCGCCCGCATCTCGCGGCTCTTGCGGACCCTGCGGCCCTCGAGGTAGCCGGCGTCCCGGTGGAAGAGCCGGTGGTCGCCGTTGCGGTAGCGCTTGGCGGCCATCGTGCTGACCCGGCCGGTGCCGGGGACCCAGCGGCGGACGACGTGGACGTCGGCCTCCTTGCCGGTCTTGAGGACCCCGAGGTCCGCCTCGACGGCGCCGAGCTCGGTGATGACCCAGTCGGGGCGCGGCCTCGGCCCGTGGGTCGCGCCGTCCCAGCTGGACCAGCGGTCGCCCTCGGGCGGTGCGTCAGGTGTGGTGTCGACGGAGAAGACGGCCTGCTTCTCCGGAAGGTGGAAGGGCATGTGTGCCACTGCGGTGCTCCAGGTCGAGGAAGGGGTGGACGGGCAGGGTGCTGCCCGGGACGGTCGTCGACATCACGCCCTCCTTCGGGTCGATCCGGTCGCACCGCAGCGGATGCCGCGGGCTCACCTCCCAGCCTGACGTACCCCGGCGCCCCCGCGCCACCGGATTATCGGGTCACCCGAGAAACCCTCACGTCACCGGACAAGGGTTCTCGGGTGAGGAAGGGGTTTCTCGGGTCACCCGATAAACCCGACCGGTGGGGCGTCAGGGGACGCGGTCGACCCGCGCGAGCACCGGCTCGGTCGGGAAGAGGGTGATGAGGGAGCTGACGGGCACGTGGTCCGAGTCCGCGAGGGCGGTGACGCGGTGCCCGCGGAGCACGAGGGCCAGGGCCAGGACCGCCTCGACCATCGAGAAGTGCTGGCCGATGCAGGCGCGGGGTCCGCCGCCGAACGGCATCCACGCGTAGCGGTGCTCCGGCTCGGGGCGAGCGCCGGTGCCGGTGAAGCGGCCCGGGTCGAAGACCAGGGGGTCCTGCCACACGTCGGGATGCCGGTGGATCGTCCACGGCACGACAACGACGTTCGTGCCGGCCGGCACCCGGTGGCCGAGCAGCTCGTCGTCCGCGACGCAGAGCCGGCCGAGGATCGGGGCCGACGGGTAGAGCCGCATGGCCTCCTTGAGCACGGCCGTCGTCCCTGGCAGCGCGGTCACCGTGGCCGCCGACGGGAGGCCCTCCCCGAGCACCTCACGGACCTCGGCGCGCACGCGGTCCTGGATGTCCGGGTGGCGGCCGAGCAGGTGCAGGGCGAAGGTCAGCGCGATCGCGGTGGTCTCGTGCCCGGCGAGCATGAAGAGGAGCACCTGGCTGCGCACCTCCTCGTCGGAGAGCCGCGCGTCGCCGTCGCGGGCCGCGATGAGCCGGCTGAGGAGGTCGGTCTCCCCGACCGTGCGACCCAGGCGGCGGTCGGCGACGATGTCCTCGCACACGCCGAAGAGGTCGTCGCGAGCGACGCGGCCACGGCGCACGCGGGCCGTCGGGATGCCGGCCGGCAGCCGCACCGCGCCCAGGCCGCGGCGCATGATGGTGTCCGACACCGCGGGCCACGACCGGCGCACGTGCGGCAGGACGTCGTCGGCCGCGTCGCCGAAGAGCGCCCGCAGCACCACGCGCAGGGTGAGCCGCTGCATCTGCACGCCGAGGTCGACCGTCGGGTGGTCGGTGACGTCCCACTCGGCGACGACGGCCTCGATCTCCTCGACCATGAGGTCGGCGTAGCCGTCGACGGCGGCCTTCGTGAACACCGGCTGGAGGAACCGCTTCTGCCGGGTCCAGTCCTCTCCCTCGGCGGTGAGCAGGCCGGGCCCCAGCCAGGTCACGATCTCCTCGTGCACCTGGTCGCGCTTGGCGTAGGCCCGGAACGAGCTGGCGGACAGCACCCGCGCGGCGGCGTCGGGGTGGTGCACCCACCAGACGTCGCGGTCCATGCCCGGCGGGCCGACGACCATCCGCACGAGGTCCCCGTGGCGACGCCAGGTGGTCTCGGCGTACTCCACGGCGTTGCGCCGCAGGCCCTTGACGGGTCCGAAGCGCCCCTCGACGACGGGCGGCCCCGCTGCGCTGGGGACGTCGGTGCTCGCGACGGAGGTCATCGCACCATGGTCGCCCCCCGTGACCGGCTCCGTCGAGGGGAACCCGACACCCGGGGTGGGAGGACTCACACCGCGCCCGGGTACAGCGGACGGTGGCCCGACGGCATACTCGGGAGGCAGACCCATCCCCAGCCGAAGGCGGCGATTCCGCATGTCCCGACTCCAGACCACGGACGGCCTCACCGAGGAGCAGCACGAGCTCGTCAAGCTCGTCCGCGAGTTCGTCGACGAGCAGATCCTCCCGGTCGCGACCGAGCTGGAGCACCGGGACGAGTACCCCACCGAGATCGTCGAGGGCATGAAGGAGATGGGGATCTTCGGGCTGATGATCCCCGAGGAGTACGGCGGCCTCGGGGAGTCGCTGCTCACCTACGCGCTCGTCGTCGAGGAGATCGCCCGGGGCTGGATGTCGGTGAGCGGCATCATCAACACCCACTTCATCGTGGCCTACATGATCCTCCAGCACGGCACCGACGAGCAGAAGCAGCGCTACCTGCCGCGGATGGCGACGGGTGAGGTGCGGGGGGCGTTCTCGATGTCGGAGCCCGGGATGGGGTCGGACGTCGCCGCGATCCGCAGCAAGGCCGTGCGCGACGGTGACGAGTGGGTCCTGACCGGCCAGAAGATGTGGCTCACCAACGGTGGTTCGTCCAACCTCGTGGCCGTCCTCGTGCGCACGGACCTCGGCGAGAGCGACAGCCCGTACCGGAACATGACGACGTTCCTCATCGACAAGGAGTCCGGGTTCGGGGAGACCGCGCAGGGCGTCACGGTGCCGGGGAAGATCGACAAGATGGGCTACAAGGGCGTCGACACGACCGAGCTCGTCCTCGAGGGACACCGGTCGAGCGACGCGCAGGTCCTCGGCGGCGTGCCCGGCAAGGGCTTCTACCAGATGATGGACGGCGTCGAGGTCGGGCGCGTCAACGTCGCCGCGCGTGCGTGCGGGCTGTCGCGACGGGCCTTCGAGCTCGGCATCGCGTACGCCCAGCAGCGGGAGGCCTTCGGGAAGAAGATCGCCGAGCACCAGGGCATCCTCTTCCGGCTCGCCGACATGGCCACCAAGCTCGAGGCGAGCCACCAGATGATGGTCAAGGCCGCGAGGCTCAAGGACGCCGGCCAGCGCAACGACCTCGAGGCGGGGATGGCGAAGTACCTCGCCTCCGAGAACTGCGCCGACGTCGTCGAGCAGTCCTTCCGCATCCACGGGGGCTACGGCTACTCCAAGGAGTACGAGATCGAGCGGCTCTACCGCGAGGCGCCGATGCTGCTCATCGGCGAGGGCACGGCCGAGATCCAGAAGATGATCATCGGCCGCCGGCTGCTCGAGGACTACAGGGCGACGTGACGCGGATGCCGTGCCGCCACCTCCCGGCGGACGCACAGCGGGCGCGGGGATAATGGCCGCATGAGCACGCAGCCGATGCGCCCTGGCCTCCGGGCCGCCCTGTCGCTGGACTACCCGATGTCCCTCGGGGTGCACGACACGTACGAAGAGGCACAGCGGGCCGTCGACTACCTGTCGGACCACGAGTTCCCCGTGCAGGACGTGCTCATCGTGGGCACCGACCTCAAGCAGCTCGAGCGGGTCACCGGTCGGCTGACGCGCGGCCGCGTCGTGGGCGCCGGCGCCCTCTCGGGCATGTGGCTCGGCCTGTTCGTCGGCACGATCTTCGCGCTGTTCGACCCCAGCGGGTTCAACGTCCTCCCCATCATCGCCACCGTGGCCTTCGGCGCGGTCTTCGGCGCGATCTGGGCGATGGTGGGCTACGCCCTCACCCAGGGCCAGCGCGACTTCACCTCCGTGAGCCAGGTCGTCGCCGCGAAGTACGAGGTGCTCTGCGAGCACAAGCACGTCCAGCGCGGACGTGAGCTGCTCGCCCAGATGGACCCGATGCGCGCCGCTCAGGAGGAGGTGCGCCGCGCCCGCGAGGCGGAGCAGGCCCGGCTCGCCGCGCATCCTCCACAGGACTCGCCGCCGGCGAGCCAGCCGGGGAGCCAGCCGACGCCCTACCCGGCACCGGGCCAGCAGCCGCCCCCGACCTGACCCGAGGCGACGCCGCGGTCGCATCCTCCGGTCGGCTCCGGAGGCCGCTAGGTTGGCCTCCATGACCGAGGACCGCCCGCAGCTCGAGCCCTTCGAGGACACCCCCTCCTCCGTCCTCTGCGTCGTCGCGCACCCCGACGACATCGAGTACGGCACGTCCGCCGCAGTCCACCGGTGGGTCGCCGCAGGCGCGACGGTGAGCTACTTCCTGCTCACTCGCGGGGAGGCCGGCATCGACACGATGGACCCCGAGCAGGCGGCGCGGGTCCGCGAGGAGGAGGAGCGTGAGAGCGCCCGCCGCGTCGGGGTCAGTGCCGTCGACTTCGCCGACCAGCGCGACGGGGCCATCGAGTACGGCGTCGCGCTCCGCCGCGACATCACGCGCGCCATCCGCCGGGTCAGGCCGGACCTCGTCGTCGGCCAGCACTGGGGGGAGCGCTTCGGTGGCGGGATGGTCAACCAGGCCGACCACCGCGCCGTCGGCCTGGCCACCCTCGACGCCGTGGCGGATGCCGGCAACCGCTGGCTGCACCCCGACCTCGCCGACGAGGGGCTCGAGCCCTGGGATGGCGTCAAGACCCTCGCCATCGCGGGCAGCGACCGGCCCACGCACTGGCTGGACGTCTCGGGCGAGCACTTCGAGGCCGCGGTGCACTCCCTCGAGGCGCACGAGGCCTACAACTCCGCGTTGCCCGACACGTTCCCGTCGCCCCGCGAGCTCCTGCAGATGATCCTCGGCGGGGGTGGCGAGGCGGCCGGCGTCGACCACGCGGTGGTGCTCGACGTCATCCGCCGCGGCTGACTGCTCCGACCTCGTGCGACCTGCACGCGGTCTTCCCGCCCAGCGGGGTCAGGAACCGCGCCCACGTCGCACGAGGCGGGTCAGCGGGACTGGATGCGCGCGATCCAGGCCTCGACGTCGTCGGGCGTGCGCGGCATCCCTGCCGAGAGGTTCTCGCAGCCGTCCTCGGTGACGAGCACGTCGTCCTCGATGCGGATGCCGATGCCCCGGAACCGCTCGGGCGCCAGGAGGTCGTCTGCCTTGAAGTAGAGCCCAGGCTCGACCGTGAGCACCATGCCCGGCCGCAGCTCGGCATCCATGTACTCCTCACGGGTGGCCAGCGCGCAGTCGTGGACGTCGAGCCCCAGGTGGTGCGACGTGCCGTGCACCATCCAGCGCCGGTGGTACTGGCCGTGCTCCTTGTCGAGGGTGTCCTCGACCGAGACGCCCTCCGGGAGCAGGCCCCACGCGTCGAGGTGCTCGGCGATGACCCGGATCGCCGCGGCGTGCACGTCGGAGAACCTGTTGCCCGGCCGCACCGCCGCCATCCCGGCCTCCTGGGCGGCGAGGACGGCCTCGTAGACCTCGCGCTGGGCGGGCGTGAACGTGCCCGAGACCGGCAGCGTGCGGGTGATGTCCGCCGTATAGAGCGAGTCGACCTCGACGCCGGCGTCGATGAGCACGAGGTCGCCCTCGCGCACCTCGCCGGTGTTCTTGATCCAGTGCAGGGTGTTGGCGTGGTCCCCGGCGGCGCAGATCGAGTCGTAGCCGACGCCGTTGCCCCGGTGCCGGGCGTGCAGGGCGAACGTCCCCTCGAGCCAGCGCTCCCCTCGACCCTTCTCGACGGCGCGAGGCAGCTCGGCGATCATCGCCTCGAACCCGTGCTGCGTCGCGGCCACGGCAGCGCGCATCTGCTCGACCTCGTGGGCGTCCTTGCACATGCGCAGGTGCGAGATGTCGTGGGCCAGGGCGTCGTCCGCCTCCTGCAGGCTCTCCTCGGCGGCGCCGTTCTCGACCCGGGCCGCGTCGAGGCGTGTGGTGAGCTCGTGGTCGGCGTCGCGCACGAGGCGCACGGTGAGCTCCCCGGCATCCTTGGCGGCCGCGGCCTCCAGCTCCTCGATGTGCCGGGCGGTCAGACCGAGCTCGAGCTCGACGTCG
This sequence comes from Ornithinibacter sp., assembly GCA_035703305.1. Taxonomy (GTDB): domain Bacteria; phylum Actinomycetota; class Actinomycetes; order Actinomycetales; family Dermatophilaceae; genus Fodinibacter. The sequence goes on along the minus strand of DASSYJ010000016.1, from coordinate 17,884 downwards.
GCGAGGGTCGGCCGCGCGCCCACCCAGAACTCGCCGTAGCGGGCGTCGGCGAAGAACTCGTCATGGTCGCGGGGCGCGAGCGGGCGTAGGTACAGCACCGCCTCGTGCCCGCCCACCTGGTCGTCGTCGGCCGCGACCGGCTCCATGACGAGCACCGCGTCCGGCTCGCGGTCGGCGCCGAGCCCGGTGAGGTACGCGAAGGCGGTGTGGGGGCGGAACACGTAGTCGGTGTCGTTGCTGCGCACCTTGAAGCCGCCGGCCGGGACGATGAGCCGCTGCTTCGGGTATGCCGCGCTGAGCACCGCACGCCTGGCCGCGGCCGGGCCCGCCGCGGGGGACGGGCCGGCCACCCCGCTCCGTCGAGGCGCCCATCCGTCGCGCACGAAGGCACGGAACTCGTCCGTGGTCGCCCGGGCGCGGTTGTCTGCCTGCGTCTGCTCCTCGCTCACCTGCCCATGGTGTCACGCGCCGGGAGGGCGCCCGCCCTGTGAAAGACTGACGTGATGGGTCGGCACAGCGCTCCGCGTCGCCACGCGCCCGTGATGGTGCTCGGCGCGGCCGCCGTCCTGGGTTCGGCCGGCATCGCGTGGGCCGTCGGCGGGGGAGGCGCGGGCGACGATCAGCCCACCCCCACGCGCACGAGCGCACCCGCCGCCGTCAACGTCCCCGTCGTCACCGCACCGGCCCCCACGCCGAGCCCCACGGCCACCGGCACCCCGGTCGTCAGCGTCGTCGCCGGCCCGACACCGACGGCGAGCCTGACGACGAGCGGCAGCACCGTGACGTCCGCACCCACGCCTACTCCGACGGTGACGGCGACCCCCGTGGACACGAAACCCGGCAAGGGGGGTCGCCCCAACCCCAGGCCCACGAAGACGGCGAGATGAGCACGTCGAGCCGCGACCTCGGCGACCGGCTGCGCGCGCACTTCGGTCACGCGGGCCATCTCTACGGCGTGCTGCTGGCCGAGATGGCCGACGACTGGGACGTCGGAGGCGTCACCCGTGAGCTGTTCGAGGGCTGGGAGGACGCCCCCGCCCAGCAGTACCCCCAGCTCCGGCTCCTCGCGGGACTGTTCCGCATCGTCCTGCGCGGTGACGCCCCCCAGCTCGAGGTCTACTACCCCGCGCTGGGCGGCGACGCGGACCCCCGAGAAGCCTGGGCGGCCGTGCGCCCCGTGCTCGCCGCCCACGTCGACGAGCTGCGCGAGTCACTGCGGGAGGCGCCCCAGACCAACGAGCCGGCACGCACCGTCGCCCTGCTCGTCGGCATCGCGGATGCCGTGCGCAGCACCGGGCTGCGCCGGATCCGGCTCCTCGAGCCGGGCGCATCGGGTGGCCTGGGCCTCCTCGTGGACCGCTACCGCTTCCTCGGCGACGGGTGGACCGCTGGCCCCGAGGACTCGCCCCTGGTGGTGAGTGGTTGTGGGGCAGCGGGATTCGCTCCTGAGCCGTTCGACGTCGTCGAACGGCGGGGGTGTGACGTGTCACCGGTGGATGCCGCGTCCGCCGAGGGTGCGGCATACCTCACGTCGTTCGTCTGGCCCTGGCAGGTCGACCGCCACGAACGTCTCGCGGCCGCGCTGGAGGTCGCGCGCTCCGCCCCTGTCGTCGTGGACCGGGCGAGTGCCGCCGAGTGGGTCGCCGCGCGCCTCGCCGAGCCGGTCGCCCCCGACGTGCTGACGGTCGTGTGGCACTCGGTGACCCGGATGTACTGGCCCGTCGACGAGACGGCCGCGATGGAGGCGGCAGTCGAGGCGGCGCGCTCTCACGTCCCGGTGGCCCACGTCGCCATGGAGCACCCGTGGCGTCCCGACCACGGCCGGCCCACGGACATGGACGTCCTGCCGCTCGTCGAGGTCGACGGCGTCGCGATCGCCACCTGCGACCACCACGGGCCGCCCATCCGACTCCTGGGCTGACCTGCGGGTTGGGTCGGGAGCCGGCCCCGTTCGTACAGTAGGGGCGTGATGCCAGCCGCCCTCGGTCGCCGGCGGCTGCTCCTCGGTGGTGGTGCGGCCGCGGGTCTCTGGGCGCTCGCGGCGTGCGACGACCCCGTCACGACGGCCGACGCCGCGAGGACCGCAGCGGCCTCGTCACCAGTGGCCACGGCATCCGTCCCCCGGTCCGCCACCCCGACGCCCACCAAGTCGCTGTCGGCCGCCGACCTCAGGAACCCCAAGGAGGTCGCGGCACCTCGGCTCTCGGCCCGGATCGAGGAGTACCTCGACGGCCGCAGCGGGGACCTCGGCCTCGAGCTCGTCGACCTCGACCGGGGGGAGGTGTTCCGCTACGACGCCGACGAGTCGGAGTGCTACAGCACGATCAAGGTGCTCGTGCTCACGACCGTCCTCCGCCAGGCGCAGGAGGCCGGTGCGGACCTCACCAAGCGGCAGCGGCAGCTCGCCAGGCGGATGATCACGCGCAGCGACAACGCCGCCACCGAGGCGCTGCTCGCGGACGTCGGCCGTGACGAGCTCCGGCGGGTGGCGCGCCTCGTGGGCATGGACCACACGACGATCGACGACGGCTGGTTCGGGTTCTGGCCGACGGTGCCCGGCGACCTCAACGCGATGGTCGGTGCCCTCGTCCTCGACGATGCCGTGCTCGACGGCAGCCGGCGCGCGACCGCGAGGTTCCTCATGGCCGACGTCGTGCCGCAGCAGCGGTGGGGGGTGTTCGCCGCGGAGTCCGACGACGTCCACGTCGCCGCGAAGAACGGCTGGGGACCCCTCGCCGGGGGCTACCGCCTCAACTCGACCGGCTGGGTCTCGGGTGACGGCCGGGAGTACCTCCTCAGCATCCTGTCGAAGAGCCCCGAGGGCTTCCGCTACGGCAAGCGGACCATCTCCCACGTCGCGAAGATCTGCCACGACGCCCTGGCCGACCGGCTGGCCTGACGGCGGACCGGCCTGACCGCACGCTGGGCCGGGCCACGACGGTCGCCGTTCGGCCCCTACTCGACGTCGACCCAGCCCAGGGTGCGCTGCACGGCCTTGTGCCACCCGGCATACCCGTCACGGCGCTGGGCGTCGCTCCACCTCGGCTCCCAGCGCTCGGCCTCGGCCCAGTTGGCCCGCAGCTCGTCGGTGCCCGACCAGAAGCCGGTGGCGAGGCCGGCGGCATAGGCAGCCCCCAGCGCCGTCGTCTCGGGGACGACGGGCTTGGAGACCGGCACTCCGAGGATGTCCGCCTGGAGCTGCATGCAGAGCCGGTTCGCGGTGATCCCGCCGTCGACCTTGAGCGTCGTCAGGGCCACGCCCGAGTCGGCCGCCATCGCGTCGACGACGTCTCGGGACTGGTAGCAGATGGCCTCGAGGGTGGCGCGGGCGAGGTGCGCGTTGGTGTTGAACCGGGAGAGCCCCACGATGGCCCCCCGCGCGTCGCTGCGCCAGTACGGCGCGAAGAGCCCGCTGAAGGCCGGCACGAAGTAGACCCCGCCGGTGTCCTCGACCGTGGCCGCGAGCGCCTCGACCTCGGACGCGCCCGAGATGATGCCGAGCTGGTCGCGGAGCCACTGGACCGCGCTGCCGGTGACGGCGATGGACCCCTCCAGGGCGTAGACCGGCTTGGCCTCGCCGAGCTGGTACGCGACGGTGGTCAGCAGTCCGTTGCTGCTGCGGACGAGCTCCTCGCCGGTGTTGAGGAGGAGGAAGTTGCCCGTGCCGTAGGTGTTCTTGGCCTCGCCCGCCTCGAAGCACACCTGGCCCACCGTCGCTGCCTGCTGGTCGCCCAGGACCCCGGTGATGGCCACCGGGCCGGCACCCGGCATCCCGGAGGTCGTGCCGTATGCCGTGGGGTCGCTGCTCGCGTGGATCGCCGGCAGCATCTGCCGCGGGATGCCGAAGAAGCCGATGAGCTCGTCGTCCCAGTCCAGGGTCGTGAGGTCCATGAGCATGGTGCGGCTGGCGTTCGTCACGTCGGTCGCGTGGATGCCTCCGTCGGTCCCGCCGGTGAGGTTCCAGACGACCCAGGTGTCGGGGGTGCCGAAGAGGGCGTCGCCGCGCTCGGCTGCCGCCCGCAGGCCGTCGACGTTCTCGAGCATCCACTGGACCTTGCCGGCCGAGAAGTAGGTCGCCGGAGGGAGCCCGGCCTTGTGCCGGATGACGTCACCGCGGCCGTCGGCGTCGAGCGCCTTGGCGATGGAGTCCGTGCGCGTGTCCTGCCAGACGACGGCGTTGTGGAAGGGGCGTCCCGTTCGGCGGTCCCAGACGATCGCCGTCTCCCGCTGGTTCGTGATGCCGATGGCCGCCAGGTCGGAGGTGGCGAGCCCGGCCCGCGTCAGGGCCGTGCCGATGACGGTGCGCGTGCGGTCCCAGATCTCGAGAGGGTTGTGCTCGACCCAGCCGGCGCGGGGGAGCACCTGCTCGTGCTCGAGCTGGTGGCTCGTGACGGGGAGGCCGTCGTGGTCGAACACGATGAACCTCGAGCTCGTCGTCCCCTGGTCGACCGCGCCGATGAAGTCACCCATGGCGCCAGCGTATGCCGGTGCCCGTGCGGGCCGCGGGGGCCTGCCGGCCCGAGGGCGGCATCCGGGCGCACTTGTCCTTCGTGGGCGCGGGTACACCTGCGCCCGGAGTGGACATCCGCGCCCGCGAGGAGCCTGTGGACGACGGGACCGCGGGGCCGGCCCGCCTGCGCATCATGGTCGGCATGGACGAGCGGCTGGCAGCGGTGGCCCGGAGTCGGGGCGGGGCGTTCACGAGCAGGCACGCGGGCGCGCTCGACGTGGACGACGCGGCACTGACGAGGTTGCGTCGTTCGGGTGACGTCGTGCGCCTTCGACGGGATGCCTACGTGCTGGGCGACCTGTGGTCGTCCGCCACGCCCGAGCAGCGCCTCGCCCTGCGGGTGCGTTGCGTGCTCGCGACGCGGGGCGACGACGTGGCCAGCCACCAGTCGGCCCTCGCGCTGCATGGGCTCCCGCTCTACGGCGTCGATCTCGGGTGCGTCGATGTGCTGGCCCGGGTCAAGCGCGTCAGAACCAGGTCCGGCCTGAGGACACACCCTCGGGCAGCCTCCCTCCAGGTCGTCGTGGCCGACGGGTACCGGTGCGTCCCGGTCGCGCACGCCGTGGCGCAGGTGCTGGCCAGGTCGGGGCTCGTGGCGGCGATGGTGCCGCTCGATGCCGCACTGCACGAGGAGCGGTGTTCACTCGACGACGTGACCGCCGTCGTGCAGGCGATGTCCCCGACGCCTCGCCTCCGCGACCGGGCGGAGGCGCTGGCCGCGCGGGCCGACCCGGCATCCGAGTCCGTGGGCGAGACCCGCACCCGCCTCATGCTGCTGGACCAGGGCTTCGAGGTGCGGTCGCAGGTCGACATCTCCGACGAGGCCGGCTCCCTCGTCGGCCGGGTGGACTTCCTGGTCGGTGGCCGGGTGGTGGTCGAGTTCGACGGTGCGGTGAAGTACGACGGGGCCGACGGCCGTGCGGCACTGGTCGCCGAGAAGCGGCGTGAGGATGCCCTTCGTGCGCTGGGCTACGTGGTGGTCAGGCTGGGCTGGGCGGACCTCGAGCGCCCCGCGCAGGCGGTCGCCCGGATCCGTAGAGCGCTGGCGCAGTCCTCCGTCCTGGGCGCAGGTGTACCTGCGTCATGATCGGACAACCGCGTCACGAGGGGTGGCGGCGTGAGGAAGGGCACGCGGCATCCGGCGTGAGGAAGGGCACGCGGCATCCGGCTGCCGGACGGTGGACGAGCACGGGAGGATGGGCACCCTGACCGTCGAGCGAAGGAGAGACCGGTGCAGTTCGGGCGCAGCTACGAGGAGTTCGAGGTCGGGGCGACCTACAAGCACTGGCCCGGCAAGACGGTCACGGAGTACGACGACCACCTGTTCTGCCTGCTCACGATGAACCACCACCCCCTCCACCTCGACGCGCACTACGCGGGGGAGACGACCCAGTTCGGGAAGAACGTCGTCGTCGGCAACTACGTGTACTCGATCCTGCTCGGGATGTCGGTGCCCGACGTGTCGGGGAAGGCCATCGCCAACCTCGAGGTCGAGAGCCTCCGCCACGTCGCGCCGACCTTCCACGGCGACACCCTCTACGGTGAGACGACGGTCCTCGACAAGTGGGAGAGCACGAGCAAGGACGACCGGGGCGTCGTGCACGTCGAGACGATCGGCTACAACCAGGACGGCACGGTGGTCTGCATCTTCCGGCGCAAGGTCATGGTGCCGAAGGCGAGCTACCTCGAGGCGCGGGGTGGCGAGCAGCCGGGGCGGCCGACTCCGGTGCCCGACCGGAACTGGCCGGGACCCGCCTCCGCCCAGGCCTAGAGGCCACCGTCGTCCCGCGCGATCGTCGTGGTGGCGCCGTCCGGGTCGGTGACCCTCAGCCCGGTGACGTCGTCGAGCACCCACCTTCCGGGGGCGCTCACGTGCGGAACCGGCCTGGTGTCGGTGATGAGGATGCCGTCCAGCCCGAAACCGCGGATGGGTTGGACGTCGGTCCGGAGTGTCCTCGTGGACCGTCCTGCCGCGACGGGAGCCACCGTGGACCCGCGCGGGACCACTCCCACGCACTCGAAGGTGATGGACGACTCGACACCGGACGCGTCCTCTACCCAGCTGCTCGAGCACGTGAAGCCGGCCTCCGACCCCGGAGCCAGGCGCGCGCGCCCCAGCTCGATGCCGGGGTTCCACCGGCCGAAGACACGGTGTGCCGGGTTGACCCAGATGCCGCCGTCACCGGAGTCGGGTGAGAAGCCGACCCTGCTCCCGTCCGTGAAGTGTGGGCCGTCGGCGTCGGCCCAGGCCGACGTGCGGTAGGCGTCCGCCCCGTCCTTGATGCGGAACCGCAGGATCTGGACGTGGACCGGCTCGATGTCGCTGACCAACATGTCGACCCGGTTGGTGACCCCAGCCGCCCAGATGCCGTCGCCGGGCGGCGGGAGGACGACCATGGTGGTGACGTCATAGGGGACGTCGCTGGCGGAGCGGAACGCCGTCACGACCAGCGTGTCGCTCAGCGCGGGCCGGGCGGTCGCCGACGGCCGTTCCGCCGTGGGCACCGCCATCCGCGCCGACACCCGGGGGTTCACCGAGCTGCGGACCTCGAAGATATCCTCGCCGGGGACGTGGGTGATGACGAACTGCTCGCGGAAGGTGTCGTCGAGGCCCCGGATCGTCAGGTAGCTGGTCGTCGCCGAGGTGGAAGCGCTGGGCTTCGGTGTCGCGGGGAGCGTCCGCCCGCCGCCGTCGGAGCCACCGAACGCGGCGTACACGACCACGGCCAGGGCGGTCGAGGCTGCTGCGGTCACCACACCGAGGAGCCTGCGGCGGCGCTGCACGACGCGCCGGCCTTCCCACAGCACCGCGTCGGGGTCGAGGTCCAGGTAGCCGGGCCCCTCGGAGTCGGCCGCCTCCTGAAGGGCGGATCGCATGCGCTGCTCGATGAGGTCGAAGGTCATCGGACGCCCCCCTCGGTCGTCGCGAGCTCGGCCCGCAGGGCGGCGAGGCCGCGCGAGGCGGTGGACTTGACGGTGCCGACGGACACGTCGAGCAGGTCGGCCACGGCCTGCTCGGACAGGTCGACGTAGTAGCGGAGGACGACGACCCGGCGCTGCTGCTCCGGGAGGCGGGAGAGGAGCCGGACGACGACGTCGCGGTCCTCGGTGCCGGCCGTCGGCACGGGCGTCCACGTCTGGGGAAGCTCGGCGACAGCCACCTCCCCCCGCTGCCGCCGCCACCGGTCGGTGCGCTCGTTGACGAGGACGCGTCGGGCGTAGGCGAGGGCCGACTCCGACCGCACCCGGGGCCAGGCGACGTAGGTGCGCACCAGGGCGGCCTGCACGAGCTCGTGTGCTGCGTGGTGGTCACCGGTGAGCAGCCACGCGGTGCGCAGCAGGGAGGGGGAGGCGGTCTCCACGAACGCGGTGAACGCCGCATCCCGGTCCGTCTTGGCGGAGCTGCTCATCGGGCCCTCCGGGGTCGTCTGTCTCACCCTGCACTACGCCGCCCTCGCTGAAAAGGTTGCCCCGTCGCGCGCGCCATGCGGGTCCCACTCGGCGGCCCGGCGGCGCCACTACGCTGACCGCGTGGCCATCGACCTGCACACGCACTCCTCGGCCAGCGACGGCACCGAGCCACCGGCCACCGTGGTGGAGCGTGCCCTCGCGGCCGGCCTCGACACCCTCGCCCTGACCGACCACGACACGACCCTCGGCTGGGCCGAGGCCACGGAGGCCGCGCTCCGCCACGGCATCGCCCTCGTGCCGGGCATCGAGGTCTCGTGCAGCCGCGGGTGGCAGAGCATCCACCTGCTCGCCTACCTGCCGGACCCCGAGCACCCCGATCTGGTGACCGAGCTCGAGCTCGCGCGCGAGAGCCGCGACACCCGGCTGGACCGCATGGTGCGGCGGATGGCGGCGGACGGCATACCGATCACGGTGGATGCCGTGCGTGCCGAGGTCGAGGTCGGCGCGACGGCGGGCCGCCCCCACATCGCCGACGCACTCGTCACGGCCGGTGTGGTGGCGGACCGCGACGAGGCCTTCGCCCGCTGGCTGGGCAACGACAGCCCGTACTACGTCGCGCACTACGCGCCCGACCCGGTGCGGGCGGTGGAGGTCGTCCGTGCCGCGGGCGGGGTGCCGGTCGTCGCCCACGCCTGGTCGGGGACGCGAGGGCGGGCCGTCCCCGACGCCGTCATCGAAGAGCTCGCCGACGCGGGTCTGGCCGGGCTCGAGGTGCACCACCGCGACCACGACGTGGATGCCGTGCTGCACCTGGGCGAGCTGGCCCGCTCACTCGGGCTGCTCGTGACCGGCTCGAGCGACTACCACGGTGAGGGCAAGCAGAACCGCCTCGGGGAGTTCACCACGTCGCCGGAGGTGCTCGAGGCGATCGAGGACCTCGCGACGGGGACGACCGTGGTCCGCCGGTGAGCTGGTTCGACCTGACGCTGTTCACGTCGACGTTCGTGACGCTCATCGTCATCCTCGACCCTCCCGGGGCCATCCCGGTCTTCCTCGCGCTCACCGGTCAGCTCACCGTGCGCGAGCGCGCGGCGGCCGCCCGCCGGGCTTCCCTCGTGGCCCTCGGCGTCATCGCGTCGTTCGCCGTGTTCGGGCAGCGGATCCTCGACTACCTCAACATCTCGCTACCCGCGCTGCAGGGTGCGGGAGGCCTCCTGCTGCTCATCGTCGCGCTGCAGCTGCTCACCGGCACGGCCTCGCAACCGCATGCGGAGGCGGGCGTCAACGTCGCGATGGTGCCGCTCGGCACCCCGCTGCTCGCGGGTCCGGGCGCCATCGTCGCGACGATGCTCGCGGTGCAACGCGCCGACGGCCCGGGTGGCCTGGTGGCCGTGGCCGCCGCGCTGCTGTCGGCGGTGCTCGTCGTCTACCTCACCTTCCGCTTCGCCGAGCCGCTCGCCCGGCTGCTCAAGGAGAGCGGGATCGTCCTGCTCTCCCGCATCGCCGGCCTTCTCCTGTCGGCGATCGCGGTCCAGATGGTGGCGGATGCCGTCATCGCCTTCACCGCCGGCGCGTCCGGCGGCTGACCACGGAGCCGGCGGCTCGGGCGAGGCTCGTCGGCCGCGCTGGTGATCCAACCCCCTGGTTGGTGCCGGCACCCGCGGGTCCAACAGGTCCGTGCCTTCGGCGTCGGAGTGATCCAACCCCCTGGTTGGTGCCGGACTGGGCGAGGTGACGGGCCGACGACACGGAGGCACGGCTTCCACGGTGCTGAGCACGCGCGGCATCCGTTCCGACTGCTCCTTGTCGTCGGTCCGCAGGGTGGACAGCCGTCCGTATGCCGGCCGCTGAGTCCCAGGGGATCCGGCTCGTCGAGCACGTCGCGGAACCCATGGCGAACGAGGAGCTCGAACGAAGCCGAGTCAGCCTGCCCTGCTAGCGGGGTCAGGTCGACGCGACGCGACGCCGCTGACCGGATGCCGCGGAGCTGCCACCCGTCAGGGGCCGTCAGCGAGCACGGGCGCGGCCACCGCCCGGCCCCGGAGCGACCGACCGCAAGGATTGGGACCGCGCGCCCCCCGCCCGTACGGTGGCGGGGTGCCCGACACCACGACCGTGCCCGCCGAGAACGTCCTGATCCTGTCCTGCCCGGACCAGCGCGGGATCGTCGCGACCGTCACCGCGCTCCTCTTCGAGCACGGGGCGAACATCGAGGAGAGCCAGCAGTTCGACGACGTCCGCACCGACCAGTTCTTCATGAGGATCCGGTTCTCCGTCGAGATCGGTGGACCGAGCACCCAGGGGTGGCGCGACCTTTTCGAGCCGGTGGCCACGGCATACGGCATGGAGTGGTCGATCCGTGACGCGTCGACCCCCTACCGGACGCTGCTCATGGTGAGCCGGTTCGGGCACTGCCTCAACGACCTGCTCTTCCGCTGGCGGTCCGGGGCGCTCAACATGGACGTCCCGGCGGTCGTCTCCAACCACCGCGACCTCGAGCCGCTCGTGCAGTCCTACGGCGTGCCCTTCCACCACGTGCCGGTGACGCCCGACACCAAGTCCGAGGCCGAGGCCCGGCTGCGCGCGATCGTCGCCGAGCACGACATCGACCTCGTCGTCCTGGCGCGCTACATGCAGGTGCTGTCGGACGACCTCAGCCGTGACCTCTCGGGGCGGGTCATCAACATCCACCACTCCTTCCTGCCCTCGTTCAAGGGGGCGAAGCCCTATCACCAGGCGTTCGCACGCGGGGTCAAGCTCGTCGGAGCGACGGCGCACTACGTGACGGCCGACCTCGACGAGGGGCCGATCATCGAGCAGGACGTCGTGCGGGTCGACCACCGGATGGCGCCGGAGCACCTGGTGCGGGCCGGCGAGGAGGTCGAGTCCCGCGTGCTCGCTCGTGCGCTGCGGTGGCACTGCGAGTCACGCGTCCTGCTCAACGGGGACCGCACCGTCGTCTTCAGCTGACGGCGGGTATGCGGCGCGCCTCACCTCAGGCGTGCCGGCCCACGGCGCGGAGGCGCCGGGGGCGCCGGGGGTCGAGGCGCAGGTACGGCATCCGCGGGCCGGAGGAACAGGGAACGCCTCACGAGTGCTCGGGCGTCGACCGTGGCTCGTCGGGCGTCGGCTCGTGGCCGGGGCGACCGTGGGTGCGGCGGTCCTGCTTCATCTCCGCCTCGAACAGGTGGCGCCTGCCCTCGACGAGCTCCTCGCGGGCCCGACGCTCGTGGTCGCGGAACGCCGCGTAGTAGCCGTCGTCATACTCCTCGACCACCTGGAAGGTCCACCGGCCGTGGAGGACGTTGCGTCCGACGAGGTCGGTCTCGAGCCGGTCCGCGACCTCGGGGTGGCCGGCCCGCCGGAACAGGTCGACCGCCTCACCCAGGGCCAGGTCGGCCGTGCCGGTCAGGCGGTGGAACGCGTAGAGGTGCCCGCGGGCGTCCTCGATGACCTCGAAGGCCTCCGACAGCTTGCCGAGGGCCTCGACGGTGGCATCGGAGGTGCCGGGAGGACGGGTGTGGGCGTCGTCGACGGACATGGGACCCACGCTAGGTCGCGGATGCCGTGCCACGGCGTCCGCACGTCAGGGCACCTGCGTGCCGAACGGCACCTGGGTGCCCAAGGGACACGGGGTGACCAGCGGCAGGCGGCCGACCCGGACGCCTGTGGAGAACCTCGCGGCGCCCGAGGCGATCCTCGGCAGGGTGGACGCATGACGTTCCACGACCTCCCGGAGAACTGGTCCGACCTCCCGCTCGACACGCCCGGTCTGGCCGCCGACGTGGCCGACCTCGTCGTCGGCGACCAGGACAGGCTCGCGGGCTGCATCGGGCTCGTCCTCGTGCAGCCGGACCTCACGATGGGCCAGCCGTACGTCATCAGCGACGTCGACGTCAGGGCGGGCTCGCCGGAGGAGCTCCGGCCCTTCCTCGACGAGCTCTGCGGCATGTTGGCCGAGACCGAGCGTGCCCTGCTGTTCGTCCGGGGCCGCGACGGGTCGGTGCTCGTCACCGACTCCGACCGGTGCTGGCACCAGGTGGCCATCGACTCGTGCCGTCGGGCGGGCGTGCGCCTCGTCGGCGCCTTCCTCGCCACCCCGGCAGCGGTGCGGTCGTTCCCGGCACCGTTCGACGTGGCCGTCGACGACCTGGTGTCGTGACGCTCCGGTCAGCACTCGATGACGTTGACCGCGAGGCCGCCGCGCGAGGTCTCCTTGTACTTGACCTTCATGTCGCGCCCCGTGTCGCGCATCGTCTTGATGGCCTTGTCGAGCGACACGACCTGGCGCCCGTCGCCCCGCAGCGACAGGCGGGCGGCGGTGATGGCCTTGACGGAGGCGACCGCGTTGCGCTCGATGCAGGGGATCTGCACCAGGCCCCCGACCGGGTCGCACGTCAGGCCCAGGTTGTGCTCGATCCCGATCTCGGCGGCGTTCTCGGCCTGCTCGGGCGAGCCGCCGAGCACCTCGGCGAGCGCACCGGCCGCCATCGAGCAGGCCGACCCGACCTCGCCCTGGCAGCCCACCTCGGCGCCGGAGATCGAGGCGTTCTCCTTGTAGAGGCTGCCGATCGCGGCGGCGGTGAGCAGGAAGCGCACGACCCCGTCGTCGTCCGCACCCGGGACGAACCGCGTGTAGTAGTGCAGCACCGCGGGGATGATGCCGGCCGCGCCGTTGGTCGGAGCCGTGACGATGCGCCCACCCGACGCGTTCTCCTCGTTGACGGCGAGCGCGTAGAGCGTCACCCAGTCCATCGCGGCCAGCGGGTCGCCACCGTGCTCGCCGCGCAGCTGTCGCGCCAGCCGCGGCGCCCGGCGCTGCACCTTGAGGCCGCCGGGGAGCACGCCCTCGGACCGGCAGCCGTTGTCGACGCACTCCTGCATGACGTCCCACAGGTGGAGCAGGCCCGAGCGGACCTCCTCCTCCGTGCGCCACGCCTGCTCGTTGGCGAGCATGACCCCGCTGATCGGCAGCCCGGACTCGACGCACCGCGCCATGAGCTGGTCACCCGTCGTGAACGGGTAGCGCACGGGCGTGTGGTCGGGGACGATGACGTCCTCCCCGACCTCGTCCTGGTCGAGGACGAACCCGCCGCCGACCGAGTAGTAGTCGCGCTGCCGCAGCGGCTCCTCGCCCTCGTCGGGCTGCGCCGAGGCGTATGCCGTGAAGCGCATGCCGTTGGAGTGGAAGGGCAGCGTGGCCCGGCGGTGGAGCACGACGTCGGCGTCGACGTCGCAGGCCACCTCGTGGGTGCCCCCGAGCCGGAGCCGCCCGGCGTGCCGCACCTGGTCCAGCCGGACGTCCGCGTGACGGGGGTCCGTCGTCTCCGGCGCCTCGCCCTCGAGCCCCAGCACGACGGCCTTGACCGAGCCGTGCCCGTGACCGGTCGCACCGAGGGAGCCGAACAGCTCGGCCCGCACGCGACCGACCTGCTCGAGCAGCCCGTCGGCCCGGAGGCCCTCGGCGAAGGTGTGCGCCGCCCGCATCGGACCCACGGTGTGCGAGCTGGAGGGGCCGATGCCCACGGAGAAGAGGTCGAACGCGCTGATGGCCATCGCCGCTCAGTCTGTCAGGTCGGGGCGACGCCTGGGGCGGGCTGCGCAGCGCCGTCGGTCCGAGCGGATAGCGTCGGGGCGTGAGCGAGCAGCCGGCCCAGGGGGAGCTGCCCGGCATGCCCGAACCGTTGTATGCCGCGAGCCCGAGCAAGCTGCTCGCCTTCCTCGACTGCCCCCGCCGCTACCGGCTCCAGTACCTCGACCGGCCGACGCCGCAGCGGCGCACGCAGCGGGCGCACACGTCGCTCGGCACCGCGGTCCACAACGCGCTGCGCGACTGGTGGGACCTGCCCGAGCGCACCCCGGGAGCCGGGGGCGGCCTGCTCGACCGCACGTGGGTCGACGTGGGGTTCCGCGACGCCGGGCAGTCGCGCGAGTGGCGCGAACGCATGCGGGGCGCCGTCACGGCATACCTCGGTTCGGTCGATCCCGCGACGCAGCCGGTGGGCATCGAGCGCACGGTGTCGTTCGTCAGCGGCGACCTGCGGATGACGGGGCGGGTGGACCGGCTCGACGAGCGTGCGGGTGAGCTGGTCGTCGTCGACTACAAGACCTCACGGGTCGCGCCGACGGACGACGACGCGCGCACCTCGCTGCCGCTCGCGCTGTACGCCGCGGCGGTGTGGAAGATGTTCCGGCGGCGCACGCTGCGGGTCGAGCTCCACCACGTGCCCACTGGCACGGTGGCCGTGCACGAGCACACGCCGGAGTCACTGGCCCGCAAGGTGGAGCAGGCCAGGTCGATCGCCCGCGATGCCCGGCGGGCCGACCGCGACTTCGGCGAGAAGGGCGGGGACTCGGAGCTGTTCCCCGCGCGGCCGGGCCCGTTGTGCGGGTGGTGCGACCTGCGGGCGCACTGCCCCGAGGGGCAGGCGGTCGGCCCCGAGAAGTCCGGCTGGGCGGCCCTGGAGGAGCCGGTCGGCTCCCTCGCGGGCGGGCGGGGCGGCGAGGCCGACCGAGCCGGGCGCGTCGACCCAGGGCCGGTCCAGACAGGGGTGGTCGACTGAGGTCACGGGTCGACAGAGGTCACCGGTCGACAGAGGTCACCGGTCGACCGGGGTCACCGGTCGACCCGGGGTCAGGTGCCTCTGGCACGCTCGGTCACATGGACCAGCGCATCTCCTTCGTCACCCTCGCCGTGCGCGACCTCGACCGCTCGCGCGCCTTCTACGTCGACGGGTTGGGGTGGGCTCCCGAGCTCGACGTGCCGGGGGAGGTCCTCATGTTCGCGGTCGGCGAGCGGCTCGTGCTCTCGCTCTGGGACCGCGCCGCCTTCGAGGCGGAGGTGGGGTCGCCGGTCCTGTCCGGCGAGGGGGTGCCGCCGGTGACGCTGGCCCACAACCTCCCGCGCGCGGCCGACGTCGACGAGGTGCTCGGGGTGGCGCGGGCGGCCGGCGCCCAGGTCTGGGGCCCGAGCAGCCGCGACTGGGGCGGCTACACCGGCTACTTCGCCGACCCCGACGGCTTCCGCTGGGAGGTGGCGTGGAACCCGGGCCCGATCGGCCTCAGGGTCGTCCCCGAGACCGACGCGGACGCCGGGCCCTGAGCCGCGCCCTGATCAGGCGCTGAGGGCGCGGCGCGCGTGGTAGGCGCGCAGGTTCTCGGAGAGGATCGCGCGGATCATCTCGGTGTCCGGGGTGTCCTCGGCGTCGGCGGCCGCGAGGAGGTCGTCGATGTCGGCGGGGGTCCGGTAGTGGGCGAGGTCGGCCCGCAGGGCCTTGAGGGCCTCACGCGCCTCACGGCGCTCGCGGAGCTCGTCCTTGACAGTGGTCCACAGTGCTGAGGTGGTCATGCATCCAGTGTGCGAGGACAAGGTCCATGCGTCCAATGTATTCGGCACATATGACTCATGCGATATCGTCATGGGATGGAGACCGATGCCCTGCGCTGGTTCCAGCTCGTCGCCGACGGCTACACCGTCACCGAGGTCAGTGAGGTCTACGGCGTGAGCCAGCCCGGCGTCTCCCGGGCGCTCGCGAGGCTGGAGCAGGAGGTCGGCACCCCGCTGCTGCGGCGCTCCGGTCGGGTGCTCCGGATGACGCACGCCGGAGCAGCGTTCAAGCGCCATGTGGACTCCCTCGTCAACGACCTCGACGACGGGCTCGCGGCCGTCGACGAGCTCGTCGACCCCGAGGGCGGCGTCGTCACCCTCGCGCACCCGCTCAGCCTCGGCTCCTGGCTCGTGCCGGGACTCATCCGGGCGTTCCGGAAGGACCACCCACGGGTGCGCGTGGTCCTGCAACGCACCGCCGTGGGCGAGACCGGCCGCGTCTCGCAGCTGCTCGCGACACGGCGGGCCGACGTCGAGCTGACCGCCCACCGCGTCACCGGGGCCGACATCGAGTGGCGCCGCATCCTCATCGAGCCGCTCGTCCTCGCCGTGCCGCCGACCCACGCCCTGGCCGGTCGACAGTCGGTCTCGCTCACGGAGGTCGCGGGGGAGCCCTTCGTCGTCCGCCGTCCCCCGTCGGGGATGCGCACCGAGACCCTCGCGCTGTGCGAGGCCGCGGGCTTCTTCCCGGACCTCGCGTTCGAGGTCGACGACCTCCCCACGGTTCGTGGCCTGGTGTCCGTGGGACTGGGGGTCGCGGTGGTGCCGGCCATGGGCCTGCACACCCCCACGACCTTCGCCCGCACCCGGCTCATCCCCCTGACCGACCAGGGGGCCCAGCGGGAGGTGGGGGTCGCGTGGGTCGCCCGGCGCGCCCTCCTTCCCTCGGCCGAGTCGTTCCGGCGCTTCGTCCTCGCGGGGCACCCGGTCGCCGGGGAGCGCGCCGAGGGCGGGTGAGAGAATCGGCGCGTCCCGCGGTCCCCTCGAAAGGCCCTCGCATGGCGCCCAAGCGCAAGGCCACGATCATCGCCCTCGCGAACCAGAAGGGTGGCGTCGCCAAGACCACCACCGTCGCCTCGCTCGGCGCAGCCTTCGCGGAGCAGGGCCTGCGGGTCCTGCTCGTCGACCTCGACCCCCAGGCGTGCCTGACCTTCAGCCTCGGCGTGGACCCCGACGCCGTCGAGGCCTCGGTGCACGACGTCGTGGTCGCCGGTGCCGCGCTGGCCGACGTCGTCGTGCGGTGCGACGACGGGGTCGACCTCGTGCCGAGCACGATCGACCTCGCGGGCGCCGAGGCGGTGCTCCTCTCGCGACCGGCCCGCGAGTACGTGCTCCAGGGCGCCCTCGACGACGTCCGGCGCGACTACGACCTCATCCTCCTCGACTGCTCGCCGAGCCTCGGGGTGCTGACCCTCAACGCCCTCACGGCCGCGCACGGGCTGATCATCCCGATGCCCTGCGAGATGCTGAGCCACCGCGGCGTGGGCCAGCTCCTCGACACCGTCCGGGACGTCCGGAGGATCCTCAACAAGAAGCTGCGCGTCATCGGCATCCTCCCCACCCTCTACGACGGCCGCAGCAACCACTCGCGCGAGGTCCTCGAGGACGTCGGGCAGCGCTACGACCTCCCCGTGCTGTCCCCGCCGATTCCCAAGACCGTGCGCTTCGCCGAGGCGCCCGCGGTCGGCCGCTCCATCCTCTCGACGGCCCGCACGTCCAAGGGGGCGAAGGCGTACCGCGAGGTCGCCACGAGCGTGCTCGCGACGCTCTGACGCCGGGCCTCACGCGGGGTGCCGCCAGCGCCCGGCACCGCGAGAACCCGGCATACAGTGCTGGTATGCCGACCACGACTCCCGCCCTCATCGCCGACTCCGCGACCTCCGGCTTCCGCCAAGGCACCATCGAGCGCCGCGACCTGCGACCCGACGACATCCGCATCGCCATCGCGTATGCCGGGATCTGCCACTCCGACATCCACACCGTCCGCGAGGAGTGGGGGCCTGCGCACTTCCCGCTCACCGTCGGCCACGAGATCGCCGGCACCGTCGTGGAGGTCGGGGAGGACGTCACCCGCCACGCGGTCGGGGACCGCGTGGGTGTGGGCTGCCTCGTCGACTCCTGCGGGGAGTGCGAGCCGTGCAAGGACGGCATGGAGATGTTCTGCACCAAGCCCTCCGTGGGCACCTACAACTCGAAGGGCTACGACGGCGAGTGGACCATGGGCGGCTATGCCCAGGAGGTCGTCGTCAGCGAGCGCTTCGTGCTGCGCATCCCGGACAGCATGGAGCTCGACGTCGCCGCCCCTCTCCTCTGCGCCGGCATCACGACGTACTCGCCGCTGCGGCGGTGGGGCGCGGGCACCGGCAAGGCGGTCGCCGTCGTCGGGGTCGGCGGGCTGGGTCACATGGGCGTCAAGATCGCCGCGGCCATGGGCGCGTCGGTGACGACGATCTCGCGCTCGATGGCCAAGGCCGACGACGCGCGCGCGCTCGGTGCCACGACCCACATCGCGTCGAGCGACACCCAGGCGATGCGCGCCGCCCGCGGCACCTTCGACATCGTCCTCAACACGGTGA